>NC_020504.1:1522052-1829213 GCF_000349325.1 Streptomyces davaonensis JCM 4913
CTAGCTAGCTAGCCCGCGCCACCCCGCCCGCGGCCGACCCCGCCGCCCGCACCCACCCCGCCGCCGAGCCCCGAGCCGACTCCGACGCCGTCGGCCAAGCCCGCCCCGCGCCCCTCCGTGACCCCGGTGCACTACCCGCGCCACCGCGCCACGGCCAAGCGGCCGCCCACCCGCGGTGCCACCGCACCCCTCACCTTCGTCCTGCTCATCGCCGCGCCCGCGATCGTCGCCGTCGCCGCGCTGCGCCCGCGCTGACCCCTGGAGGCATCCCTTGCCGGAATGGCTTGTTCTCACCCTCGCGATGGTGGCCGCCTGCGTCGTGGTGATCATCATCACGTTCGTCCGCCATCGCACGGCGGCGGACGACGAGGACCCCTCCGACACCCCGGACGTCATCGAGTACATGACGATGTGGATCGGCGTCGTCTACGCCATCGTGCTGGGCCTGGCCATCGCGGGTGTCTGGGAGGGACGCAGCGCCGCCGAGGACCACGTCCAGGCCGAGGCCATCGCCCTGCACGAGGTCTCCGAACGGGTCCGCGTCTATCCGCCCGAGGTGCGTGACCGTATTCGGGAGGATGTCAACGCCTATGTCGGACACGTCGTCACCACCGAGTGGCAGACGATGGCCGACCACGGCGAGGTGTCCGACCGCGGTGCCGAGCTGCTCCAGCGGGTCCGGGTGGACGTCACCGACTACGAGCCGCGGAGCGACTTCGAGGCCCAGGCCTACCAGCCGATCGTCGACCAGGTCGCCGCCGCCGACCAGGCGCGCAACGCCCGCGCCAGCTCGACCGGCGAGACCATGCCGGGGGTGGTGTGGTTCGGGCTGATCGCCGGGGCCGTGGTCACCATCGGGATGATCCTCGCCCTCCAGATCCGGCGAACACCGCGCGAGCTGATCCTCGCCGGGCTGTTCTCCGCGCTGATCGCCTTCCTGCTCTTCCTCATCTGGGACTTCGACGCGCCCTACAGCCGGGGCGTCACGGCGTCCGCTGAACCGTTCCTGAACCTCTTCCCGGACGCCAAGGGCTGACGGCGACTCATCCGGGTTCCCTGCCGGGGGCGGGGGCGACACGCCGTCGCCGTCCCCCGGCCGCGGGAACGTCCGTCCCCTGAGCGGCCCACACGCTTGCCCCATTCGCACGACTGCGTTCGCGCAGGTGTGCGCACCTTCCTAGCGTTTCGATCATCGAGGTGCATTTCTGGCGCAAGCGGAAACGGTCCGCAGCTGCTCCTCGGGGACCGGAGGAACCACCATGCGCGCGATACGCGTCGCTACGGCCGCACTGCTGGGCCTGACCGCCCTGACCCTCACCGCGCCCGCCGCCCAGGCCAAGGGCGAGGACAACATCACGCCGTTCGGCTTCAGCGTCCTGCCCTCCACCATCGCCGCGGGCGGACAGGTCACCCTGAGGATCGAACGGGACGGCGGCTGCAAGGGACCGGCGACGGTGACCTCCGCGGTGTTCGACACGGTCACCATCCCGCCGAGCCAGTCGCACACGACGGCCGTCGTGGACTGGGACGCCAAGCCGGGGGCGATGTACAAGGTGACGTTCGCCTGTGACGGCGTCAGCGGGTCCACGGATCTGACCATCGCCGGCGGCCGGCCCACCGGCCATCCGATCCCGCAGCCGCTCGTCCCGCCGCGCGGAGTGCACGCCGGTGAGGGCGGCAGCGTCGCCGGGTTCGACCTCAAGGAGATCGGTCTCGGCGCCGTGCTCATCGCGGGCTCGATCGGAGCCGCCTACCGGCTCTCCCGCAAGCGCACCTCGGAGGAGGGCGGCTGACCCCCGCCGACGCCCCGCGCACAGGCCTTCGCCCCGGTCCCCCGCGAGGGGGCCGGGGCGAAGGCCTTCTTCGTTGACGTGCGATCCCCGAAGAGCGCCGGAAAGAGCGTCGGATCAGATCCGCTTCTCGGACCGGCGACGCATCCAGAACAGCCCACCGCCGATGACCGCGGCGGCCACCAGACCGCCGCCGATGGCGATGTCGGTCGGCGTGGCCCCGGACGTGGAGCTGCCGCCGATACCGCCCTGCACACCGCCGATGACGGTGAAGGCGGCCGGGCGGGTCAGCGTCTTGCCGTCGCAGTTGACGGTGATGTCGTGCGTGCCGGGGCGCGCGTTGGAGTTGATCGTCGCCGTGCCCTTCGAAGTCTCGTTGGCGCCGTGGATGGGCGACAGCGAAGTCGAGGGGAAGGCGTTGGAGGTCGCGGTGCCGCCGTTGCGGCAGCCGTCGACAGTGATGGTCAGCTGGCCACCGCGGGCGATGACGCTGGGCAGGGCGACGATATTGCTCGGGGTGTCCCAAGCGACGGCCGCCGGGGCGGCAAGCCCGAGGGCGGCCACCGCCGCCGCTGACACCACCAGGGCGCGAGAGTTACGCATCTGATCCTCCGCGGAAGACGCCCCGGGAACCGTCCCCGGTCGATCGGCGAGAAAGCGCCTCCCAGAAAGACCCTCAGATGCCCGGCACAGGGCCGCATTTCGAGAATGGTCCGTCCTGGTGAGCGGACACGCCGAAGGAAAACCTCACAATCGGATATTGCCGCAGGTCACGGACCGTCAGAAATTTCCTGGTCACGGCAACTCGGATGGCGCACCAAGGATTGCCGAACGGAGTCGTGGCCACCCGTTCGCAGTCGCACCCGTCGCCGGTTTCACGCGCGGCGCTTAGCGTTCCCGTATGCGCGAATGACGTGGCGACGGCCGCGTCGAGAGGGGAAACGAATGATTGGGTCCGAGCTGGCCGAAGAGGAGGAGCGGCGGAAGAAGCGCGCTCCTTGGGGCGTGATAGCGCTTGTTCTGCTGACCGGCCTCGCGCTCATTCGGAATGGTTCGGGGGAGTTCGACGTGGGCCCGCCGCAGCCCGCGTCGGCCGCCGCGGCGGACAGCCGGGTATCGGGCGGCACCTTCGCGAACGCCGCGGCCCCGCTGCCGTACGCCGTGCCGGACCGGGTGCGGATCCCGGCGATCCAGGTCGACGCGCCGATGATGCCGGTGGGCCTGGACGCGAACGGCTGGGTCGACGCGCCGCCGCCGGAGGACCCGAACCTGGCGGGCTGGTTCACCGGTGCCGTGTCGCCCGGCGAGAAAGGCACCGCGGTCGTCGTGGGGCATGTGGACAACAGCCAAGGGCCCGCCGTGTTCTACGGGCTCGGCGCCCTGAAAAAGGGAAATCGCGTCGAGGTGGCGCGCAAGGACGGAAAGACCGCCGTCTTCGAGATCTACGGCATCGAGGTCTTCGAGAAGAACGACTTCCCCGGCGATCGCGTCTACGCCTCCAAGGGCACCGCGGAATTGCGGGTCATCACCTGCGGCGGCGGTTTCTCCAAGCAGAGCGGCTACGCGGGCAATGTGGTCACCTTCGCCCGCCTGGTCGAGGTCCGCTGAGCGTGCCCCGGCCGGGCGGGCGCAGGCCGCCGGTCAGGTGTACTGCCGCCGGGGGACGGTGATGTGGTAGCCGGAGTCCAGCAGTTCGGGGAGATAGTCCCGCAGGGCGTGGACACTTTGGGAACGGTCGCCCCCGGCGTCGTGCGAGAGCACCACGACGCCGGGGGCGGCGCCGTCCGTGACCCGGCCCACGATGGTGCGGGCGCCGGGGGTGGTCCAGTCGAGGGTGTCGACGGTCCAGGCCAGGGGTTCCATGCCGAGTTCGGCGCCGAGCTGGAACGCGGCGCGGTTCCAGGCGCCGTAGGGCGCGCGGAACCACTGGGGGCGTTCGCCGGTGGCCTCCTCGACGACATCGCTGGTGCGTTCCATCTGGGAGCGGATCTGACGTCGGGTCAGCCTGGTGAGGAGCGGGTGGGACCAGGTGTGGTTGCCGACCACATGGCCCTCCTCCGCCATCCGGGCCAGCAGATCCGGGCGGGCCGCCGCCATCTCCCCGCACACGAAGAACATCGCGCGCACGTCGTACTCGGCGAGGGTGTCGAGGACGGCGGGCGTATAGCGGGGGTCGGGGCCGTCGTCGAAGGTCAGCACCATGGTCCGGCCGCGGCCGGTCATCCGCAGCAGCGGCGTTCGGCGGACCGGGACATGGCGGGGCGCCGCGCGGGGCGGGCCATAGCCGGTGAGGGGTTGGAGTCGGTAGGCGGAGGGCTTGAGCGCGGGGCGCGCCTGGGGGCCCGCGGCGGGGGCGGCGGTCCTGACCGGCTCGGCGTCGGCGCCCAGCGCGATCAGACCGGCGGTACCAGCGGCGCCGACAGCGGCGACACCGGCGAACAGGGCCCGGCGCCGAGTGAGCAGCCGGGTGAGCAACTGATCCTTCTGCATGACTCATCAGTCGCCCGGCCGACCACCGACGCACCACGACGACACTGGACCGGCCGCAGGATTCCACCCGCCCGGCCCATGACGGACCGTCAGCCATGCCGCCCTTCGATGGTGGGATCTGCTGGTTCCGATAGCCTCGGCGCCGTGACGGAACAGCACGCGCACCGGTTCGAGCGGGGTACGGACGGACCGAAGGTCATCGTGGTCGGGGTGGACGGCTCCGACTCCTCGTTGCGGGCCGCGGCCTACGCGGGCGGGCTCGCCCGGCGGCAGCACGCGCTGCTGGCCGTGGTGTACGTCCAGCCGGTGATGGCGGCGGGCGCGGCGATGGGGGCGCCGGTCGGCGAGGTGACCGACGAGATCGCCGAGGATCTGGTGGCGCAGATCCGGGAGGCCACCGAGCGCACGAAGGGGATATTCGATGTGCGCTGGGAGTTCCACACCTTCCGCGGCGACCCCTACAGCGGCCTGGTCAAGGCCGCCGACGACCTGAAGGCGGACGCCGTGGTGGTCGGCGCCTCGGAGCAGGCCGGGCACCGCATCGTGGGCTCGGTCGCGATCCGGCTGGTCAAGGCGGGGCGCTGGCCGGTGACGGTCGTGCCGTAGGACGCCGCGCAAGGTCCTTTCGGCCCTCCTTCCTGTCCCCGGTCGGCCCTGGCGTGCCCCGTGCCGTCCCGGGACGATCAAGCGGACTTCTGATGGGGCAGGTTTCCCGGGCGACGGGGAGAAAGGACGACGCCGAGGTGATCGCTGTTGTGGGGCACCCCGATCTCAGCGGGTCGACGCTTGAGCTGGTGGAGGAGGAGCTGCGCTCCCGGCTGGCGAGCTTCGCCAAGGCGGGCAAGGCCGGACTGGTCCGCGCGGGGAAGGGAGTGCCGGTGGCGTTCGGCCGGGCCGCCCGCAAGGCGGGCCTCGCCCTGGTGACGGTGCTGCCGTCGCACCACAGCGTGCCCGCGCACCTGCCCGAGCCCGACCGGAAGGCGGCCGGTGAGCTGCTCCTGCTGTCGGAGCAGGTGCGGCTGATGGAGTACGACCTGGACGACCGGGGCGCGTGCGTGGCCACGGACGAGAGTCTGCTGCGCAGTTGCGAGCATGTGCTGGTGGTGTGGGACGGCTCGCCGTCGAACGGACGGGACGCGACGGCCCATCTGGTGGCCTACGCCCGCAGCCACGGAATCGATGTCGAGGTGCTCTGGCCTTCGGGGGCCGTGCGTCACAGGTCGTTGCCCGCGTAGGAGAGGTTGAAGCTCTTATTGGTCAGCGGGAAGTCCGGGACGATGGTGTCGGCCAACGCCACGGGCAGTGCGGGCCAGTTGAAGAAGGACGGGTCGACCGGCTTGACCCGGGCGAGGGTGCCGTCGGGGGCGAGTTCGACGCGGGTGGCGATGGTGCCCCGCCAGCCCTCCACCAGGCCCACCCCCGTCCGGGGTCCGGTCAGGGGCTCGGGTGGGGGCGCCAGTACGGCGCCGGGCGCGGAGAGCCCCTCGGTGAACTGTCCGATCAGGGCGAGCGAGGTGTCGATCTCCTCGGCGCGGACCAGGAAGCGGGCCAGCACGTCGCCGCTGTCGTGCACGGGTACGTCGAGCCGGTTGCCGTAGCCGGTGAAGGGATGGGCGACCCGTGCGTCGTTCGCGAGTCCGCTGGCGCGGGCGACGTAGCCGAGGCAGCCGATCTCCCGGGCGGCCTCCATGTGCAGGATCGCGGTGCCGGTGAAGCGGTCGCGGACGGTGGAGTGGCCGAGCGCGAGGTCGGTGATCTCGCGGACGTCCTCGCCGATGGTCTTCAGGCGCCCGAGGTCCGGTACGGAGTGGAGTGCGGCGCCGCCGGGGACGACGCCGCCGCGCAGCAGTCGGTGGCCGGTGATCTCCTCGTTGAGGCGCAGGAGTTGCTCGCGGACGCGCTGGGCGTGGGCGTTGAGGATGCCGTGTCCGACGTCGTTGCAGAGCATGCCGAGGTCGGCGACGTGGTTGTGGATCCGCTCCAGTTCCAGCAGCATCGCGCGGGCCCGCTGGGCGTCCTCCGGCACCTGGATGCCGGTGGCCTCCTCGACGGCCAGGCAGTAGGCGAGGGCGTGGCCCACGGCGGTGTCGCCGCTGATGCGCTCGGCGAGCGGGAGTCCGGCGGCGACCGTGCGGCCCTGGAAGAGCTTCTCGATGCCCTTGTGGACGAACCAGAGGCGGGCCTTGAGCTTGAGGATGGTCTCCCCGACGACGGAGAAGCGGAAGTGACCGGGTTCGATCAGCCCGGCGTGCACCGGGCCGACCGGGATCTCGTAGACGCCATCGCCTTCCACCTCCAGGAAGGGGTACGGGCCCTCCTGCTCGCCGAAGGCCGGTGGCGGACCGGCGTCGGGGCGCATCGGGTACCAGCCGCGCGGCCAGTGGAAGTGGCGGACCAGGCGGCGGGGCAGCGGATGGTCGAGGGGGACGATGCCGAACAGGTCGCGCATCTCCCGCTCGAACCGGCCCGCGGCGAAGGACAGTTCGGCGAGCGTCGGCACTTCCGGGCGGTCGGGGTGCAGGCGGACGTGGAGTTCGGTGCGCGTGTCGGGCGGACCGGCGACGAACAGGTACACCACGCGCGGTCCGTCCTCGTCGATGTGCGCGCTGACCAGGGCGAGCCGGTGGCCCTTGCCGAGCAGGTCCGCCGCGTGCTGCGGCAGTGCGGCGAGGCTGATCCGGTACGTCGTACGCATGGCGTCAGTGGCCTCCGATCGCCTGGGCGGCGGCGTCCAGCAGGTCGGTGAGGGGTCCGGTGGTGACACCGAGGGCGGCGCAGGCGGCCAGGCCCAGCAGCAGCGGCCACACGCCGGCGCCGTGGTGCTTCTCCGGGGTTCCCGGGCCCAGCAGCATCCGGGCCGTGCGGACGGCCAGCGCGGCGAAGGCCACCAGGACGAGCAGCAGCGCCACGGCGGTCGCCCAGCCCAGGCCGGTGTCGGCGGCGAAACCGGCGCGGGCGATGCCGAGTTCGGAGGCGAAGAGGCCGAAGGGCGGAAACGCCATCAGCGCCACGACCGCGAAGCCGAACACCCCCGCCGGGGCCGGAGCCCGGGCCAGCAGCCCCCGTACCCGTCCGATCCGGGCCGTGCCGGTCAGCTGGAGAATGCGGCCGGAGGCACAGAAGGCGACGGACTTGGCGAGGCCGTGTCCGGCGATGTGCAGCAGGGCGGCGGACAGGGCGAGGGGGCTGCCGATCGCCGCGCCGAGGGCGATCAGGCTCATGTGCTCCATGCTGGAGTAGGCCAGCATCCGTTTGTAGTCGCGCTGGGCGAGCAGCAGTCCGGCCGCGAGGGCGAGGGTGAGCAGGGCGATCCCGGTGAGCAGGACGCGGGTGAAGTCCGGGCCGAGGGCGGCGTCGGCGATGATCCGGTAGCGCAGGATCGCGGCGAACGCGACGGACAGCAGCACTCCGGACATCAGCGCGGAGACGGGGGCGGGGGCCTGGCTGTGGGCGTCGGGCAGCCAGGCGTGCAGGGGGACGAGGCCGGCCTTGGCGCCGAACCCCAGGATGATCAGGGTGATGCCGAGGCGGGTGACGTCCGGGTCGAGCCGGTCGGCGCGGGCGACGAGAGTGGGCCAGTCCAGGGCCCAGGCCTCGGCGATGCCGGCCTCCCGGGCCGCGTAGTAGATCAGCACGGTGCCGAGGAAGGCGAGCGCGATCCCGGCCGAGCAGATCACCACGTACTTCCAGGCGGCCTCCACCGACGTGCGGGTGTGGCGGTGGCCGACGAGGAACGCGGTGACGATGGTGGTGGCCTCGACGGCGACCCACAGCACGCCGAGGTTGGCCGTCGTCACCGCCAGGCACATGGCGGCCAGGAACGTCTGCACCAGGGCGTGGTAGCGCCACACCGAGTCGCGGTCCGCGCGCCCGGCGGCCCGCTCGGCGGCCAGGTACGCCGGTGCCGCACCGCAGGCGACGACCGCGACGGCGCCGACGACCAGTAGCATCCAGGCGGTCAGGGCGTCGGCCCGCAGCAGCCCGGAGTACGCCGTCCGCGGTCCGTCGTCGAGGACGGCCGCCGCCAGCAGGCCCCCGCAGAGCAGGATCACGACGGGCGCGAGGAGCCCGGCCCGGTCCGCCGGGCGCCGGGTGCGCGGGCCTGTGATCGTGTACGCCCCCGCGGCCAGCAAGGGCGCGACAGCCGGTGCGGTGAGGAGCAGGGCGGAAGCAGTGGGACTCATCAGTCGTGCAGCTCCCGCAGGTCGTCGATGTCGGTCGTGCCGAACGCCTCCCGCACCCTGGTGGTGAGAATCTGGAGCACCAGGACCGCGAGCAATACGTCGAAGGAGACGCCGAGTTCGACGATCAGCGGCACTCCGGAGGTGGCCAGGAACGCGGTGGCGGTGATGCCGTTGTCCAGCAGCAGGAAGCCCACCACCTGCGACAGCGCCCGTCGGCGGGTGACCAGGACGAAGAAGCCGATCAGGACGACCGCCAGACCGACCGGGAGGGCGCGAGTGGCGGGCGTCGGGTTCAGCTCGGTCAGGGGGCGGGCGACGGCGTAGGCGAGCAGGGTCAGCAGGGCGCCGGTGAGCAGGGAGGCGGTGATGTTGATCAGGGGCTGTGTCTCGCGCACCTCCTCGCTGCGCACCCGGTCGCCGGTGGGCGCGGTCAGGGCCCGCCGGATCAGGTACGGCAGCACACCGGCGCGCAGCAGCCCGATGCCGACGCCGACGCCCACCAGGTCCCAGCGTTCCTCGTGGGCGCCGAGCAGGACCGCGATCGCGGCGAGCGCGATGCCCTGGGCCGCGAAGACCCGGACGATGGCGGCCAGTTCGCGCCGCCACAGCACGATCACCGCGGCGAGCAGGAAGGCACCGCAGGCCAGGTCGAGGAGTTGGGTGTAGAGGCCGCCGCTCATGACGCTCCGCTCAGGAAGTAGGAGGCGATCACCGCGAGCAGCGCCAACAGGAAGGAGCCGGCGAGCAGTTCGGGCACCTTGAACAGCCGTACCTTGGCCCAGAACACCTCGGCCGCCGCCAGTACCGCGCCGAGCAGCGCCACCTTGGCCGCGAACAGCAGCAGCGCCAGCAGCAGGGCGGCCCAGGAGGCGTCGGTGGCGATGCCCCACGGCACGAACAGCGACGACAGCAGCCCCAGCAGCAGGGTGAGCCGCATCTGGGCGCCGAGTTCGACCAGCGCCAGGTCCGGGCCCGCGTACTCCAGCACCATCGCCTCGTGAATCATGGTCAGTTCGAGGTGGGTGGAGGGGTTGTCCACCGGGATGCGTCCGGTCTCGGCCAGCACCGCGACGGCGAGCGCGGCCGTGGCCAGCAGTCCCGCCGGGGAGGCCAGCCGGGCCGGTTCGTCGACCGCGCCCGCGACGATCGCCGGGATGTTGGTCGTGCCCGCCGGTATTGAGAGGGCGAACACCGACAGCAGGATGGTCGGCTCCACCAGCGCGGCCACCGTCATCTCCCGGGAGGCGCCCATCCCGCCGAACGCGGTGCCGCTGTCCAGACCGGCCAGCGCCAGCACCAGGGTGCCGAGCGCGATCAGCGCGACCACCACGATGAGGTCGGCGTGCGAGCTGACCGGGGTGTCGGTGGACAACAGGGGTACGAGCCCGGCGGCGACCACGCTGGTGGCGACCAGCAGCGCCGGAGCGGCCCGGAAGGCGGGGCCGGTGCCGACGGGGGTGACCGGTTCCTTGCGCAGGAGCTTGCGGGTGTCCCGCCAGGGCTGGACCACCCCGGCCCCGGCCCGGCCCTCCAGGCGGGCGCGCACCTGACGCATCCACCCGGTCAGCAGCGGCGCCCCGGCGCCGACCACGACGATCTGGCCGACCACGGCCGCGTATCCGACAGCACTCATCTGTTCGCTCTCACCAGCCCACCGCCAACACCAACAGCAGGACGACCAGGCCGACGAAGCCGTAGCCGAGATAGACATGGACGCTGCCGCCCGCCAGCCGCCGGGCCGCCCGTCCGGTACCGGCGAGCGCACGCAATACCGGCTCGTACAGGCGGTGTTCGATCCGGTCGGGCACCCGGTGCTGGAAGCGCACCCGTTCCACCAGGTACGCCGACTCGCGCACCGGTGTGACGTCCACGTCCTGTTCGGGCGCGAGGACGTCGTCGAAGACCCGCTGGAGCGGTTCCGCGAAGGAGGTGGCCGTGTAGGCCATGCGCGGGGTGGGAGCCCCGCCGCCGCAGTCCCACAGCCGGGCGTTCGCCCGGCGCCGGCGGCGTCCGTACAGGCGGGGCAGACCGGCGGCCAGCATGACCGCGACCGTGAGGGCGGCCACCAGCCACAGCGGCGACAGGGAGGCGGAGATGTCCGCGAGCCGCACCTTCAGTCCGCCGCCCGACACCGCGCCGCTGCCCGGCAGTCCCGTCGCGCCCACCGCCCGGTCCAGGCCGTCACCGAGCAGTCCGGGCACCAGCGCCAGCGCCGCGCACACGGCGGCCAGCAGGCCCATTCCGGCCAGCATCAGCGCGGGAGACTCCTTGGCCCGGCCCGCCTGTTCGCTGCGCGGCCGGGCGAAGAAGCCCACGCCCAGTGCTTTCACGAACACGGCCGCGGCGATCCCCGCCGACAGCGCGATCACCGCCACCGACAGCGGCAGCACGACCGCCACGGCGACGCCCGGCACCTCGAACCCGTGGATGAGGGACTGGAGCAGCAGCCACTCACTGATGAACCCGTTGCCCGGCGGCAGCGCCACCGCGCCGAGCGCGGCGAGCGCGAACAGGCCAGCGGTGGCGGGCATGTGCGCGCGCAGCCCGCCCAGCCGGTCGAGGTCACGCTCGCCGGTGGCCCGCAGCACCGATCCGGCGGCGCAGAACAACAGGGCCTTGAAGGCCGAGTGGTTGACCACGTGCAGCAGGGCCGCCGCCAGCGCCAGCGCGGCCAGGGGGCGGTCACCGTGGGCGGCGAACAGCCCGGACGCGCCGACCCCGATGAGGACCAGGCCCATGTTCTCGCTGGTCGAGTACGCCAGCAGCCGCTTCAGGTCGGACGCCATCGCCGCCTGGAGGATGCCGTACACCGCGCTGGTCCCGCCCACCGCCATCAGCCCCAGCCACCACCAGGCCGGACCGCCGCCGAGCAGGTCGAGCCCGGTGCGGACGAGGCCGTAGACGCCGAGGTTGACCATCGCGGCGCTCATCAGAGCCGAGACGGGGCTGGGTGCTTCGGGGTGCGCGCGGGGCAGCCAGGCGTGCAGCGGCACCGCGCCCGCCTTGGACGCGAACCCGGCCGCCAGCAGCACGAACACCAGCCCGCGCACCGTCGGCGACACCGCGTGCGCGCCGGCCCGCATTGCGGCGAAGGTCTCGCCGCCCGCCTGCGCGGCGAACACCGCGAACCCGACGAGCAGCAGCACCAGACCGAGGTGCGTCATCACCGCGTACCAGACTCCGGCCTGCCGCACCGCGGCCCGCTCCCGGTGTTCGGCGAGCACCAGCAGCAGCGAGGCGAGCGCCATCAGCTCCCACAGCGCCAGGAACGTCGACACCGATGCCGCCACGGGGACGAGGACCAGGGTGAGCGCGAACAGCGGCAGCACCGCCTGTGCCGTACGCGAGCCGAGCCCGTGCGGGCCGTGTCCGCCCGCGTAGCCGATGCCGTACACCGCCACCGCGGCCACGACCGCCCCTGCCACGGCCATGAACAGACCGGCCAGCGCGTCCACGGCCAGATACGTCCCCGCCAGCGGAAGCAAGTCGGGGAAATGGGCCGCCCATTGGTCGCCGCCCAGTGCGGCAACACCCGCCGCGCCCCCGCTCACCCCCACCCCCGCCGTCAGCACCCCGACGGTCGGGACGCGCAGTCGGCCGGGCAGGGCAAGTCCGGCCAGCACACCCGCGCCGCCCAGACCGGTGGCCGTCGCGAGGGCGGCCGGAACGATGCTCACCGCCCGGTCACCCTCCGCAGCGCCGCCACGATCTCCTCCGGCCGGGGCGGGCACCCCGGTACCGCCAGATCCACCGGTACGACGTCGGAGACGGCGCCCTCGACGCCGTACCCGCCCGCGAACTCCCCGCAGTCGATCGCGCAGTCCCCCACCGCGACCACCAGACGCGGCTCGCCCATGGCGGCGACCGTGCGCCGCAGTGGCTCGGCCATGTTCCGCGTCACGGGACCGGTCACCAGCGCGACATCCGCGTGCCGGGGCGAGGCCACCAGACGGGCGCCGTACCGCTCGGCGTCGTACACCGGGTTGAAGGCCGCGGCGATCTCGATCTCACAGCCGTTGCAGGACCCGGCGTCCACGCAGCGCACCTGCACCGAACCGCCGAACTCCGCGGCCCCGGGCGGGGACTCGCCCTCCGGGCGCGGCGGAGCGGGCTCGGCCACCCGTCCGGTGGTCCGGATCTTGCGCAACAGGCCCATGAACCTCTCCCAGAGACGGTGAGGACTCGTCCGTAGCTGACCAACCGGTCGGCGGGCGATCGGAGTTACGACGCCATTCCAGCGTTTTGCCACTTATTGAGGTAAGTGAGGGGAAGGGCGAAGCGGGGGCGACCGCCTCCCGCACCACAGAGCGCTGTCAAACTCTCGGGAGGCGGTCGCCGTTCAAGGGCCGTCGTTACGACGGCGGTTTCCCCTCGCCCTGCGCGGCCCGCAGGTCGGCCAGCAGCTCGGCCTGTCCGGCAAGGACCCCGGACAGGATGGTCCGGGCGACCAGCAGCAGCTCCGCGACCTGCGGGCTGGTCAGCGAGTAGTGCACGGCCGACCCCTCCTTGCGCGTCCTGACCAGGTTGGCCCGCCGCAGCACGGCAAGCTGCTGGGACAGGTGCGCGGGCTCGATCCCCACCTCGGGCAGCATCTCGGCGACGGCGTGCTCGCGCTCGCTCAGCAGCTCCAGCACCCGGATGCGGGCCGGGTGGCCCAGCGTCTTGAAGAACTCGGCCTTCAGTTGGTACAGCGGCGTACTCATGCGTGCCGCCCTCCCCCTCGACCCAACAGCATCCTGCGCTGAAGACCTCAGCAGTTGCTAACATTAGCAACTGCTGAGGTCTGATGAGGAGGCGTACGTGAGGATCACTCCACTGCGCGGCATCGGCGTCACCTGGTGCAAGTGCCCTGCCTGCCGCCTCAAGTGCCGCCCCGCCGCCGTCGGCCCGGACGGGAGCTGCCCGCGCTGCGGCCACGCCGGCATGCTCAGGCTGTCCTTCGGCGGACGGCACGCCCGGCCGGACGGGGACACCGGCCCGGCGGCCTGAACAGGCGCTGGGTCAGGTGGGCCACCCGTCGGTGCGCCACGCCTGCTGCCCTTCCTCGGGAGTCGACAACGGCCGGGCGTGGGCGGTGAGGGCGGCGGGCAGGTCGCAGTGGACGGGGATGTCCGGGCAGTCGCCCGGCGGAACCAGCGATCCGTCCGCCGGGATGGCGGCGAGTTCCAGGGTGCGGCCCGCCCCGGCGAGTCGGCGTGCGGCCTCGGTGATGGCCACCTGGCCCTCGGCGGACCAACTGCGCAGCTCGGTCAGGTCGAGGATGACCGGCCCGCTGCCGCGCGCGACGACCCAGCCGACCGCGCCGGCGAAGCGGCGGACCGCGTCCGGGCCCAGGTATCCGGCGACGGAGAGGATGCCGAGATCCTGCTCGATGGTGTAGCGCCACTCGATGGTCATGCGGTGAACTTCCTTGCGGTGGTGCGGGCGGGATTCAGCGGCGCAGGCATCACACCTCCGCGCGGGCGAGGCGGAAGCCGCTGACCGTCTTGGGATGCAGGCGCATCAGGGTGTCGTGCGGGCCGTGGGTCCAGCCGGACAGGGTGCGCAGGTAGTGGGCTGCCTCGTCGGGGTTCGTGATCACCTCGGCCGGTCCGGACACGGTGACCGTCCAGCCGGTCCCGGCCACCGCGCGGATCTCGTCCACCTGGTACGTCGCCGTCGCGGGCACCGCCGGTGCCGGGACCGGCGTACGCACCACCAGGCGGCCGTACTCCCACACGTGCCGGCCGGGCCGCACCACGGTCAGCTCACGCTGCGCGTACACCAGCCGCCCCAGGCTGCTGCCTTCCAGCAGCCACAGGGCTTCCGCGCCGGAGACCTCGACCATGCGCAGGGCGGCGGGGGGAATGCTCATCGGAGGGCGTCCTCGCTGGAGGTTCGGGGCTGCTGGGCGGGAAGGGCCGACAGGACGCCGGCCGTCTCCAGGTGGTCACGGGCCGCCCGGATCGCCTCCGGGGTGGTGGCGTACTCCCGGCCCTCGTGCCGCAGCAGGTCCAGGGCGCCGACGGAGTCGAGGACCTGGAGCTGGCCGGAACGTATGCCGGAGGCCAGGACGAGGATGCCGCGCCGCGTCAGCTTCTCCACCGCGTCCTTCAGGACCAGGGCACCGGTCGCGTCCATCGTGGACACCCGCGACATCCGCAGGATCACCACCCGTACGTCGGAGACCTCGGTCAGCTCCAGCAGGAAGCGGTGGGCGCCGGCGAAGAACAGCGGCCCGTCGATGCGGTAGGCGACGATGTGCTCGGCCAGCAGCGCGTGTTCCTCGGCGCTGTGGTCGCCGCGGTCCAGCGGCACCTGGTCGAGGCGGGCCTGCTTGGCCACGGCCCGCAGGGCGAGGGCGCCCGCGACGGCGAGGCCGATGATGACGGCGTAGACCAGGTCTAGGGCCAGGGTGGCGACCGCGGTCAGGACGAGGATCAGCGCGTCGGAGCGGGTGGCCTTCGCCATCGCACGCAGGGAGCCGACCTCGACCATGCGGATCGCCGTGGCCAGCAGGACGCCGGCGAGCGCGGCGAGGGGAATCTTGGAGACGAGGGGTGCCGCGGCGAAGACGATCACGGCGAGGATCGCGGCGTGGGTGAGCGCGGCGAGCCGGGAACTCGCGCCGGTGCGCACGTTCACCGCGGTCCGGGCGATGGCGCCGGTCGCGGGCACGCCGCCGAACAGCGGTGCGGCGATGTTCGCC
The DNA here is from genome assembly GCF_000349325.1 of Streptomyces davaonensis JCM 4913. Lineage (GTDB taxonomy): Bacteria > Actinomycetota > Actinomycetes > Streptomycetales > Streptomycetaceae > Streptomyces > Streptomyces davaonensis. Next base: position 1,537,205 of record NC_020504.1, read on the forward strand.
AGTCCCTGGCCGAACAGCTCGCGATCGGGGTCGTGCTTCTGTCCGACCGTCATGCCGTCGGCGACCGAGGCGGACAGCAGCGACTCCAGGGCGGCCAGCGCGGCGACCGCGACGGCGGGTGCGAACAGGGTGCCCAGCGAGCCCAGGTCGAGGAAGCCGAGCGAGGGCGCGGGGAGCCCGGAGGGCAGGTCGCCGATCGGCTGGGCCGCGTCCAGGCCGCCGATCCCGGCGACGACGGTGGCGGCGATGACCGCGAGGATGGAGAACGGGATGCCCGGCCGCCAGCGGGCGCCGATCAGCATGACGGCGGCCACCGAGACCGCGAAGCCGACCGCTGTCCAGTTCGGGTGCCGCGCGAACTCCTCGACGGCCCGCCAGGTCACCACGAGCACGCGGTCGCCCTCGGGCTTGGGCACGCCGAGGGCGTTCGGGATCTGCTGGAGGCCGATCACGCAGGCGATGCCGAGCGTGAAGCCCTCCACCACCGGCGCGGGCACGTACTGCATGTACTTGCCCGCCCGCAGTGCGGCCAGCGCCACGAGCATGGCACCGGCCATCAGCCCCACGGTCAGCACACCGCCCGGCCCGTACTCGCCGACGATCGGCACCAGCACCACGGTCATGGCCCCGGTGGGCCCGGACACCTGGAGGTTGGATCCGCCGAAGACGGCGGCGAGCGCCCCCGCGACGACCGCGGTGGCCAGTCCCGCCTCCGCGCCGAGGCCGGAGGAGACGCCGAAGCCGAGCGCGAGGGGCAGCGCCACGATGGCCACGGTGAGCCCGGCCAGCAGGTCCCGGCGGGGGTCGCGCCGCAGGTCGGCCAGGTCGCCGCGGGCAGGGAGGAGCGCCGTGAGCCGGGACATCGCCCGGCCGAACACCGAGGTCATCGCGCGGCGACCTCGGCTTCCCGCAGTTCCGCCAGCAGCTCGCCCTGTCCGGCGAGCATCTCGGTGAGAATCCGCCGCGCGGCCTTCATCAGGTCGGCCACGTCCCCGCCCGCCAGCTCGTAGACGACGGTCGAGCCTTCCCGGACCGCGGTGACGATCCCGGACCGGCGCAACACCGCCAGCTGCTGGGACAGGCCGGACGGCTCCACCTCGATCGCGGCCAGCAGTTCCCGCACCGGTCGCGGCCCCTCCTGGAGCAACTCCAGCACCCGGATCCGTACGGGATGCCCGAGCATGCGGAAGAACTCGGCCTTGGCCTGGTACAGCGGAACGGACACAACCCCTCGGCTTCCCTACGGTGCCCCGTCTCGGGGCCGACATGCCTGCGCTGCGCCCGCGGCTACCGGTGGCGGGCACAGCGACTTCAGCATGTATGGAATTGCGAAATTTTGCAATTCACCCATCCGTCATATGGGGCCCGTCGGTCATACGGAGCGGAGGAAGTCCAGCAGGATGCGGTTGAACTCCTCTGGCTTCTCCATGTTGAGGTAGTGGCCGACTCCCTCGATGGTCTCGGTGCGGCCGTTGGGGACGGTACGGGCGAGGCGCTCGGCCGCGTCGAGCAGCTCGACCGGTTCGAGGGTGCCGTTGAGGGCGAGAACCGGTACGTCGATCTCCGGCAGCCGGGGCCAGGAGTCGGTCACCTTCACGTGCCAGTCCGTCTCGCCGGGCGTGTGCTTGGTGATGGTGTGCAGGGCCATGTCCCTGAGCCGCTCCATGATCCGCGGGTCGATGTCGTCCGCGCTCCGGTGCTCGCCGGGCACCACCCGCAGGAAGGCGGCCAGCCAGCCCTCGATGTCGCCCGCGCCCAGGGTGCGCGCGTACTCCGCCTGGATCCCCTGGGTCCAGGGGTCCTGGTACCGGAAATCGCCGGTCGCCGCACCGCAGGTGACGACGGCCCGGACGAGGTCGGGGTGTTCCAGCGCCGTGTCCGTGACGATCACCCCGCCCATCGACACGCCGACGAGGACGGCGGGCCCGGTGTCGAGATGGCGGAGCAGGGCGGCGAGGTCGTCGGGCCAGCGGAACGGCTCGGTCGCGTTGGCCGAGAAGCCGTGGCCGCGTACGTCCGGGGCGATGACCCGGTACTCGGCCGCGAGCGCCGGTATCTGGTCCGCCCAGAAGCGGTGGTCGACGAACCCGCAGTGCATCAGGACGACCGGGTCGCCGGAGCCCGCGTCGAGGTAGGCGAGGTCGCCATCGGTGGAGGGGAAGAAGCGAAGATCCGCAGCAACTGTCATGACAACCAAGGTGTCATCTTCACGGCGCTTTGACAACCCGGTTGTCATGATGGGTCGGTGCATGATGTCCCGGTGAACGACAACGACGCCCCGCTTCCGCCCGACGAACTCGGCCACCGCGTCTCCGAGGTGTTCGACCTGATCGGCGCGCTCTACCGGCGCGGGCTGCGCAAGATCGAGCAGGGCGAACAGGTCGAGGGGGTCTCCGTCGGCGTGCGCTCCGTCCTGGTGCTGCTGCGCAGGTACGGGCCCATGACGGTGCCCCAGATGGGCCGGATCATGGCGCTGTCCCGGCAGTTCGTGCAGCGCATGGTCAACGACGCGGTGGCGGAGGGCTGGGCGGAGGTCACTCCCAACCCCGCCCACCAGCGGTCCTCGCTGATCCGGATCATGCCCGCCGGCGAGACACTGATCGACGCGATCCTCGCGCGCGAGCACGCCCTGAACCGGCAGGTCGGCGGCGATCTGACCGACGCCGAACTGCGCGCGTGCAGGCGGGTGCTGAAGGAGATGCTGAAGACCTTCGACGACGGCGAAGTGGGCTGACCGCCGGACCGGTGCCGGTGGTCCTACTCCCCCATCACCAGGCCGTCCTTGTCCGCGCCCCTGCTGAACACCACGTCCCGGATCCGGTCCCGCACCGCGGTGACGTCGGCTCCCTGCTTCAGCGCCTGGTTGAGGTCGACCACCCGGCCGGCGTCGATGTCGAACAACTGCGGTACGAATTCGGCCTTGGTCACCTTCCAGCGGGCGCCCGCCTTCGCGGGCGGGGCGAAGGTGAAGCGGCCGATCGTGGACTGGTTCCCGCGCGGGTCGGGGCTGCCGCTGTGGTTGAACATCTGGCCCGCGACCTGGTCGCCCATGCCGTAGATCACCCAGGTTCCGTTGACCTTCTCGTAGGCCTGCGGGACATGGGCGTGGGTGCCGAGGATCAGGTCGATGTCGGGGCGCTCGCCGGTGCGCGCGGCGGTGAGGGAGCGGGCCAGGGTCACCTGCTGCCGGTCGGGCTCGTCCTGCCATTCGGTGCCCCAGTGCAGGGATACGACGACCACGTCGGCGCCTGCCCGGCGGGCGGTGCGGGCGTCGGCGAGGATCCGGGCCTCGTCGATCAGGTTCACGGCCCAGGGCTGATCGGCCGGGAGCGGATAGCCGTTGGTGCCGTAGGTGTACGCGAGGTGCGCCACCTGGGCCTCGCCCGCGCGCAGCACGGTGACCGTGCGGGCCTCGGCCTCGGTGCGCGCGGATCCGGCGTGCCGTACGCCTGCCCGGTCGAGGGCGTCCAGGGTGCGGCGGATGCCCTCGGCGCCGTCGTCGAGGCTGTGGTTGGAAGCGGTGGAGCAGCCGTCGTAGCCGGTGGCGGCGAGGCCGGCGGCAACCTCGGGCGGGGACTTGAAGGCGGGGTAGCCGGTGTAGTTTCCGTCCGCGCCGTAGACCGTCTCCATGTGACACAGGGCCAGATCGGCGCGGCCCACCAGGGGTTTCGCCCCCGCGAGCATGGGGCGGAAGTCGTAGCCCGAGCCGCCCGCGTCGAAGCGGGCGCGGTCGATGATCGAGCTGTGCGGAAGGACGTCGCCGGAGGCGACGAGGGTGAAGCCGCGGGCGTCCGCGGCGGAGGGGGCGGGATGCCCCGGTGACTCGTGCCGGTCGGCCTGGCAGGCCGCGCCCGCGGCGAGGAGGGCCGTCAGGGCCAGGGCCACCTGTCGACTGCGTGCGATCATCACTCACCCCGATGTGGTCGTATTTACACATCAATAGGTAAGAATCGCGACGCATCGGTACCTGGTTCCGACACGCCCCTTAGCCCGTCCGGCGCAGGGCGAACGGTGGCCGGGACCGTTCGTCGAACCGTTCGTCGACGCGATCGACCGTCCGTCGCAGACCCGTGTGCGCGACCTGTCCACGGACCGCGCCCTGCGATGCCATACGGCCATGACGGCCGGAACCACTCTCATCAACGGGACGACGACCGCCGAGCACGAGCTCGCCGCGCTTCAGCGGGAGCACGGCCGGCCTCTCTTCGCGCTGCTGCTCAGGCTCTGCGACGGGGACCGGCAGCGCGCCGAGGACCTGGTCCAGGAGACCCTCGTGCGCGCCTGGCAGCATCCCGAGGCCCTGCGCGCCGACGACTTCGACTCCGTACGGCCCTGGCTGCTCACCGTCGGCCGGCGGCTCGCGATCGACGCGCGGCGGGCCCGGCAGGCGCGGCCGCCCGAGGTCGGTGACGCGATCCTGGAGAACGCTCGGGTCTGTGCCGATCACGCCGAACGGGCGGCGGCGGCCCTCGATGTGCGCGAGGCTGTGAAGACACTCACTCCGGAGCACCGTGAAGTCCTGGTGCTCGTGTACTTCCAGGGGGCGAGTGTGGCGGAAGCGGCGCAGACCCTCGGCATCCCTGCCGGTACCGTGAAGTCCCGCGCGTACTACGCGCTGCGCGCCCTGCGCCGGGTGCTTCCGGGATACGCGGCCGACCTGCGGTGAAACCAATGGCTGAGTCAAACCTCCGTAAAGCGCCTTGCTGAGGACCATGGTTGAGTAATCGGCTGTCTTCATCCGTGTTCCGCATTGGGAGCCCGATGTCGGGCGACGCGTACGCACCGGAGGAAGGCAGGAAGGGATGCTGCACAGAGGCCAAGAGAGCACCGGCGGCACCGGCGGCGGTGAACTGACCGTCCCCATGGCGTGGTTGTACGCCGAGTACATTGCCGACGAGCTGCTGCGTACCGGTGATCTGATGCCGGCGACGTCCTTCGAGTTCCGCGCCGGGCGGGACGCGTTGGCGTTGACGATCTTCCTGTCGGACACCGGCGGTGAACTCTCCGGCATCCGGGTCGTCTCCCAGCTCGACACCTGGCTGTCGCTGACGGCGTACGACCAGCCCTGGCAGGACTGGGTGCGCGAGCGGATGGCGAAGGCCGCCGCCGAGGCGATCGAGTCCGGGGGGCCCACACCCGACCTGGACCTCGCCGAGGCGGCCTGGCGCTGGCTGGAGGAGACCGAGCTGCTCGCCCCGGACCTCAACGCGGTGCCCGGCGGCGGCGCGCTAGGCAGCGAGGACGAGGGCCCGAAGGTGTGGACCCCGGCCTGGCAACTGGGGCTTCCGCTGGGGCATTTGGCGATCCACCTCTTCTAGGCGAGGCCGCGCTCGGGGCCCGCGGAGGCCGTTCGGAAACTTTTTCCGCTACGGGACCAATCCTTCGCCCCGACGGCTCCGAATCCGTTGGTTGCGATTCTGTGTGTGCCTTGAGTGATTCGGCGGTCACGTGCGTACGGGTGGGAGCAAGGAGTAACCCACCCCGCACCCAACGGCACGAGGATTCCGCATGAGGTCCCTGGAGAGGCATCGCGACGTCGCCGCGTACGCGCTCGGCGTGCTGGACGAGGCGGACGCCTTCCGCTTCGAGGATCACCTCATGGAGTGCCCCAGCTGTGCGGCACACGTGACGGAATTCGGGCCCGCCACCCGGCAGTTGATGCTGTACCGCCGGGCCACCCCGCGCGCCGTGCACCCGATGGCCAAGCCCGGCCCCCGGCTGCTGGACCGGCTGCTGGGCGAGATGGCGGGCCGCAACCGGATGCGCCGCAGACGTCTGCTGTTCGGCCTGGCCGCCTCGGCGGCGGTGGCGCTGGCGTCGCCCGGGATCGCCATGATGGCGTCGGACGGCGGCTCGTCGGCCCGCAAGGTCGACGCCACCGACGAACGCTCGGGGGTATGGGCCCAGGTCACCGCCGAGAGCGAGCCGTGGGGCACCCAGGTCGAGCTGAAGGTCAAGGACGGCGCGGGCCCCCGCGCCTGCCGGCTGATCGCCGTCGGCACGGACGGTTCGGAGCAGATGGTCACCAGCTGGACGACCTCCCGCCACGACGCCCGCGAGAACACCATGATGGGCGCCGCCGCCTTCCACCCCGAGGAGATCGCCCGCTACGAGCTGCGCACCTCGGACGGGGAGCACCTGGTGACGCTGGAGAACGGCTGAGCCCCGTCTCCCTCGCCGTTTCGAGTTGCCGCCGGCACCACCGGGACCTTGCCGGGGTAAGTCTGTTGCTTCCTGGTCATGGCGCGATCACGAGCCGGCCCAGGACGACCACGACGACTGCCACGAGACCCGGACCTTGAGGTGCCCGCGGGGTCACATCCCGGCCCCGCCTGGCACCGGGGGCCCGCCGACGGCGCCTTCGCCGACGGTGGAGGGAGAACCGGTGGATTGCCAGTCCACCCGTAGTCCGTCGCGTCGACCGAACCTCTCGACGCCCGGCGACAAGGTCCTGCAACCGCCTCAAGTCGTCGTCTGCGGCCGCCTCGACACGCAGCACCAACGCTCCCGAGGTAGCCCGCAGGATGATCTGCCCCCCAGGGCAGGGCGACTTGGCCTTCGGTGTCGGACCACTCGATCTGCGCCTGCTCCGCCACGGCCCGCATCTCACGGAGTGCCTGCCCATCACCACTCCCCGAATGACCATGGAGGCGCCGGCCGAGGTGGCGGCCCTTGTTGGAGAAGTGCTTGCAGAGCTGGCCGAGGTACCGGCTGGGCCGCTCGGTCTCGACACGGGCTTCGACGGTTGGCATTGCGTTCCACCAGCCACGCCTGGATGCCGTCCGAGTCGGTGGCGATCTCGATCGTGGACGGCTCGATGGAGTCGACCCGCAACCCGTCGGCGAACGCGGCTTCGATCTCCACCCGCGTCAGCTTGTGCACCCGCCCCCACTCGCCCTGCTGCCGGTCGCTGAACCCGAGCATGAAGTAGCGGCCGCCCGCCGGCACGGCAGCCCGCAGCGCAGCCACGTAGGCGGCGCGGTTCTCGCCGTCGAAGATGTGGAAGAGCCCGCAATCCAGCACGGTGTCGAAGACCTCGCCGAGTTCGCCGAGCCGCCGAGCATCGTGCCGCAGGAACCGCACCGCACGGCCGCGGGCGTGCGCCTTGTCCCCGGCCGTGCGTAGGGCGTTCGCGGCGAGGTCCACGCCGGTCGCGTCCAGGCCCAGTCCCGCCGCCATGATCGCGTGCTCGCCGGTGCCGCAGCCGACGTCCAGGACCTTACCGCCGAGGACACCAGCCTCGGCGAGCGCCTCGAACGCCGCCTGGGGCCGGCCGATGTCCCAAGGCGGCCTGGCGAGTGGGTCGAGCCGGCCATGTCGTGCTCTCCCGTCTGTCCTGATCGTCCTGATCCCCGGACCTGCTCCAGGTTTATCGATACATAGCGTCTCTGTCGTGAGGCCGCCGCGCACCGGCTCGTGGCGGTCGCGCCCTCACCGGGTTGCGCCCCCACGGGCACCACTGCGCCGATGTCCGCACTCGCCCCAGACCCAGCCGATCAAGGCGCCCGACAAGGGCCGGGCTTCAGTGGCTGTGTCCGTCGTCGGCGTGCCCGGCATCCGCGGTTTCGGCGGGGGCCGTGGTCCGCTCGGGCTCCTCGGGGACGGTCGTCCCACGGTCCGGGGAGTGGTCGTGGCCGGGCTCCTCCTCGTCCGGCGCCTCCGTCTCCCCGCTGGTCTCCTCGCCGTGACTGTGTCCGCCGCCTCCCGACTCCGCCGCCATCCCGTCGGCGATGCCACGCAGGCCGACGAACGCCACCGCCGCGGTCACCAGGACCAGCGCTCCCGTCGGCCCGGCGATGCCGCGCCAGCGGGCTGGCTCGTACCGAAGGACGTAGGCGACGAAGGACAGGGTGAGCCCGAAGGGAATCAACATCGCGGCACGTTCGGGAAAGTCCTCGAAGTGCTGGAGTCCGCCGCTGAGCATGCCGATGCCGAACGACAGGGCGAGCGAGGCGACCACGACGCCCAGCACCTTGGTCGCACCGGGCCGCTGCCTGGTGAGCACGAACTCGTTGAGGACGGTGGCGAAGAGGAAGACCGCCGCGCCGACGACGGCGATGAGGGTGTAGCGCGCGGGGTCCAGGGGGTGGTGCACGATGGCGCCGCTGATCAGTCCGGCGCCCACGAATGTGGCAGCGTAGCCGAGGTAGTTGCCGAGCAGGGGTGTGCGCTTCGGGGCACGGCGACGGCCCCGCCGCCGCTCCGCGCGACCCGGGGGCGGTGACAGTGCCGGCTCGGCCTGGGCTGCGGAGGATCGCGTGGGCTCCAGATGCCGGTGAGTCTCTGGGCGGTGCGGCGCGTATGCCGGGGCCTCCCGGCGCGGCGGGGGTACGGAAGTGCGGTCGGTGAGGTGCTGCTGGGACACGGAGGACGCCTTTCAGCGCAGGCCGGCATGCGAGTACGACAAGCCGGCCCGTCGGAGCGTGGACGGTGAACGGGGGGGAAGGGCGACCGGGCCATGCAGGGACCGGTACGCCGGCGCGCGGCACCCGCGGGTGCACGCGTCAGATCACCGTCGGCCTAGATCCGCAACACAGACAGCCGGGACAGTCCGGGACTCACGCCGGGGTCCTGAGGCAGGCCGGCCCGGATCGTGCCAAGACCCTCTGCGCAGTTCCCCGTTGCCGTGCTGTACGGCCCGAGCAGCCATGACCCGCTCGGCATCAGTGCGAAGCAGTCGGAGGCGTCTGTCCCCTCGGCATGCACGCGGCGCTGCACATCGCCGTGGTCGACCACCTCGACAGCCGTGGCGGCGGAGTGCGGTTCCTCCTGGGCACTGGCCCCCTGGGCCGGGGCCGCTTCCCCCTGGTGGCCATGCTGGACAGCACTGGACGCCGTTACACCGCCGTGCGCCCCGGCGTGGCTCAGAGTGTGGAGAACGCCGACTCCGAGGAACAGCAGCGCGAGCAGGACAAGACGCAGCGCGATGCCGCCTGCCTTCGTCCCGCCGCTCAAGCGCCCTGCTCCTCGGTCCGGCGCCTGTGCAGGCGCTGTGGTTGCCCTTGGTCGCAACAGACTACTCATGACACGCGACCCAAGGCGCCTGGGCCTGTCCATGGCACACCGGGACGCGGTCGACAGAACACGGAGGGAATCCGTCCGGTGCGGGTCAACCCCCTTGAGAGCGGCGGTCATCCCGACCCCCGTGCCCGGCCGGTGCCGCACCGTAGGAGGCGGGGTCGGCGTCGTAGGCGGCGGCACACCGCGCCGAGCAGAAGTGGAGCGTGCCGTCCGGGGTGTCACGGTGCTCCGGAGCGCTCGCGCGGTCGATCCGCATCCCGCACACCGGGTCGGTCACGGTGCCCTCGTGCGCGGTGCGATCCGCCGCGAACTCGACCGTCGGCCGTACGACGCCAACCTCGGCCTCCGGCAGGGGCGCCGGGTGCCAACGCCGTAGCCGCGAGGCGTTGGTGACCACCGACAGGGAGGACAGGGCCATGGCCGCGGCGGCAATGATCGGGCTGAGCCGGAGGCCCCACAGCGGGTAGAGGGCTCCGGCGGCGACAGGGATGCCGACGGCGTTGTAGACCAGGGCGAAGAACAGGTTCTGCTTGATGTTGCGCATGGTGGCGCGCGACAGCCGGATGGCGGTGACGACGCCCGTCCGCGAGCCGGAGATGAGCGTGATGTCGGAGGCCTCGATGGCCACGTCGGTGCCGGTGCCGATGGCCAGACCGACGTCGGCCTGGGCGAGCGCGGGAGCGTCGTTGATGCCGTCGCCGACCATGCCGACGGTGCGGCCCTCGCCCTGGAGGCGGCGGATCTCGTCGGCCTTGTGCTCGGGCAGGACCTCGGCCAGCACCCGCCGTACGCCGACCTGCCCGGCGATCGCGGCGGCGGTGCGCGCGTTGTCGCCGGTGAGGATGACGGTCTCGATGCCGAGGTGGTGCAGGGCGGCGATGGCCTGTGCGGAGTCGTCCTTGACGGTGTCGGCGACCGCCAGGACGCCCGCCGGGCGTCCGTCGACGGCAGCCAGGATGGGCGTCCTGCCCTGTGCGGAGAACTCCGCGGCCTCCTCGGTCTGCCCCGAGGTGTCTGTACCGACGTCCGCGAGCAGCCGAGCCGTGCCGACGAGCACGGCCCGGCCGTCCACGGTGGCCTGCACCCCCTTGCCGGTGACGGAGTCGAAGGCCGATGCGGAAGGGACGGCCAGACCACGGGCCCGGGCGCCTTCGTTGATCGCGCCGGCGAGCGGGTGCTCGCTGTCGGCCTCGGCGGCGGCCACGAGCCGCAGCAGCTCGTGCTCGGTGAAGCCGTCCGCGGGCCGGATGTCGGTCAGGACCGGCCTGCCCTCGGTGACGGTGCCCGTCTTGTCCAGCACGACCGTGTCCAGCTTGTGCGCGGTCTCCAGGGCCTCGGCGGACCGGATGAGGACGCCGGCCTGGGCGCCCTTGCCGGTACCGACCATCACGGACAGCGGCGTTGCCAGTCCCAGCGCGCACGGGCAGGCGATGATCAGCACGGCCACGGCGGAGACCAGCGCCAGCGTCAGCGCGGGGGACGGGCCGACCGTGTACCAGAGGGCGAAGGTCGCGATGGCGACGGTGATGACGACGGGCACGAAGTACCCGGAGATCGCGTCGGCCAGCCGCTGGATCGGCGCTTTGGACGCCTGCGCCTGCTGCACCAGCCGGATGATCTGGGCGAGCATCGTGTCCGCGCCGACCTTGGCCGCTCGCACCCGCAGGGAGCCGGTGGTGTTCACGGTGGCGCCGATGACGGTGTCCCCGGCGCGCTTGGTGGCGGGCATCGGTTCGCCGGTGACCATCGACTCGTCGACCGCAGAGGCCCCGGAGAGAACCTCGGCGTCGACAGGGATCTTCTCGCCGGGCCGGATGACGATCTCGTCACCCACCACGACCTCGTCGACCGGGACTTCGGTCTCCGTCCCGGCCCGTACGACCCGGGCGGTACGGGCCTGTAGCCCCAGCAGCGCCCGGATCGCCTCACCGGTACCGGCCTTGGCGCGGGCCTCCAGCAGCCGACCGAGCAGGATCAGGGTGAGGATGACGCCGACGGCCTCGAAGTAGACCTCGCGGACATCCTCCGGCAGCAGCGAGGGGGCGAGCGTCACCAGCAGGCTGTAGCCGTAGGCCGCCGAAGTGCCCAGTGTGATCAGGGAGTTCATGTCGGCGCCGCGGTGGCGCAGGGTGAGCCAGCCGATGCGGTGGATCGGCCATCCCGTGTAGAACATCACGGGGGTGATCAGGGCCAGCTGGAGCCAGTGGTTCAGCGTCCAGCCCGGCACCCAGTCGGCGCCGAACAGCTCGTGCGCCATGACCACGAACAGCACGGGCAGCGTCAGCACAGCGCCCAGGGCGACCCGGTGGCCCAGGTCCGTGATCTCCGCACGGCGCTCGGCAACCTCCGCCGCCTCGGCGTCGGCGGCAGAGGCGTGGCCGTCCCGGACTCCGCGGCCCTCCCCTTGGTCGACGACCGCGGGCCGCTCGCCGCCCGGTCCGTCCTCGGAGTCCTCACCCGGGTCGACGACGAGCGTCCCGTGGATCATGTTCATCCCGCACGCGAACCCGTACGACCCCGCCCGCTCCGGACGCAGCCGCACGGTGGTGCGCTGGTGCGCCGGCAGTCCGGCGCTGACACGCAGGTCGGGGAAGACGACCCGGTTGGTGCACTCGCCCGTTTCCTGCCGGTCGAAGACGATCTCCACCGGCACACCCTGTCGCACTCGGATCACATCGGGGCTGTATCCGCCGCGCACCGTGACCTCGACCCGCTGCACCCCGTCCTCGATCCGGGCGGTGCGGGCGCGACGCGGACCGAAGAAGAACCAGCCCAGCGCGACGACGAGTACGGCGGCCAGGGTCACCACGACGATGTCGGCGGTCTCCATGACAGGCCTTCTCTCTGTCCGGCTGCTTCCCAGAGTCCAGCCGGGTACCCCTACGGGGTAAGGGCCCAACGGCCCAGGCATCGTGGCCTCATCGGCCCACGACTCGCTACGGCGCGGGGGGCGACGGTGAAGTCGAGGCATCGGGACGACGCGGCGCCGGACCGCGTCTCCCACAGCTCGCGAGGAAGCGGGTGACTGCGATGTTCTGGTACGACCACGATCCCAGCGGATGGGGCTGGTTCGCCATGTCGGCCGGCATGGTCCTCTTCTGGGCGTTGATCATCACCTTTGGCGTCCTGCTCTTCCGAGCCCTGCCCCGGACCGGCGACACCACGACGACGGCCGGCACACCGCCGCCCCGCCCCGAGGAGCTGCTCGCCGAACGCTTCGCCCGCGGCGAGATCGACGAGGACGAATTCCATCGCCGCCTGACCGTCCTGCGCGGCCGTTCCGGCGACGGCCCTCGGCTCAGCGAGGGCTGACCACAAACCCGGCGGACTCACTGTCGAGGAGGCCCGCGATGAACACCAACCCACGCAGCTACGGCCTGTACGCCATCGCGGCTGCCATCGCCGTGGTCGGCAGTCACGGCACCGCTCGGAGGTGAACGACGTTCGGCCATATACCCATGTGGGGTATAGTGACGACCCTCGCTCGCGACGTTACGGACGCTCATGATGACGGCACGGGAGTTCACCCGGCCGCGCACCGGCGGTACCGCCCGCTGGACGCGCGGCATGCTCGTCACGCTCTGCGCCGTGTTCGCCGTACTGCTGCACCATGAGCTGCCCGGTGCCACGGCCCAGTCGGCGTCGGCGACCGCGATGCACGCTCTGCCCGGCTCTCCTTCGACGTCCGGCCCCCACCGGCACGCAGACCCATCGGACCCGGGCACCACAGCACTGGGCGCCGGTGGCGCCGCGTGCCCGTCCATGGCCATGCATCTCTGCTCCGCGGCCGGCGTCAGCTTCGTACATCTCCCAGCGCTCGCGCCCTCGCCGATCTCGGTTCTGCCGGCGCACCACCCGACAGTTCCGGGCGCGGTCGCCGCACGGTCCACGGATCGGGCGCCGCCCGACCTGTCCGTCCTCTCCCAGCTGCGCATCTAGGCCGTGCCCACGGCACCCGTGTGCCGTTTCCGCCGCAGCCCACACGCAGTTCGACTCTGAGGACGCACATCGTGAACAGCATCAACCGCCGCTCCCTCCTGCTCGCCGGACTCGGCGCCGCAAGTGCCGGCACGCTCGCCGCCTGTACCAACTCCCCCTCCACACCGGCCCTGGTCAGCCCGTCCGGCCCCGCGGTCGTCGCCGCCGAGAAGAAGCGAACCGGCACCGGCAGGCAGCACAAGGTCACGCTCACCGCCGCGCCCGCCACCGTCGGCCTCGGCGGTGGCATCAAGGCCAGGACCTGGGCCTTCGACGGGCGCACCCCCGGCAAGGAGATCCGGCTGACCGCCGGAGACACCCTCGCCGCCGAACTCGCCAACCAGCTGCCGGGCAGGACCACCACATCGATCCACTGGCACGGCATCGCCCTGCGCAACGACATGGACGGCGTGCCACCGGCCACCCAGTCCGCCGTGCGCGCCGGAAGCACCTTCACTTACCGGTTCGTCACCGACGCCCCCGGCACCTACTTCTTCCACCCCCACGTCGGGGTCCAGCTCGACCGCGCCCTGTACGCCCCGCTGATCGTCGAGGACCCGCGCGAGCCACTGTCCTACGACGACGAGTGGGTGGTCGTCCTCGACGACTGGGTCGACGGCGTCACCGGCACCCCGGACGAGGTCTTCGCCGAACTCAAGCAGGGCATGGGGGGCATGGACATGGGCGGCGACTCCGGGTCCGGCATGGAGGGCCACGACATGCATGGCATGGGAGACATGAGCGACGCCGCGTCTTCCTCCGCCTCGGCCTCGCCGGACGGGATGTCGTCGAGGTTCATGCTCATGGGCGCCGAGAGCGACCTGCTCGGCGGCGACGCCGGAGACGTGAAGTACCCGTACCACCTGGTCAACGGGCGCGTACCGACCGACCCGGCCGTCTACACCGGCAAGCCGGGCCGACGTGTCCGCCTGCGCATCATCAACGCCGGCGGCGACACCGCCTACCGCGTCGCCCTCGGCGGCCACCAGCTGACCATCACCCACACCGACGGCTTCCCCGTCGTACACCAGCAGGCCGACGCCCTGCTGATCGGCATGGGCGAGCGGTACGACGTGCTGGTCACCCTCGGCGACGGCGTCTTCCCGCTGGTCGCGCTCGCCGAGGGCAAGAACGCGAGCGGCATGGCACTGGTGCGTACGAGCTCGGGCAGCGCACCGTCGGCCACGGTACGGCCGAAGGAACTCGACGGAACGGTGATGACCGCCTCCCGGCTCCGCGCCGCCGACGACGCACGGCTGAAGTCCGCGAAGACCGACGTCACGCACCAAGTGAGGCTCACCGGCGGCATGATGCGCTACGACTGGGCCATCAACGGCAAGGCGTTCGACATGGCGGACCTCGACGCCAGTCCTCTCCTCGTCGAGGAAGGCCAGCGGGTCCGGCTGGACTTCGTCAACGACACCACCATGTGGCATCCCATGCACCTGCACGGCCACACCTACCAACTCGGCGACACCGGGCCGCGCAAGGACACCGCGATCGTGCTGCCCAAGAAGAAGCTGTCGGTGTTCTTCGACGCCGACAACCCCGGCCAGTGGATGCTGCACTGCCACAACGCCTACCACGGCGAGGCTGGGATGATGGCGCTCGTCGCCTACCGGGCCTGACGATCCGTGCCCGGGGCGGGAGTCACCGGTCCCCGTTGTTCGCCCGGCAAGGTTCAACGCCTCGAAGAGCAGCGCGGTGGCCGTCCGCCCCCACGGGGTCTGCCGATGACGCGGTACATGCCGATCGAGTCGTGGGTGGCGGTGTCGGCGAAGCCGAACTTCTCGTAGAGGAAGCGGGCCGGGCCGTCGGCGATCAGGGAGACGTAGGCGGTGGCGGGCGCCCGGCGTTCCAGTTCCTCGGTGAGCGCGGCCATGATGCGCTTGCCGAGGCCGCGGCCCTGGTGGGCAGGGTGGACGCACATGTCGACGATCTGGAAGGCGGTGCCACCGTCCCCGATGATCCGTCCCATGCCGATGGGCTCCCCCTCGTGGTGGAGAACCACGCCGTGCCACGTGTTGGGCAGGGCGAGCGCGACTGCTTCGGGGTCCTTGTCGGAGAGGCCGGCGTCGGTGCGCAGGCGGCGGAAGACCTCGACGGAGGGCACACCGACGCTCAACTCGTACGGGTCGTTCACGCTGTCCACTGTCAGTGGCCGGTTTCGGCGTGGTCGCCGTGGTCGCTGAGCTGGGCTTCGAACCAGTCGTGCAGGGCGTCGGCCAGGGCGGGCTCGTCGGTGGTGTACGTCAGGGTGGCTCCGTCGGACCGCTCTCCGTAGCGGACTTCGATGCGCTCGTAGCCCTCCTCCAGAGCCGCCAGTCCCGGCATGCTGTCGCCGTGGATCTGGGCGGGGTCGCCGAAGTCGCCCTCCCCGAACGCCTTGGCCTCCTGCTTCAGGTGGGTGCGGATGAGGGCGATCTGCTTCTCGTCGTCGGGCTGGTCGGCGACGACGTCCTGGACGCCGCCCGTGTCGGTAGGGGTGAAGTGGTGGGTGGTCTCTTCGAGGTCGAAGGGCATCACGGACCGGCCGCGTTCGGCGACCGCTTCCTGCCGATTGGTCCGCCCGTCACTGCCGTCCTGCTGGGAGCCGTCGATCCAGAAGGCTGCGGCCAGGGCCGCGGCGATGCAGGCCGTGCTGATACCAGCCGTCAGCAGCCGACGTTTTCCGATGTTCATCGTGTGCCTTCCGTGAGCATGTCGAGGACGGGCGGCGCCCGCTTCGTAGTGAGTGGGATCCGGCGTGTGGCCTGGGCTTACTGCTGCTTGGCGGGGATCAGCCACCAGACGATGACGGCGGAGACGGCGGCCAGGCCGGTGGCGACGAGGAATGCCTCGTCGAAGCCGGAGGCGCTCTGGACGCCGGTGCGAGCGGCGATGCTCGTGGCGGCGGCACTGGAGACGGCCGCCGCGCCGGCGGAGGCGCCGAACTCGTGGAAGGTGCTCACGATGCCCGACGCGACCCCGGCCTCGTGGGGGGCGACGCCGACGAGCGCGGTGGCGGACGCGACCACGAACAGGCCGCCCAGTCCCGCCGCGGCCACGCTCACCCCGGTGACCATCGCGGCCGTACCCGACCACAGCACCGGTACGAGGAACCCGGCGGCCGCCACAGCCAGAGAGAGCACCGCCGGCAGCCGTGCCCCGAGAACGCCGATCACCCGGCCGGCGGCTGCCGCGGCAGCCATGGTCAGCAGCGCCACCGGCAGGAACAGCACACCGGTCATCAGCGCCCCGTGGCCCCGGAGGTTCTGCAAGTAGAAGGAGCCGAGGAAGAAAGCCCCCACCATCAGCGCCGTCGTGACGGCGATGACGAAGGTGCCCGCCACCACCGGCCGCCGAGCGAGCAGCCGCAGGTCCATCAGCGGGGCCGCCGCCCGGCGCTGCCAGAAGGCGAAAGCCGCGTAGCCGACCGCCGCAGCCGTCGCCAGGGACACGGTGACCAGGTCGAGCCAGCCGTGGTCACCGGCACGGATCAGGGCGTAGATGAGGGCGCCGGTCGCGGCGGCGACCAGGACGGCGCCGGGTATGTCCAGGGAGCCGGTGGCCGCGCGGGGCAGGCTCGGCAGGATCCGGGCGAGCGAGACGAGGACGATCAGACCGACGGGGACGTTGACGAAGAAGACCCAGGCCCAGCCCGGCCCGGCCGTGATCAGCCCGCCCAGCAGCACGCCGAGGGCGGCGCCCCCGCCGCCGAGCGCCGACCAGATGCCCAGTGCCCGGTTGCGCTCGTCGCCCTCGAACAGCCGCACCACCACCGACAGCGCGGCGGGCGAGAGCAGCGCTGCGCCCGCGCCCTGGGCGATGCGGGACCCGAGCAGCAGCGGGGCGCCGGTGGCGAACCCGGCGGCCAAGGACGCAACGGTGAACACGGCGAGCCCGGCCAGGACGACGCGCTTAGGCCCGAACAGGTCCGCGGCCCGGCCGCCCAGCAGCATCAGGCTTCCGAACGTAAGTGCGTAGCCGCTGACCACCCAGGTCAGCGCCGCTCGGTCCAGGTCCAGTTCGGCGCCCATGTCCGGCAGGGCGATCGCGACCACGGTGACGTCGAGGATCAGCATCAACTGGGCCAGCCCCAACAGCCCCAGGGCCGTCCAGCGCAGCTGATGCGGTGCATCCGGCGCCCGGGTGGTCGTGGATTCCGTGTCGCTCATGACGCTCACCCCTCATCACTAAGTCGTACAGGCGTGTTCACGTTATACGCCCCGGGGGTATAAGACAAACAGGTGTGTACGACTTAGCGGGGTAGGGTGGGGCGCATGGCGAGCAAGAACACCACGGCCACCAAGCGCGCCGACGCGCTGCGCAGCATCGAGGCGATCGTGCAGGCCGCCACCGAATGCCTCGGACGCAACCCGGAAGCGAGCCTGAGTGAGATCGCGCGAGCCGCGGGCGTGGGCCGGGTGACGCTGTATGGCCACTTCGCCTCACGGGCGGAGGTTGTCGACGCCGCTATGAGCCGCGCCATCGACCGGGGCAACGAGGTCCTGGACACGGTGGATATGACCGGTGACCCGCGGCTCGCCCTGGCCCGGTACATCGAGACCGGCTGGCGCCTGGTCGACGAAGCGCGGGCGCTGCTCGCCGCCGCCCAACGGGAGCTGTCCGCCGGGCGCATCCTCGAACTGCATGCCGGGCCCGCCGCCCGGGTCGAGGCGCTGGTCGCCCGCGGCCGTGCCGAGGGGATCTTCCGTACGGACCTGCCGGTCGCCTGGCTGGTCAACGTGCTGCACGCGGTCATGCACAGCGCCGCAGAGGAGATCCGCGCCGGCCGCCTCACCTCCGAGCGGGCCGCCGACCACATCACCGCCACGGTGCTCGCCGCCTTCACACCGCCGGGCAAAGCAGTACCCGAAACCGGCGGCGGAGTGTAACGGCGACAGCATTGACGTCTTCCACCGCGATCAGGCGGTGGTGAGCGGCGTCACCCGCCCAACGGACACAGACCGGACCTTGTGCAGCGACAGGTGTACGGCTGGACCGCTGGTTCAGAGGAGGTCGCTGTACAGCTTCGTGGTCAACTACCCGCCGCAGCCGCCCAACAGCAGCCGGCTCGCCCGCGCCGACACCAGAACCGCCAACTCGCCAGCCTTGCTGAGGCAACTCGCGCGACTCGGCGATCCTCTGCGCGTGTTTCTGGCACCGGCAAACAGTGGCAGGTGCGGTATCGGGATCGCGACGGGAAGCAGCGCCGGGAGCACTTTGACCGGAAGATCGACGCGCAGAGGCGTGCGGCGACGATACAGACGGACAGGGATCGGAATCGCTACATCGACCCGAGAGCCGGCCGGGAGACGCTGAAGCCGGTTGCCGGGGAGTGAAGTTGCCGAGCCACCATGCACGATCGCCGACACCTCCACGCGTCGATGCTCATCCACAAGGACGCTGTCACCCAGGGTCTGACCCTCACGGGAAGCGCCCTGGATGTGCCCTCGGCGCCGAAACAGCTACTTGAGCAGGCGGGAAAGTCGCCTGTCAGCAAGGATGTGACCCCCGGTCTGGCAGGTGGGGCAGTACTGGAGGGAGGAGTCGCTGAAGGAGACCTCGCGGATGGTGTCGCCGCAGACCGGGCAGGGTTCGCCGGTGCGGCCGTGGACGCGCAGACCGCTCTTCTTCTCCGACTTGAGGCGGCCCGCCGCGACGCCCCGGGAGCGGTTCACCGCTTCGGTGAGGGTGGTGCGCAGGGCCTCGTAGAGGGTGCTCGTCTCCTCCGGGGTCAGCTTGGCCGCCAGTTTGAACGGGGACATCTTCGCCGCGTGCAGGATCTCGTCGCTGTACGCGTTGCCGACGCCGGCAATCAGGGACTGGTCGCGCAAGGCGCCCTTGATCTGGCGGCGCTCGTCCTTGAGGAGGGCGGCGAGGCGGGGCTCGTCGAAGTCATCCGCCAGCGGGTCGGGGCCCAGGCGGGCGATGCCGGGGACCTGTTGGGGGTCCTGGACCACGTAGACCGCCAGGCGCTTCTGGGTGCCCGCCTCGGTCAGGTCGAAGCCCTCGCCGGTCTCCAGGGCGACTCTCAGGGCGAGCGGGCCCTTTCCGGGTTTGGGCGGGCCGTCGGGGAGGCGGTCCTTCCAGTGCAGCCATCCGGCGCGGGCGAGGTGGGTGATCAGGTGGGGGCCGCCCGCCGTCTGAAGGTCCAGGAACTTGCCGTGCCGGTGCACCGCGGTGACCTCGTGGCCCTCGATCGCGGTGAGGGGTGGGTCGTACGTCTTGAGGACGCTGATCGCCATCGGCAGCACCCGGACGATCTCATGGCCGACCAGGTGCTCGGTGAGGAAGTCCTTGAGCGCTTCGACCTCGGGGAGTTCCGGCATGGGTCCAGGGTGCCACTTGGGCTCAGTTCCGTCCCGGGACCATGAACTCGCACCAGACGCACTTTCCGGTGCCGCGGGCCTCCACGCCCCACACGTCGGTGAGGAGTTCGACCAGGAGCAGGCCGCGGCCGGAGACGCCCTCGTCGCCTGCCTCGCGGCGGCGGGGCAGGGCGCTGGAGGAGTCCTCGACCTCCACCCTCAGGCGTACGTCGGCGCCGGTCAGGACCCGCAGGGTGACGACCGCGGAGCCCTCGGTGTGCATCAGGGCGTTGGTGATCAGCTCGTCGGCGACCAGCTCGATCTCGTCGGCCCGCTCGCTGGAACCCCAGGCGCGTACGGCGGCGCGGATCATGTGCCGGGCCTGGGTGAGGGCCTCCGGGTCGCCCGGCGCCACGTGCTGCTGGAGCCGGCCGCCGGTCTGCGGGCTGGCCACGCCCCGGCGCCGCAGCAGAAGCAGCGCCACATCGTCGTCGCCGCCGCGCTCCTCGGCCACGTCGATCAGCCGGTCGGCGAGCTTGCGCACATCGTCGGAGCCGTCGGCGACCAGGGCGGTCAGCGCGTGCATGCCCTCGTCGAGGTCGACGCCTGGCAGCTCCACCAGGCCGTCGGTGCACAGCAGCAGCGTGTGGCCGGGGTCCAGCTCCAGCGTCCGCACCGGGTACTCGAGACGCCCGAACTCGGCGGACAGACCGAGCGGCAGCCCGCCCTCCACGGCCACCCGGCGGCAGGTGCCGTCGGGGTCCCGGACCAAGGGGTCGATGTGCCCGGCGCGCACCACCTGCACCACACCGGTGGACAGGTCGGCCTCCGCGTACAGGCAGGTCGCGAACCGGTCGGTGTCCAGCTCGTGGAGGAAGACGGAGGCGCGCGCCATCACCGTCGCGGGCATGTGCCCCTCGGCCGCGTAGGCGCGCAGCACGATCCGCAGCTGGCCCATGACGGCGGCGGCGTGCGTGTCATGGCCCTGGACGTCGCCGATGACCGCGCCGACCCGGCCGCCCGGCAGCGGGATCAGGTCGTACCAGTCGCCTCCGATGTCCCGGCCGAGGGTGCCGGCGGCGGTGCCCGCCCGGTAGCGGACGGCGACGTCGGCGCCGGGGACGCTGGGGATGGTGCGCGGCAGCATGGCCTGCTGGAGCCCGGTGGCCAGGTCCTTCTCCTGCTCGTAGAACATCGCCCGCTGAAGGCTCTGCGCGATGCTGCTGCCGAGGGCGACGAGGACATTGCGCTCCTCGGGCGAGAAGCCGTGCCGGTCGCTGTAGAGCAGGCCCATCGCGCCGATCGGCCGGGCCTGGGCGATCAGCGGGAGGTAGGCGGCCGAGGTGATGTCCAGGTCGGTGATGTGCGGCCACAGGATGGGGTAGCCGTCCGCGAACTCCTCCGGTGACTCGATGAACCGCGGGGCCAGGGTCCGTACCACCTCGCTCATCGGATACGGCTCGTCGATGCCGGTGACCCGGGTGCCGGGGACGAAGCTTCCGGCGGGGCCCTCGGCGATCAGCCGGATACGGCCCGCCTCGACCAGTCCCATGACCAGGCTGGTGGCGCCCAGATGGGTGAGGCCGTGGGTGTCCTTGAGTACGTCGATGACGTCCTGGACCGTGCGGGCGTGCGCGAGGGCGGCGGTCGTCAGGTCGACAACGTTGGTCTGCTGACGGCGCGCCTCGTCCAATTGGGCCCGGTCGCGGCGCTCCGCGCTCTCGCTCAGCTCCTGGGTGGCGTCCCGGACGATGCCGATGATGCGGCGCGGGCGGCCCGTCGCGTCGCGCCGGATGTAGCCCTGGGTGTGGGTCCAGCGAAGGGAGCCGTCGCGGCGGCGCATGCGGAAGTAGGCGCCGTAGTTCTCGCTGCCGTCCTTCATCGCCTGGGCGACCATCGCGTCCAGGCGGTGTCCCTCCGTCCTGGGGACCCGGACGGCGAGGCTCTCGGGACGGCCGTCGAATTCCTCGGGGCGCAGGTCGAAGACCTCGAAGGCCTGGGCGTCCATGTGGAACAGGCCGTTGTCCAGGTCCCAGTCGAAGCTGCCCATGCGGTTGAGCGCCAGGATCGGGTCCGGGTGGGCGGGCCAGTCGTCCGGGAGTGACAGGGCGCTCGCTCCCCGATCAACCATGGGCCCACCTTGCCAGGATTTGTCCGATTCTTCGACCGGTCGTCCGGTGAAGACGTCCACTCATCCGGTGAAGACGTCCGTCGGGCTGCCGAAGATGCTTCCGGAGGCGGACGGGTCCTCCGTGGCGTCGGGGATCAGCCCGCCCCCGTCGGGCAGGTCGGGGGTCTCCGGCACCGACTCGGGGCCGATCTCGTCCGGGGAGTCGAGGAAGGTCTCGGTCTCGTCGGGGACGGTGGTGTCGAGGTCGGGCACGGTCGGCCAGGCCTCGGTGCCGGTGTCCTCCGGGGTGAGCGTGGGCATGAGCGGGGTGTCCGTGAAGCCGGTGCGCTCGCCGGAGGGGTCGGTGCTCTCGTCGAAGGGCTCGGTGCTCTCGTTGCTCGGGGACAGACTGTCGCCCGGGACCGGAGTCGGCCTCAGCGGTTCCGGGCGCGGGACGGGCCGGTCGTGGTGAACGTCGTGCCAGATCCGCCGTTCGATCCAGGTGTTGTTGACGACGTTGATGATCGTGATGTTGGTGACGACTCGGGGCGCCGGAGTCACCACGACGACCCGCTCGGGCCGGTAGCCGGACCACGCGCCGCCCTTGGCACCCGGGCTCCCCCGCAGCGCCTGCGGCGCCCCCAGCGGGTTGCCGCAGGCGCACCGCACCCGGGGCAGACCCCGGTTGTCGACGAGGACGGCGGTGCCCGCCTGAAGGACGGACTGGTACGCGGACGCCCCGCCCTCGCGGTAACCGTGATTGGTGACCCGGGTGTCGGCACGCAGTACGACCGGGGCGAGGCCGCGCAGATAGTCCGGGATCCCGGCCTGAGCGATGCTCGCGGCTCCGGCGAAGGCGCGTGCCCTGCCCGCGTCGGCGGCGAGGTGGCCGATCTGGCGGCTCACGTCGCAGCTGCCGACGCGTTCCTGGCCGCCGTAGAGCCCTGGGGTGGACCCGGAGTAGGAGCGGACGCCGCCCGAGGCCGGCTGCGGCGTTCGGGTGACCGGCGGTGGGGTAGCCGTCGAGGTGGCGGTGGAGTCCGTGAAGGGGTCCGGTCCCGCGGCAGCGACGGGCTGGAGGAACAGTTCCCCGCTCGCCGCCGAGCCCTTGTCGTCGTCTCCGGCGCAGCCGGTGACCAGGAGCGCCGCGGTGAGCGCGCAGGCCGTGACCGGGATTCCGCTGGGGGTTCGCACCTCGTCCTCCCGCCTCTCTTCGGGCAGTTCGTCGCCATTGTCTGCTTCACCCACTTGGGTTACGCAACCGGAGGGATCATGTACACAGAGTGACCGGACGGCGGAGGCTGTCGGCGGGACAATGGACGCGAGGAGCGCAGACCGTGGAGTGGTTCACCGCATCCGAGTACTGGCTGAGCCGGCTGGTCTTCCAGCGGGCCCTGGCCGCGCTGTATCTGGTCGCGTTCCTGACGGCGGCGCTCCAGTTCCGCGCGCTGATCGGTGAGCGGGGCCTGCTGCCCGTCCCGCGGTATCTGGCCCGGCTGCCGTTCAAGGTGGCGCCGAGCCTGTTCCACCTGCACTACTCGGACCGGTTCTTCGCGGTGTGCGCCTGGTCGGGCTGCGCGGTGTCGGCGGCGCTGCTCGCGGGTGTGGACGCGCTGCTTCCGCTGTGGGGCGCCATGCTGCTGTGGCTGGTGCCGTGGGCGCTGTACCTGTCGATCGTGAACGTCGGCCAGACCTGGTACTCCTTCGGCTGGGAGTCCCTGCTGCTGGAAGTGGGCTTCCTGGCCGTCCTGCTCGGCAACGACGAGGTGGCCCCGCCGATCGTGGTGCTGTTCCTGCTGCGCTGGATCCTGTTCCGCGTCGAGTTCGGGGCGGGGCTGATCAAAATGCGCGGCGACGACTGCTGGCGGAAGCTGACCTGTCTCTACCACCACCACGAGACGCAGCCGATG
Organism: Streptomyces davaonensis JCM 4913; assembly: GCF_000349325.1. Classification (GTDB taxonomy): domain Bacteria; phylum Actinomycetota; class Actinomycetes; order Streptomycetales; family Streptomycetaceae; genus Streptomyces; species Streptomyces davaonensis. The sequence goes on from NC_020504.1 coordinate 1,560,517, forward strand.
CCGGGCCCGCTGAGCTGGTTCTTCCACCATCTCCCCCGGCCCCTGCACCGCGCGGAGGCCGCCGCCAACCACGTCACCCAACTCGTCGTGCCGTTCCTGCTGTTCACCCCGCAGCCGATCGCCACGGCCGCCGCTTCCCTGATGATCCTCACCCAGCTGTGGCTGGTGCTGTCGGGCAACTTCTCCTGGCTGAACTGGATCACCATCGCGCTGGCCCTGTCGGCGCTCCGGCTCCCGGACACCGCGCCCTCGGTGCCGGACGCGCCCGTGTGGTACTCGGCCGTCGTGCTGGCGGTCTCCGCGGTGCTGCTCGCCCTCAGCTACCGCCCGGTGCGCAACATGATCTCCCGGCGCCAGGTGATGAACCGCTCCTTCGACCCGCTCCATCTGGTCAACACATACGGCGCGTTCGGCAGCGTCAGCCGGGTCCGCTACGAGGTGGTGATCGAGGGCACCGCCGACGACGTACCGCGTGCGGACTCCGACTGGCGGGAGTACGAGTTCAAGGGCAAGCCCGGCGATCCCCGGCGCTGGCCGCGGCAGTTCGCGCCGTACCACCTCCGGCTGGACTGGCTGATGTGGTTCGCGGCGCTGTCGCCGGCGTACGCGGGTTCCTGGTTCGGCACGCTGGTGGAGCGGCTGCTGGAGAACGACCGGGCCACGCTGAGGCTGTTGCGCAGGTCCCCGTTCCCGCCCGACGCGCCGCCCCGCTATGTCCGCGCCCGTCTCTTCCGCTACCGCTACACGACCTGGCGGGAGTTGCGGGAGACGGGCGCCTGCTGGGAGCGGACGTATGTGCGGGAGTTCCTGCCGCCGACCCGGCTGGCGGCGGAGCGCGCCTATCCGTAACGCCGTGCCCGGGTCGACCAGTCCAGGTTTCCGCGCATCCATGCCCTCAACCCCGTGATCAGGGAGAGCAGCGCGGCGCGTTCCCTGTCGGAGACCGGGGTCCGGCTCGCGCACAGTTCCTTCTCCGCCGCCAGGAACTCCTGAATGTCCCGGGTCACGCGGGCGTAGACGTGTCGGACCGCGTCCTGGAGGGTCGTCGCGTGCTCCCGCTGGACGACGAGGACGCCGTTGTTGGTCTCCCCGATGGCGAGTTCCTTCTTCAGGGAGACCGCGTCGTTGACCCAGACGACGACGTCGGCGGCCCGGTCGAACATCACCCGCAGTGGCTCGGAGCCGTGCAGGGCGGGCGGGACTTCCAGGCCGGTGGAGTACTCCAGCAGGTCGAGGCAGGGAGTGATGCCGCCCGAGGCCCGGCGCAGCGGGATGTAGTCGCGCAGTGCGGGCACCTGCCCGGCACGGCGGTTGGCGCCCTCCTGGCGGAAGGCCGCGAGGAACTCCCCGACGTGGGCGAGGAACCGGGTCCGCCAGCGCGGACTCTGCACCGGGGCGACGAGCCGCCAGATGTGGCCGAGCGCCCGTGCCATGCGGCCGAGTTCCTCGCGGTCCTGGCGTGTGCGGTCGTGATGGTCGTCGACGACGAACAGCCAGGCGAGCCAGGCCGCGAGCGGTGCCGCCCGGTCGGGGCGCAGTCCCGGGTAGGCGCGCGAAAGCAGGTCGCCCACACAGGCGTGGCGCAGCCGCTCGCGCGCCCCGGGAGCGGTCAACAGGTCCTTCCCGGCGGCCCATTCGACCGCCAGGTTGTCGAGCAGGCGTCGGTCGGCGGCGGGACGGGACGGAAGGGCGTAGAGGAGGTGGTCCGGTTCGGGGCAGGTGTCGAGCAGGTCGAGGTCGTCGAGGCGGCCGGTCATGACCGGCCGCCCATCGAGCGGAGGCGTGCGGACGGGGTGAGGAGGGTGAGCGGTGCGGCCACCATGTGCTGGACGCGCAGGAACCTCCGGTACAGCTCCGGGTCCGAGGGGATCCGGCGCAGCACGCGGTCCAGGTAGCGGCGGGCGAGGGCGGCGGTGACGGGGACACGGTCGGTGCGCCAGCCCTGGTCGAGGCTGGTGGACAGGTACCAGGGCACCAGCAGGGCACGGGCGGCGCAGCGCTGGAAGACCGCGCAGCCGCGGTCCGGGCCGTGGTCGTCCAGAGTGCGGCCCAGCAGCCGCGCCTGTACGGCCGCGACGGTCATCCCGTGCCCGTACAGGGGGTTGAGTCCGCACAGCGCGTCGCCGAGGACGACGACACCGCCGGGCCAGGGGCGCACGCGGTCGTAGCGGTACCACTCTCCCCCGAGACCGCCGTAGCGATGTACCGCGCCGAGCGGCTCGCAGTCCCGGACCGCGGTGCGGATGTACGGGTTCGCCAGGGAGGCCGCATAGTCGGCGAAGCCCTCCGGGTCCTTGGGTGCCCGCTCGCCGTCGGCCCCGAACAGGCAGACCAGCCACCGGTCGTCCTCGATCGCGACGACCACACCGCCGCGCCGCGTACCGGGCGCGAGGGTGGCCTGGATGGACGTCCGCAGGTCCGGACGGTCCACGGGGTCCCGGCGGTAGGGGCGGGAGGCGTACGAGAGCCTGCCGTCGACGGCGAGGACGGCCGGCCGGGGCACGCCGATCTCGGTCAGCCAGGTGAGCGCTCGGCCGTGCCGCCCGGCCGCGATGACCACAAGGTCGGCGGTGTGCACACCGTGCCCGTCGGTGCGCACTCCGGTGACGCGTCCGCTCCGGCCGTCGCGGACCAGCCCGTCCACCCGCGTCCGGTCGAGCACGGTCACCGTCTCCAGCGCCAGCACCCGGCGCCGCAGCGCGGCCTCCAGGAGGGGACGGCTGTACGTCTGGGTCGCCAGGTCGGTCGGGACGCTCGGCGACCATCCCGTGGGGTACAGCATCGGCAGGCACCCGAAGTCGATGTGCGGCGCGCCCTCCTTGTCCAACTCGTCACGGAGCCCGGGGAAGAGCTCTTCCAGAGTTCGTGCGCCCCGGGCCAGCATGCCGTGCGGGTGATGGCTCTGCGGGGTGCCCCGGCGGTGGGCCGGGGCCGGGCGAGCGGTGATGTCGTCCTGTTCGACGACGGTCACCTGGTCGAAGCGGTCGGCGAGGACGCGTGCGGTGACCAGTCCGGCGTATCCCCCGCCGACGACCAGCGCGCGGCTCGGGTCAGCCATGGTGTCCCACCCGTCGTATCAGGCGCATGGTGAGCTTCCGAGGCCGGTAGAACGCGGCCAGCGGCACCGGTCGGGTGTCCGCGCCCGGCTCGCACTGTACGTCCCAGCCGCCGAGGATCGCCGCCAGCGCCAGGACGCATTCGCCGACGCCGTAGTCGTCGCCCACGCATTTGCGCGGTCCCGTGCCGAAGCCCGCGAAGGCTCCGCGGGGCAGGCCGGAGATGCGTTCCGGGAGCCAGCGCTCGGGGGCGAACGCGGCGGCGTCCTCGAAGAGTTCCGTGTTGCGGTGCACCGGCACCGGCGTGATCACGACGGTGCTGCCCTCCTTCAGCAGCGTGCCCGCGAGTTCCACGTCGCGGGTCGTCACCCGGGTGAACAGCCAGCCGGCCGGATAGAGCCGCACGGTCTCGTTGACCACGCGGTGGAGGCCGGGCAGCTGTGGGATGTCCGCCCAGCGGGCCGGGCGGCCCGCCAGCACGGTGTCGATCTCGTTCTGAAGGGCCCGCGCCGCCTCCGGGTGCTCGGACAGCAGATACAGGGCCCAGGTCAGGGTGGAGGCGACGGTCTCGCTGCCGGCGGCGAGCACCGTGACGACCTGGTCGTGGATCTCCTGGTCGTCGGGTTCGGAGGCCATCAGGGCCGCCAGTACGTTCCCTTCGTCACCCTCGGTGGCGCGCGAGTCCGCGACGACCCGGTGCACGGTGTCCCGGAGATGCCCGAGGGCCCGCCGGTGCCGTCGGTTGGCCGGCAGCGGCAGTTCGAGGACCGCGCGGGGCAGGAACATCTGCCGGAAGAACCCGCTGAACGCGATGTCGAAGGAGTGCCGGATGCCCTCCACGACCTCCTCGTCCACCTTCGCCGCGAACAGCGTCCGGGTCACCGTGCGCAGCGAGAGGCCGTACAGCACGCTGTAGGCGTCGATCACCTGCTCGTCGCCCCAGTGCTCGGTGAGAGCGGCGATCTCCTCCTCCACCACGGGCCCGTAGCGCTCCAACTGCTGGTGATGGAAGGCGGGTTGCATCATCCGCCGCTGACGGCGGTGGTCCTTGTGGGCGCAGGTCGCCACACCGTTGCCCGCCATCGCGCGGGCCCGGTCGTAGTACTTGCCGCCCTTGTCGAAGGTGCGGTCGTCGATCAGTGTCTGCCGCAGCAGCTCCGGGTGGCAGGGCACGTACCCCGGGGTGACGCCGAGCCGGATCTCGACGAGATCACCGTAGTCCGGCAGGGAGGTCAGGAAGTCGACGGGGCTTCGCATCAGGGGCCAGATGTGTCCCAGGCCGGGAATCGCTCCGGGTGCTGTGCCTGTGGTGAAGGACATAGTTCACTCAAGCCCGGCCGTGGGGCCCGAGTCACCACCGGCGTGAGGGCGTGCGGAGTGACCCGGTGCACGCGGCGCCGAGCGACGCGCCGCGCCCTTCGCGCCGTACGACACGGAAGGGACAGCGGAGTTCACACGCCGTAGACGCGGGACGCGGTGCGTGAGAAGACGGCCTCCTTCTCCGTCTCGTCGAGCCGGGCCGTCAACTCGCGCGATATCTCCATGACTTGGCGATAAGGGGCGACCTGGGTGCACACCGGCCAGTCCGAGCCGTGCATCAGCCGGTCCGGGCCGAAGGCGTCGAGGGCCGTGTCGGCGTACGGGCGCAGTCCCGCGACGCTCCAGGAGGCGGGGTCGGCCTCGGTGAGCAGGCCGGAGAGCTTGGCGACGGTGTTGGGCAGCGCGGCCAGGGCGCGCAGGTCGCTCACCCAGGGGTCGAGGGCGCCGGAGGCGACCGGGGGTTTGCCCAAGTGGTCCAGGACGAAGGTGAGTCCGGGCAGGGCGGCGGCGGCCTTGGCGCAGGCGGGGAGCTGGTCGGGCAGGACCACCAGGTCGTACACCAGTCCCGCGTCGGCCACGGCCGCCAGTCCTCGCTGGACGTCCGGCCGCAGCAGCCATTGCGGGTCCGGCTCGCCCTGGACCTGGTGGCGGATGCCCTTCAGGCGGTGCCCGCCGGGGAGTTCGCGCAGCCGGGCGAGTTCCTCGGCCACGCCCGGTGCGGTCAGGTCGGTCCAGCCGACCACCCCGGCGATGAGATCGTGGGCGGCGGCCAGGGCCAGGAACTCCGGCGTCTCCTCGGGCACGGTGACGGTCTGGACGAGGATCGCCCGGTCGACGCCGGACGCGCGGGCCGCCTGCTCCAGGTCGGCGACCGTGAAGTCCCGGCGGATCGGGCTGCCTTGGGCGATCCAGTCCTGGTCCCGCACGGACAGGTCCCACACGTGCACATGTGCGTCCACCGTCATGGCAGCTCCCAGACGAGGGGCAGCCCGGCGTCCGCACCGGCGCCGGAGTAGTCGTGTACGACGTCCAGCGACTCGGCCATGCGTGCCTGCCAGGCCACGTTGACGGGGAGTTGCTCCAGTTCGGCGAGGAGACGGGCGTAGTCCTCGCACTCCAGGACGTGGAACAGGTCGGTGCCGCTGCGCCAGATCGTCCAGGAACTGGCGCCTGCGGCTCGGATGGCGGCCGTCAGCTCGGCCGGGACCTCACGATGGGCCGCCTCGTACTCGGCGACGCGGTCGGCGCGGACCTTGGTGTGCAGGGCGACTCTCATGACGGCTCCTCGGGAAGATCGCGCAGTTCCTGCCAGAAGGACTCGGGTACCGGTGTCGCGAACTGCTCGGCACAGTCGTGCACTTCCTCGGCGGAACGCGCGCCCACCAGGACACTGGTGACCGCCGGATGGGCCGCGCAGAAGGCCAGGGCGGCGGCGCGCAGGGGGATGCCGTGACGTTCGGCGGTCTCCTTCAGACGCAGGGCGCGCTCGATCAACACGTCGGATGCCTGGGTGTAGTTGTACGTCGCTCCGGGTGTCGGATCCGCCAGGAGCCCGGAGTTGAAGGGCCCGCCGATCACCACGTCCACGCCCCGTTCCTGGGCGGTGGGCAGCAGTTCACTCAGCGCGCTGCGGTCGAGCAGGGTGTAACGGCCCGCGCAGAGCACCACGTCGACGTCGGTGTCGCGGACGAAGCGAGTCAGCATCTCCGCCTGGTTCATCCCGGCGCCTATCGCGCCGACCACGCCCTCGGAGCGCAGTCGCTCCAGCGCCGGATAGCCCTCGCGGAAGGCCTCCTCGGCGTGGTCGTCCGGGTCGTGGAGGTAGACGATGTCCACCCGGTCGAGGCCGAGTCGTTCCAGACTGGCGTCCAGGGTGCGCCGTATGCCGTCGGCGGTGAAGTCCCAGACGCGGTGGTGGGTGGCGGGTACGGCGAAGCCGTGCGCCAGGTCGTCGCCGCCGCGGTCGGACGGCTCCAGGCGGCGGCCCACCTTCGTCGAGATCCGGTACTCCTCGCGGGGCCGTTCGCGCAGGGCCGCGCCCAGGCGGCGCTCGGAGAGGCCGAGGCCGTAGTGCGGGGCGGTGTCGAAGTAGCGGATGCCGCGCTCCCAGGCGGCGTCGACCGCCGCGTGCGCCTGCTCCTCGGTGACCTCGGTGTAGAGGTTGCCGAGGGCGGCGGCGCCGAGGCCGAGCCCGTTCACTGGTTCACCGGCCGGAGGCGCAGGCCCTGCACGCCGCCGTCGACCGCGAGGGCGGTGCCGGTGGTGGCACCGGACAATGGGCTCGCCAAGTACGCGATGGCGCCCGCGACTTCGGCGGCTGAGACCAGTCGGCCGGTGGGCTGGCGGGCCTCCAGGGCGGCGCGTTCGGCGGCCGGGTCGGGGGCCTTGGAGAGCAGGCGGCCGATCCACGGGGTGTCCGCCGTACCGGGGTTGACGCAGTTCACGCGGATGCTCTCGCGGACGTGGTCGGCGGCCATGGCGAGGGTGAGCGAGTACACGGCGCCCTTGGTCGCGCTGTACAGGGCGCGCTGCGGCAGCCCGGCGGTGGCGGCGATGGAGCAGGTGTTGACGATCGCCGCGTGCCGCGACCGGCGCAGGTGGTGGAGGGCGGCGCGGGTCGTGCGGACCATGCCGACGACGTTGACGTCGAGGACGCGGTGCCATTCGGCGTCGTCGTTGTCCTCGACGGTGCCCAGGGCGCCGATGCCCGCGTTGTTGATCAGCACGTCAAGGCCGTCGAGGTCGGCGACGGCGGCGGCGACGGCCTCCCGGACGGAGGTGTCGTCGCTGACGTCGGCCCGGTACGCGAGGAGCGGCTTGTCGACGGAGGCGGGGTCGAGGTCGAGGACGGCGACCTGGGCGCCGCGCGCGGCGAGGAGTTCTGCCGTGGCCCGGCCGATGCCGGAGGCGCCTCCTGTCACCAGGGCTTTGAGTCCCTCGAAGTCGCTCATGCCGCGTGCCCCTTCTTCTCGTCCGGGTCGGCCAGGTCGGCGGCCCAGAAGGCGCCGTCCGGGAAGGTGTACCGCGCGATCGACTCGGGGCGCATGGCCGCCGAGAATCCCGGCGCGGTGGGTGCCGTGTAGTGACCCTCGCGGATCACCACCGGGTCGAGGAAGTGGTCGTGCAGATGATCGACGTACTCGATGACCCGGTTCTCGGTGGTGCCGGTGACCGCGACGTAGTCGAACATCGACAGGTGCTGAACGAGTTCACACAGGCCGACCCCGCCGGCGTGCGGGCAGACCGGGACGCCGAACTTGGCCGCGAGCAGCAGGATGGCGAGGTTCTCGTTGACGCCGCCGACGCGGGCCGCGTCGATCTGGACGATGTCGAGGGCGCACGCCTGGAGCAGTTGCTTGAACACGACCCGGTTGTGGACGTGTTCACCGGTGGCGACCTTGACGGGGGCGACGGCCTTGCGGACGGCCGCGTGGCCGAGGACGTCGTCGGGGCTGGTGGGCTCCTCGATCCAGTACGGGTCGAACTCGGCGAGCGCGTTGGTCCAGCGGATCGCCTCGGGGACGTCCCAGCGCTGGTTGGCGTCGATGGCGAGGCGGACGTCCGGGCCGACGACCGAGCGGGCGACCCGGCAGCGCCGGATGTCGTCGTCGAGGTCGGCGCCGACCTTGAGCTTGATCTGCCGGAAGCCGTCCGCGACGGCCTGGGCGGCGAGCCGGGTGAGCTTGTCGTCGTCATAGCCGAGCCAGCCGGCGGAGGTGGTGTAGGCGGGGTAGCCCTTGGCTCGCAGGGCTGTGGAGCGTTCGGCGGCGCCCTCGCGTCCCCGGTGAAGGATCTCCAAGGCCTCCTCGGGCGTCAGCGCGTCGGTCAGATACCGGAAGTCGATCTGGCTGACGATCCACTCCGGTTCGGCGTCGGCGAGGAGTTGCCAGAGCGGCTTCCCGGCGCGCTTGGCGGCCAGGTCCCAGACGGCGTTGACGACCGCGCCGATCGCCATGTGCATCACGCCCTTCTCGGGGCCCAGCCAACGCAGTTGGCTGTCGCCGATCAGGGCGCGGTTCAACGTCCCCGGATCGGCGCACAGTTCATCGACGTCCCGTCCGACGACATGCCCGCGCAGTGCTGCGATCGCGGCGACCTGGACCTCGTTGCCCCGTCCGATGGTGAAGGTGAAGCCGTGCCCCTCGGGTCCGTCGGGCGCGTCGGTGCGCAGCACCACATAGGCGGCCGAGTAGTCGGGGTCCGGGTTCATCGCGTCGGAGCCGTCGAGCTCGCGCGAGGTGGGGAAGCGGATGTCGTAGGTGTCTACCGCCGTGATGCGGGCAGGGGTTGGGGACACGGAGTGCCTTTCGCTCGGGAGCAGGGGGTCAGTCCTGGGCGCGGCCCGTGGTCAGCCGGGCGATCATGAGGGCGAGCAGGATGATTCCGCCGTAGATGGCCTGGATCCAGTACGGCTGCACCTGGGCGAGGGTGAGCATGTTGTCGACGGTGCCGAGCAGCAGTACGCCGGTCAGGGCGCCGAACATGGTGCCCTTGCCGCCGTCGAGGCTGATCCCGCCGATCACCGCGGCCGCGAACACCGTGAAGATCATGTTCTGGCCCTGGTTGGCGTTGATGGCGCCGACGTAGCCGGTCTTCATGATGCCGCCGACCGCCGCCAGCAGTCCGGCGGTGACGAACACGCCGAGCATCACGCGGTCCACGCGGATACCGGCCGCGCGGGCGGCGTCGGGGTTGCCGCCGATGGCGTAGAGGGAGCGGCCGAGGCGGTGGTAGCGGAGGAAGGCGCCGACCACGGCGAAGGAGAGCCCGGCCACCCATGCCGAGAGCGGGACGCGCAGGAAGGTGGTGGTGGCCAGGGAGAAGAAGGCGTCCGGCATGTCGAAGAGCGTCTTGCCCTTGGTCGCGCCGACCAGGACGCCGCGCAGGATGATCAGCATCGCGAGGGTGACGATGAAGGCGTTGAGCTTCAGCTTCACCACCAGCAGCCCGTTGAACAGGCCGATCGCGGCACCGACCAGCACGATCGCCACCATCGCCAGGCCCGTGGGCAGTTCGGTGCCGAAGCCCGCCTGCGCCGCCGGGAGGACGAGCAGCGCGCCGATCGCGGGGGCGATGCCGACGACGGACTCCAGGGACAGGTCGAACTTGCCGGTGATCAGGACCAGTGCCTCGGCGAGGACGACCATCGCCAGCGCGGCCGAGGAGCCGAGGATGGAGATGATGTTGTTCTCGGTGAGGAACGAGTCGTTGACGAAGGCGCCGATCACGACGACGGCCAACAGGGCTGGCAGCAGGGCGAGTTCACGGGCCCGGCGGAGCAGCACGGTGCGTGCGGAGCGGGTGTCGGGCTCCACGGTCGCCGGCTCTTTCATGTCTTTCATGGGCACGGCTTTCGTGTCAGCCATGGTCCACTCCTCCGCCATGGTCCACTCCTTCGATGGAGGCGATCAGCTCGCGGTCCTGCCAGCCCGCCGGGTGCTCGGCGACCACCCGGCCGTGGAAGAGGACCAGGACCCGGTCGCAGCGGCGCAGATCGTCGAGTTCGTCGGAGACGACGAGTACGGCGGTCCCGTCGTCGCGGGCCGTGTCGACGCGGGCGAGCAGGGACTCCTTCGACTTCACGTCGACGCCCGCGGTGGGGTTGATCAGGACCAGCAGGCGCGGCTCGGAGGCGAGGGCGCGGGCCATCACGACCTTCTGCGCGTTGCCGCCGGACAGATCGGAGACGGGCTGGTCGGGGCCCTCGGCATGGATGTCGAGGCGGTCGATCAGCCCGGCGGCGAAGTCGCGTCTGCGGTCGGTGCGGACGAAGCCGAAGCGGCCGAGCCGGTCCAGGACGCTCAGGGTGGCGTTGTCGCCGATGGTCATGCCGAAGACCAGTCCCTGGGCGTGCCGGTCGCGCGGGACGAAACCGACCCCGGCCTCCAGGGCCGCCCGTACATCGCCGAACGGGAGCTGTTCACCGTCCAGTTGGACCGTCCCACTCGTGGGGCTGTGCAGTCCCACGAGCGACTCGGCCAGCTCGGTCTTGCCGCTGCCGCTGATCCCGGCGAGGCCGACGACCTCGCCGCGGCGGACGGTGAGGTCGATGTCCTGGTAGGCGTCGGAGGTGAGGCCGCGGACGTCGAGCAGGACCGAGGTGGAGACGTCGGACTCCCTTATGTGTACGGCCTGTTCGGCGACGGTCTCCCCGGCCATGGCCTCGACCAGGGCCGCGCGCGGCATCTCGGCGACGGGAGCGGTGACGATCCAGCGGGCGTCCCTGAGTACGGTGACGGTCTGGCACACCTCGTACACCTCCTGGAGGTGGTGCGAGATGAACAGGAAGGTGACACCGGACTGCTGGAGCGCCCGCATGCGGGTGAAGAGCCGCTCGATCTCGCGCTTGTCGAGCTGGGCGGTGGGCTCGTCGAGAATGATGAAGCGGGCTCCGAAGCTCAACGCGCGGGCGATCTCCACCATTTGACGGTCCTCGACCTTGAGGTCGCCGGTGCGCGCCTCGGGGTCGACATGCACGTCCCAGGTGTCCAGGAGCGAGGCGGCCTCGGCGCGCAGCCGGCGCCAGCTGATGAGGCCGTGGTGGAGGGGCTGCCGGTTGATGAACAGGTTCTCGGCGACGGTCAGTTCGGGGACGACGGTGGGCTTCTGGTAGACGCAGGCCACCTTGCGGCGCCAGGCGTCACGGTCGGCGAGGGCGGGGGCGGGTTCGCCGTCGAAGCGGACCTCGCCCTGGTCGGCGGCCTGGAGTCCGGTGAGGACGGTGACCAGGGTGGACTTCCCGGCGCCGTTGCGGCCGACGAGGGCGTGGGACTCGCCGGGCAGGACGGTGAGGCGGCCGTCGGCGAGGGCGGTAGTGGGGCCGTAGCGTTTGACGATGCCCTGGGCCTCGACAAGTGGGGTGCTCATCCGACCGTGTTGCCCCACAGCTCGGGGTCGTCGACGTTCTCCTTGGTGACCAGCGGCGCGGGCAGCTGGTCCTCCAGGTTGCCGCTCGGCAGTTCGACGATGGTGGAGTCGTGGTCGGTGGGGCCGGGCTTGAACGTCTTCCCCTGCATCGCGGCCTTGATGTAGTACATGCCGTACTTGGCGTACAGGTCGGCGGGCTGGGAGACGGTGGCGTCGATCTCGCCCTTGCGGATGGCGTCGTACTCCTGCGGGATGCCGTCGTTGGAGACGATGGCGATGTGGCCCGCCTGACCGGCCTTCTTCAGCATGCCCTTGGACTTGAGGGTCTGGAGGGTGGGCGCGAGATAGACGCCGCCGGCCTGCATGTAGATGCCCTTGACGTCGGGGTTGGCGTTCAGCAGGGTGTCGAGCTTCGCGGCGGCCGTGTCGGACTCCCACTTGGCGGGGATCTCCAGCACCTTCAGCTTGGGGAAGTTCTTCTTCACGCAGGCGCGGAACGCCTCGGAGCGGTCACGGCCGTTGACCGAGGCCAGATCGCCCATGATCTGCACGACCTTGCCGGACGGTATCTGCTCGCCGAGGTACTGGCAGGCCTTCTCCCCGTACGCCACATTGTCGGCCCGCACCACCATGGCGACCTTGCCCTGGTCGGGGGCGACGTCCACGGCGACGACCGGAACGCCCTTGCGTTCGGCCTGGTCCAGGCCCGCCTCGATGGCGGCGCTGTCCAGCGGGGCGACGACGAGGCCCTTCACGCCCTGGTTCAGGGTGTTGTTGATGTCGGTGATCTGCTGGGAGGGGTCACTGTTGGAGTTGACGGTCTTCATCGCGTCGACGTCCTCGGACTTCGCCATCTTCGGCACGTAGTCGTTGTACGACTGCCAGAAGGGCGAGGTGAGCAGCGGAAGGATCACGCCGACCTTGCCGGTCCCGTCCCCGCCACCGGCTCCGCCTCCACCGGCGGATCCGGCGCTGTCCTTGGTGCTGCCGCAGGCGGCCAGCGCGAGCGCGGTGCTCGTGGCCAGGCCGATCATCCGGATTCTGTTCCGCTTGCGCACTGTCCTGCCGGGCATCGGGCGGCTCCTCGTTGAGGGTGTACGAGCAGATGACGGCATACTTATCAGACCACTCTCGCGACGGAACACCCTTCGACAGCGAATTTCCTGGAAATCTCCCCGAGTGGTCGGACCACTTCGGTGGTTACACTTCGGCTCATCCGGCGAGTGGAGGAAGCGCGTGGACGAGGAGACGGCCCCGCAGAAGGGCACCGTGACGCAGCGCGCCATCGAGCGGATCAAGGCGCTGATCGGTGAGGGAAGCCTGGAGCCGGGCCAGCGGTTGCCGACCGAGCGTGATCTCGCGGCACAGCTCGGCATCTCCCGCAGTTCGATGCGCGAGGCGATCCGGGCGCTCACCGTGATGGGGGTACTGGAGGCCAGGCACGGCTCCGGCATCTACGTCACGCGGCTGGAGGCGGGCGACCTCCTGGAGACCTTCGGCGTGGTCGCGGATCTGTCCCGGGGGCCGGGTCTGGTGGAGCTGCTGGAGGTGCGCCGCATCCTGGAGTCAACGGCGACGGCGCTGGCGGCGGCGCGCATCACGCCCGACCAACTCGCCGAGGTCGAACGGCACTTGAAGGCCATGAACGCCACCGACGACCCGGAACAGATCCTCGCCCACGACCTCGCCTTCCACCGCGAGATCGCGGCGGCCGCGGGCAACGACACGATGGCCGCAATCCTGGAGGGCCTGTCCTCGCGCACCTTCCGGGCCCGGGTCTGGCGGGGCTACCAGGAGGAGGGCGCGTTCACCCGCACCCGCCGCGAGCACGCCGCGATCCATCGGGCGTTGGTCGCCCGCGATCCCGAGGCGGCGCGGGCTGCGGCGGCGGCGCATGTGGGGGAGGTGGAGGAGTGGTTGCGGGCGCAGTTGGAGTCCTAGCGGCAGCGTGTTAGTCGAGAACCGCTTCCATCACCTTTCGCGCGATGGGCGCGGCCGCTCCGTCGGCCTCATCGTCCTGCACGACAACCGCGACCGCGACGGAAGCGTTCGACGCGGACTCCGCCTTCGCATACGAGATGAACCACGCGTATGCGCTCTCGCTGTCGACCGACTGAGCCGTGCCGGGTTTGCCCCCGACCTCGACGTCCCTGATGGCGGCATCGGTTCCGGTGCCGCTGTCGACAACTGCCCGCATCATCTGTTGCAGCTTGCGAGCAGTGGCCTCGGAGGTGGGCCGACTCAACACCTTTGGTTCGGTGGCATCGCCGTCGGCGGGGGCCGCCCGCACCAGGTACGGTCGCATCAGCGTGCCGTCATTGGCGACGGCCGCCGCCACCATCGCCATCTCGAGCGGAGTGGCCCGGGTGTTGTACTGCCCGATAGCGCTGAGGGCGTTCTGCGAAGGGCTCGTCTTCTCGGGGTAGATGGACTCCACCGCGCGGAGCGGCACCAGATGTTCGGCGTTGAAGCCGAACTCCTCTGCCTGCGCGAGCACCTTGTCGCTGCCGAGGTCGAAACCGATCTTGCCGAAGACGGTGTTGCAGGAGTGCCGCAAGGCGTCCTTCAGGGACGCGTTCTCGCAAGGTGCGTCCGTCTCGTTGCTCAACTGGGTGGTGGTCTCGGGCAGGGTCCACGGAGAGGGAGTGTTGGTCCGGTCCTCGATGGACGTGTACAGGTCGTTCTCAAGCGCCGCGGCGGCGGTGACCACTTTGAACGTGGATCCCGGCGGATATGTCTGCCGCAACGCCCGATTGAGCATCGGCTGCTTCTTGTCGTTCTGTAGCTTCTTCCAGGCATCGTCATGCTCGGGCGAGGCGCCGGCGAAGGTCGAGGGGTCGTACGACGGCGTCGAGACCAGGGCCAGGATGGCGCCGGTGCGAGGATCGAGCGCAACGACGGCGCCCTCGCGGTCGCCCAGAGCGCTGAAGGCCGCCTTCTGCGCGGATGCGTTGATGGTGGTGGCGACATCCTGGCCGGTCCTCTGGCTGGTGCGGGTGGCCGTGAGCACCTCGTCCTCGACCTGTTCGAGCAGTGAGGTGCCGAATGCCTGCGAGGCGTAACCGGAGACGGCCGCGTACAGTTGGCCGTCGGAATAGGTGCGCTGGTAGCGCTGCTTGCCGCCGGTGTCCTTCGAGCCGGTGATGGGCTCGTCCTCGACCAGAATGTCTCCGCGCGGCCGATCGTAGCGCGCCAAGGTCCCGTCGGCGGGACGGCCGAGCAGTAATGCCACGACGACCACGCCCACGGTCGACAGGGCGGCAACGCCATGGAGCAGCTGCCCCCTTGGGGAGAGCCGAGGCAGGCGTGTGCGCCCGATGAGCGGAATCAGAGCGGGGGCCATCAGGTACAGAACGGTGACGGCCGCGAGGATGACGTGAGCGCCGGTGAACTGCCGGCCGGGGACGAGAGCCGCGCGGATCCCGAGGGTCAGGACCGTACCCGCACCGAGTGCGGCCACGGCGGCATGCGCCCGGACGAGCAGACGTCGGCCGACCGGACGTGCGGTGGACGGTTCAGGCCCCAGCAAGGTGACGGCAGGCACGGGGACATCCGTGGCCGGGACGTCTGCGACGGTCTCCGCGTAGGTCGTCACGGACACCGTCAGCTCGCACTCTCCCGTCGCGGCACGCACGATCACGTGGCCTTCATAAACGCCCGGTTCCCGGGTCAGCGCTGACAGCGCCATCCCTTCAACGGTCGGTCGTATCCGCAACCATTCACTGTCCGAGGAGAGTTCCAGGGTCGCCTGCACCACCGGGGGCCCGAACACCGGTATGCCGGACTCCGGCCCCGGTCGGCCGACCGGGATCACGCCAAGGTCCCAGTGGGCGGTGGTGGTCCGCGGAGCCGCGGCGGCGCCGGCCTCCAGCGCCGCCTCACGCACTCTCCCGCTCTCGTCACGGGCGAGTCTCCGCAGTTCGGCGAGGGCGGCCAGCGCCCGGGACACGTCCGGCCCGTCCAGCGAGGCCCGCAGGTCGGCCACGCTTCGGAGCCGCTGCTCCAACGGGTCAGGCTCCGCCCGGACTTCGGCGCCCATCGGCAGGGCCACCGTAGCCGGGCGCCGGACCGAGCGGGCGATGGTGAGGTCGCCGTACGCGCCGAACATCCACAGTTGCGGGTTCTGGTGCGGGGTGACCGCGCGGACGCGGCCACCGATGTACTCCGCCAGCTCCGCCAGGCCGACCGCACCGTCTCCGCCCAGGTCGGCTTCGCCGGTCCGCAGCCCTTCGACGAGCGCGCCGGTGAACAGGGACGGCCCTGGCTCCCCTTCGGCGACCCCGGCGCCCATGGTCGACCCTGCTACCGCGCTCGGCACCATGCGGCTGCCCTCGAAGGCGTACTCCACGGCGCTCGACGCGGTGAGCACCGCCCGGCCGCGCTCGCCGTCGGAACGCTCCAGAGCGCTGAAGTTGTCCTCCACGTGCACGTCGGGGTCGGCTCGGTTGAAAAGGCCCCGCTCGAACGCTCCGGCGTAACAGCAGTCCAGCATCACCGCGGCCCGCCCGGCCCTGCTGCGCAGCATCAACCGGCTGACGTACTCAGCCGGAATCGCCGTCGACTCCAGCCGGGTTCGGACGGTGTCCCTGGCGGCGAGGAAGAGCTTCCCGCCTTCGTCCTTCAGCCCGTGACAGGCGAAGTGCAACAGGAGCGTGTCCGAGACCGAGCAGTCGGCAAAGAAGTCCTCCACCCCTCGGCGAAGTTCGTGCGCACCGACGTCGTTCAGCACCTCAACGGTGAACGCACCGATCGCCGGATCGCCCAGAATCCGGGCGAGATCGGTCGCATCCCGAATCGGTGCCCACAGAGCGCGCAGGCTCGGGTCCTCGTACGAGCTCGTGGCGACCAGCAGCGCGTGGCGTCTGCGCTCTCTCATGACCGGTCTGCCGTCACCACCGCGAGCCAGGCGTCGGCCAGCCGTCGCTGTTCCGCGCTGTCGACGCCGGTGACCTCAAGCCGGTTACCGTCTATCTCCAGCACGACGGTCCCGGATTCGGTCCGGGCCATCCACTCTCGGACGACGGCGAGGGTGCCCTCCAGCAAGGGCAGCGACGGTTGCAGGACGACCAGCAGCGCGCCCAGCGCCTCGACGAGTCCGGAGCGGCTGTTGGGCGGAGCCACGCCGGACTCCAACGGCCCGACCCGGTCGACGTCAAGCGTCAGCAGGTCCTCGCGCAGCGCCTCCAGTTGCCAGGGCTGCGCGGCGGCCGCCTCCTCGTGTCCGAGCGCGACGACACTCAACTCTGCGGACATGAGCCCTCCCCGTGCGGGCCCCTCGCAGCGGGCGGGAGGGGGCCGTGGCGCGTCCAGTGTGGCAGTCACACCTTCGTGCGGCGACCGAGTTGCCACACTTCACAAACCACACAACTGTCAACCGTCCCTGATGGAACAACAGTTGGCCCCCGCCACACCCGTTCCGTCGTCACGCCCTCCTGAACCGCAACGTCACCAGCTCGAACGGCCGCAGTCGTACGGCGACACCGTTGCCGTCGCGCTCCACAGGGCTGTCGTCGAGCGGGCGCTCCAGCAGGTCGGTGGCGACGACGTCCGCGACCTCGAACCCGGCGGTCAGCCTCGCGCGGCAGCGGCCGCCGTGGGCCTCGTGGAACCGTACGACCACGTCCCCGCTGCCGTCGTCGGCGAGTTTGACCGCGGTGATGACGACCGCGTCCCGGTCGACGCCGACCAGCGGGGCGACCTCGCCGGTGCCGGTGAGCCGTCGCTCGGGCAGGTTGATCCGCCAGCCCTCGCGGACCGCGTCGCCGATGCCCGCGCCCGGCACCAGGGCGTGGCGGAAGCGGTGGACGCCCTGGTCGGTCTCCGGGTCCGGGAAGCGGGGGGCCCGGAGCAGGGAGACGCGAACCGTCGTGGTCGTGCCGCGGTCGCCGTCGGTGCGGACCGTGCGGGTCACGTCGTGGCCGTACGTCGAGTCGTTGACGATCGCGACGCCCCAACCCGGCTCCTCCACGTGCACGAACCGGTGGTTGCACGCCTCGAACTTGGCCGCCTCCCAGGAGGTGTTGGTGTGCGTGGGCCGGTGGAAGTGCCCGAACTGGGTCTCGGACGCGTACCGTTCGGCGTGCACGTCGAGCGGGAAGGCGAGCTTGAGGAACTTCTCCGTCTCGTGCCAGTCCACCTCCGTGTCGATCAGCAGCCGCCGCTCCCCTGGTGCGAGGGACAGCAGTTGGGTGATCCGGGAGCCGCCGAAGGACCGGGTGATGCGCACCCCGTCACCCTCGAGGGCGATGTCGTCCACGTCGGTGAGGTCGGTGACCGTGTTGCGGTAGAACTCATCGACGTCCCAGGCGTCCCACATGTTCGGGAAGTCCGGGTGGAGTTGGAGGAGGTTCCCGGCGCGTCCGGGGGCGATGGTCTCGCGGTCGGCGTCATGGTCGTAGGCGGAGACGACCAGGCCCCGGGCGTCGATCTCGACCCGGAGCAGGCCGTTGTCGAGGACGTGTCCGCCGTCTCGGCGCCCGGAGACGGTGGTCCGGCCCTCGGTGACCGGGGTCCGCGCACCGCCCGCCGGAACGCCTTCGCGGATGTGCGGGGCGGAGTTGAAGACCAGCGTGGTCGAGCCGTCACCGGCGAGGGCCCGCTGGGCCGCGTCGATGATCGCCGTCAGTTCGTCCGCCAGCCGGTCGTACGTCGCACGCGCCTCCCGGTGCACCCATGCGATGGACGAGCCGGGCAGGATGTCGTGGAACTGGTGCAGCAGCACCGTCTTCCAGAAGCGGTCCAACTCCTCGTACGGATAAGGGAATCCGGTCCGTACGGCCGCCGTCGCCGCCCAGAGTTCGGCCTCGCGCAGGAGGTGTTCGCTGCGCCGGTTGCCCTGTTTGGTCCTGGCCTGGCTGGTGAGGGTGGCGCGGTGGAGTTCGAGGTAGAGCTCGCCGACCCAGACCGGTGGATTCGGGTACTCGGCCTCGGCCTTGGCGAAGAACTCCGCCGGGGTCTCCCACACCACGGTCGCCGAGCCTTCGAGGTCGCGCAGCCGGGCCGCCTTGGCGACCATCTCACGGGTGGTGCCGCCGCCTCCGTCGCCCCAGCCGGTGGGCGCGAGGGAGTGCCGGGCGACGCCCTTGTCCTTGAAGTTCCGGGCGGCGTGGGCGATTTCGCTGCCCTTCATGGAGCAGTTGTAGGTGTCGACGGGCGGGAAGTGGGTGAAGATCCGGGTGCCGTCGATGCCTTCCCAGGTGAAGGTGTGGTGGGGGAACTTGTTCGTCTGCGACCAGGAGATCTTCTGGGTCAGCAGCCACTTGGCCCCGGCCGCCTTGATGATCTGCGGGAGTCCGGCGGCGAAGCCGAAGGTGTCGGGCAGCCACGCCTCGTCGTTCTCGATGCCGAACTCGTCGAGGAAGAACCGCTTGCCGTGCACGAACTGCCGGGCCATCGCCTCCGAGCCCGGCATGTTGGTGTCCGACTCCACCCACATCCCGCCGGCCGGCACGAACCGCCCGTCCGCCACCGCCTTCTTCACCCGGGCCCACACCTCGGGCCGGTGCTCCTTCACCCACGCCCACTGCTGGGCCTGGGACATGGTGAACACGAACTCGGGCTCGTCCTCCAGCAGCGCGGTCATGTTCGCGGTGGTGCGGGCCACCTTGCGGACCGTCTCGCGCAGCGGCCACAGCCACGCCGAGTCGATGTGCGCGTGCCCGACGGCGCTGATCCGGTGGGCGGTGGGCACGGCGGGCTCGGACAGCACCGTCTCCAGCCGCGCCCGCGCCTGCGCCGCCGTGCCGTTCACGTCCTGAAGGTCGACGGCGTCCAGCGCCTTCTCCACCGCCCGCAGGATCTCCCAGCGGCGCGCGGAGTCCACGGGCAGCTCGGCCATCAGCTCGCCGAGCACCTCCAGGTCGAGCACCAGTTCCCACACCGTCTCGTCGAGGACGGCGAGATCCATCCGGGCGAGCCGGTACTGCGGTTCGCTGCCCGCGGTCTCCTTGTCCCCCAACTGGGTTGGCAGGAAGGGGTGGTAGTCGAGGATGACGGGGTTGGAGGCGGCCTCGATGTGCAGCCGTACCTCCTCGCCGCCCACCACGGGCGCGCCGATCCGCACCCACTGGTTGCGCGGGTTGAGGCCCTTCACCGGGATGCCGTCGGGCCGGTAGACCAGGCCCTCGCACTGGAAGCCGGGCATGTTCTCGTCGAAGCCGAGATCCAGCAGGGCCTCGACGGTCCGGCCGACCCAGGCCTCGGGGACGGTTCCGGTGACCCGGAACCAGCTGGTGCCCCACGGAGCACCCCAGCGGGCGCCCACCTCGATCGGCTCGGGTTCGGCCGCGAGTCCCTCGGCCACCGGCACGGGCTCGCCGGGCGCGTGCCACACCGCCACCTCCAGCGGTACGGATTCGGGGTACACGGCGGGTCGGATGCGCTCGTCGAGGACGCGCTTGAGGCGGGCTTCGACCAGGCTGCGGTCGTCATGCATGCGGGGTGCTCCGTAGGTCGTCCGGATGTGCGTGGGGGTTACCGGCGGTGGTGACGGTCGCGGGCGGTCACCAGGAGTGGGTCACGGTCGCGGGGGCTGATGTGGTGTACAGCTCCCCTACCGCGCGCACTTCGAACCGCGCGGCCGTCTCCCCCTGCTCGGGCCGCAGCCCCGCCACGAAGTACGCGCGCTGGCAGGTGCCGCCGAGGAAGCGCCGGGTGCCGTCGGGGAGGAGGCGGTGCAGGGTGTAGTGGCGTACGGCGCCGGGCGCGGGGTTCCAGACGAGGCGCAGATCGCCGCCGCTAGCACCGGTGACGCGCAGTCCGGAGGGAGCGGCGGGCGTACCGGCCGCCCCGGACCGCACGGCCAGCCCGCCGAGCCGCCAGCGCACCGTGCCGACGCTGCCACCGACCGGGGTGAGCCGGACCCCGATCGCCCGTATCGTGCCGGTCAGCCCCGTGAGCCGTACGGTCGCCGTCTGCCAGCTGTTGACCGAGTTCACAGGGAAATAGGTGTACGGCGGTGTCGACCCCGGAGTGCCGGGCTCGGCGGTGGCGACGGCCAGCTCGACGTTCACAGCGCCCGCGTCGGCCCCGTCGGTCCGGTGGGTCAGCTCGACAACCGTGTCAACACCCACCGCCAGCCGGGTCGCGTACACATCCAGCACGGTCGGCGCGGTCAGTTCACCGTCGACGAGCACACTGCTGCCGCCGCACCAGGCGTCCGCGAAATCGAAGTTCACAGCGGGCCGGGTGCCGGAGGTGTGCACGACCCAGCGCCGCGACGGCAGCCGGTCCTGCAACCCGAGGTGGTTCCAGGGCGCGTCCGAGCCAACCACACCCCCCTCGTACCAGCGCAGCCCGTGCCCCGTGTTGAACACACTCGCGAACGGCACCGACGTCACCGTCGACCGGTCCGCCACCGACACGGCCGGCGCCCGCCAGGCATCCGTGGCGTCCGGCCGCGCCGGATCCAGCGACCGCCCGCTCCAGAACCGGTCGTCGGCGGCATGGAACTCCCCCGGCGTACGGCCTGCGGGCAGGTGGTTGCGCGTCCACTCGGGCCGGTAGAAACCGACCGACACCACATGCGCCCGATCCCTCGGCACCATCGCGTCCCAGTTCACGGACTTGTTCCAGCCGCTCGCCTCCACATCGACGCCCGCCCACAGCTCGTAGCGGCTGCGCCCGATCTGCTCGGCCCGCTGCCCCGAGGACGCCAGGCCGCTCGCGGACCACCGGAAGTCGACGAACATGTCGTCGGCGCGCTCGAAGAACGGCTGGTTCTGCGCGTTGAGCGCCCCCTGCCAGCTCACCGTGCCGTTCACGGTCATCGAGTCGTACCAGGTCACCCGCTGTCCGACGGCCGCCGCCCGGGACTTCAGCTCGCGCAGGAAGCCGAGCATGTCGGTGGCGAGGGCCGCGTTGCCGCCGCTGGTCTCGGCGTTGACGAACCAGCCGTCGAATCCGTACGCCCGTGCCACGGCGACGAGTTGAGCAGCCAGCGGATAGCGCCCGGCGGAGTCCTTCTGCACCAGGTCTCGCGTCCACTGCAACTGCCCGCCGTAGGCCACCGGCGGCAGGAAGATGTTGCCGAGCACGGGCACGCCGTGGCGGTGGGCGGCGTCCACGATCGGCGCGTTGGGCGCGAGGATCAGCCCCTCGCCCGAGGAGCCGCCCCAGAACACCAGCTCGTCGATGTAGGACCAGTGGGTGAGGGCGTAGTAGTCGGCGGTGGCCGCGCCCTGGGAGGGGTTGCTGGAGGTGGGTCCGAAGGAGACCAGGGACTGGATTCGGGCCTGGCCCGAGCGGGCGGTCGTGTTCACCGGCGCCGGGGTGAACCGGGCGGCGAGCGGGACGGACGCGGCGTTGAAGGCGAGGTCGGCGTCGTCGGCAGCCCGCCACGCCTTGAGGCTGCGCCAGGTGATCCCGGTGCCGGGGGTGCCGGAGGGCAGCGAGTCCGGGTACCAGTAGGAGGCGTACGGCGGGGTGGCGGCGGCCTTTCGCGCCGCGGCGGCCGGGAGCGTGGGGGTGAGGGCTGCCGCGGCCCCGGCGATCAGGACCGTGCGTCGGGTGGGTTTCACGAGCGGGTGCCTCCTTGGGGGTTGGGGAGTACCTGGTCGGGAGTGACCACTTCGGTGATGCCGCGCGCCGCGAGATGGTCCTGGTCGTCGGCGCGGATGTCGAGAACGGTCGTGGGCCGGACGCCGTCGGCGGCCAGCCGGAAGTACGCGTCGAAGACCGGCCCGCCCGGCGCGCACCGGGAACGGGCGAAGGGGTCGGCGGGAACGACGAGTGCGGTGGTGCGCGCGGCGGCCGGGCCCGGTTTCCGCGCCGCCGCGTCCGCCAGCACACGGGCCGTGTCCTTCGGCACCCGCTCGCTGGTCAACAGACCCAGTCCGTACTCCAGTTCAGGGAAGTCCGCGAGCTGCCGGGACACGTCGTGGGAGCACCACCAGGTGATGCCCCACAGGTCGGGGCAGTCCAGGGCGTTCGTGACCGTCGCCTCGGTGAAGGCGGCGGCGTGCTCGGCCGGGATCAGCGGGGCAGGGGCGCCGACCTCCTGGAGCCAGACCGGCCGGTGCGGGTCGTCCGCCCATGCCTTGCTCAGCTCGACGAGATACGCGGCGTGGTGCTCGGTGGGCACGGAGATGCGGCCATGCCGCTGGGCGGTGCCGTTGAACACCCAGGAGTGCACGGCGGTGACCGCGCCCAGGCGGGCGGCCTGGGCCGGGGTGAAGGGCTGGTCGTCCTGGTACCAGGTGGCGTCGTACTCGGCGTGCAGGTGGAGGCGGCCGGGGGCGCCCTCCTCGCAGGCGGCGAGCATCCGTTCCAGCCAGGCGTCGATCTGCGCGCCGGTCGCCCGGTCGGGGTCGGGGTGGGGGCCGGCGGCGAACTGGTTGACCTCGTTGCCGAGGGTCATGCCGATGAAGTTGGGCCTGTCGGCGAGGGCCGCGGCGAGGGTGCGCAGGTAGGCGGCCTGGCCGTCGAGTACGTCGGGGTCGGTGAAGAGGTTGCGCCGGTGCCAGGTGCGGGTCCAGGCGGGCAGGAAGTCGAAGCTGCTCAAGTGGCCTTGCAGTCCGTCGACGTTGACGTCGAGGCCTCGTTCGGCGGCGGCGTCGGCGAGCCGTACGAGATCGGCGACGGCCCGTTCCCGGATCAGGGCGCGGTTGGGCTGGAAGTAGGGCCACAGCGGGAACACCCGGACGTGGTCCAGGCCCAGCGCGGCGATCGAGTCGAGGTCGGCGCGCACGGCGTCCAGGTCGAAGTCGAGCCAGTGGTGGAACCACCCGACGCTCGGGGTGTAGTTGACGCCGAAGCGCACGGCAGCAGGCATGCAGTGTCCTTGTCACACACGAGAGGGGGGTTCAGCCCTTCACCGCTCCCTCGCCGACCCCGCGGAAGAAGTACCGCTGGAGACAGGCGAAGAGGGCGATCAGCGGGGCGACGGCGATGACCGTGCCCGCGGCGACGAGCCGTTCGTCGTTGGCGAAGGTGCCGTGCAGATAGTTGAGGCCGATGGTGAGCGTGAACTTCGACGGATCGCTCAGCACGATGAGCGGCCACAGGAAGTCGTCCCAGGCGCCCATGAAGGCGAAGATCGCCACGACGGCCAGGGTGCCCTTGACCGCCGGCAGCGCGATCCGTACGAACCGCTGCCACACGTTGGCGCCGTCGACGAAGGCCGCCTCCTCGATCTCGTAGGGCAGGTTGAGGAAGGCGTTGCGCATCAGCAGTACGTTCAGCGCGCTGATGGAACCGGGGAGCACCACGCCGACGAGGGTGTTGTTGAGGCCGAGCTCCCGCATGGTGGTGAACTGGGCGATGATGATGCCCTCCACGGGGACCAGCATCGCGAGGATGAACGCGAGCGTGGCGGCGCGGCGGCCCCGGTAGCGCAGCCGGGCCAGCGCGTAGCCGGCGAGGGCCGAACCGACGCAGTTGGTCACGACGTTGGCGGTGGCGACCTTCAGCGAGTTGAGGGCGTAGTCCCAGACCGGGATGGTGTCGGCGACGCGCTCGTAGTTGTGCAGGGTGGGGTCGCCCGGCAGGAACTTCGGCGGGGAGGTGTAGATGTCCTCGGTGGGGCCCTTCAGCGAGGTGGACAGCTGCCACAGGAACGGGCCGACGGTGAGGGCGAGGACGGCGAGCAACAGGGCGTAACGCAGGGCGAGTTCCCAGACGCGTACCCGCTTGCCGTGTTCGTCGGTGACCCGGGGCCCGGATTTCACGAGCTGTGGCCGTACCTTCTCGATGACGCTCATCCGTCCTCCCTCCGGTCGGCGCGCAGGACGAGCAGCATCAGCGCGACGGTGACGACGAAGACGACGACCGAGATCGCGGAGGCGTAGCCGACCCGGCCGGTCAGACCCGTGCCGGTGCGCTGGACGAGCATCACGAGCGTGGTGTCCTCACCGGCGGGGCCGCCGCTCGGCCCGGCCATCAGGTAGACCTCCGAGAACACCTTGAAGGCGGCCACCGACGACAGCGCCCCGACCAGCACCATGGTCGACCGGACCGCGGGGACGGTGACCGTGACGAAGCGCCGTACGGCGCCCGCGCCGTCGACCGCGGCGGCCTCGTGGAGTTCGCGGGGGACGTTGGCGAGGGCCGCCAGGTAAATGATCATGTAGTAGCCGAGGCCCTTCCAGACCGTGACGGCCATGGCGCTGAGCAGCAGCAGCCACTGGTCGCTGAGGAATCCGACCCGGCCGACGCCGATGGTCTCCAGCAGCGAGTTCACCAGGCCGCGTTCGTCGAGCAGCCACACCCAGATCAGCCCCACCACGACGATCGAGGCGACGACGGGGGTGTAGAAGGCGGAGCGGAAGAAGGCGATGCCGGGGATGTTCTTCTGCACGAGCAGCGCCAGCAGCAGCGGCAGGATCACCAGCGCCGGGACCACACCGAGGACGTACAGCGTGCTGTTGCGCAGCCCGATCCAGAACATGTCGTCGTGCAGCAGCTCGCGAAAGTTGTCGAGGCCGATGAACTCGCCCTCGATCAGCGTGCGTCGGTCGGTGAAGGCGTTGACCAGGGTGGAGACGAACGGGTAGAGGATGAAGACGCCGATGACCAGCAGGCCGGGAGCGGCGAACAGCCAGGGGCTCAGCGGCAGTTGACGCCGCACCCGGGACACGGTGGCCATCGCTACCCCTGCTGCTGGAGGAGCCGGTCGCAGGCCTCGACAGCGTTGTCAAGCGCTTCCTTTGGGCTCTCCTTGCCCTGGAGCGCCTTGGCGACCTCGTTGCGCAGCTCGGTCTTCATCTGCTCGCTGAACAGCACCGGCGTGTAATTGACCGCGTTCTTCAGCGACTTGGCGGCGGCGATCCGCACCCGTGTCTCGTCGGTCCCGTCCTCCTTCGTGAAGTACGGGTCGTCCAGCGACCCTGCCGTGCTCGGGAAGATCGCGACCTTCTTGGCGAAGGACATCTGGTGCTCGGCGTCGGTGACGTAGTGCGCGAAGGCGACGGCGGCGGGCTTCCGCTTGGTCTGGGAGTTGACCATCACGCCCATCACGTACATGTTGACGTGCCCCGTGCTGGTGATCTGGTCGGTGATGCCGATGTTCTTGTACAGGTTCGGCGCCTGCTTCTTGAAGTTGCCGAGGTCCAGGGCGCTGCCGGGGTTCATGGCGACAGCCTCGGTGAGGAACTTCTTCCCGGACGACTCCGGGGTGGCGGTGAGCGCCTGCGGGTCGAGGGCCTTGGCGTCGTACAACTCCTTGTACTTGGTGAGAAGTTCGACCCCCTTGGCGTCGTTGAAGGCGAAGCCGGTGCCCTCGTCGTTCATCAGCGGGACGCCGTAGCGCCCGAAGTCCTCGACGGTGGGGACATTGGCGAGGGTGGCGACCTTGCCGTCGGTCTTCTCCGCGATGGTCAGGGCGTTCGCGAAGAGTTCGTCGTACGTCGTCGGCGGCTGGTCGGCGTCGAGCCCCGCTTCCTTGAACAGGGACTTGTTGTAGAACAGCGGGCCGGTGTTGAGGTACCAGGGGAAGGCGTACGTGCCGCCCATGCCCGGTATCCGGTGGCTGGCCCAGGCGCCGTCCAGGTACTCCTTCTTGTACTGGGCGGCGTCCTTGTCCAGGTCCGCCGCGAGGCCCGCCTTGGCGAGCGGGGCGACCAGGTCGGGCGAGACGTTGACGACGTCGGGCAGGGTGCCGCCGGCCGCGTCCGCGCTGATCTTGTCGGCGTAACCCTCGGCGGGCTGGTCGACCCATTTGACGTTGGTGCCCGGGTACTTCTTCTCGAAGTCGGCGATCAGCCCTTCGAAGTAGTCCTTGAAGTTCGCTCTCAGGTTCCAGGTCTGGAAAGTGATGTCGCCCTCGATCTTGCCGGAGGCGTCGGAGGAGCCCCCTCCGTCGTCACCGGAGCCGCAGGCACTGAGCGGCAGGACGACACAGACGGCGAGAGCGGCAGCGAGGTTTCTGCGGGAAACGGGCACCGTGAACCGGCCTCCTTCGGGGTGGATTCGGTCGACGACGACAGACCTTGCACGGCGCCGCGCGGGCCCGTCAATGCATCGCGCAGTGCTAATTGCATTAGTGACTAATGCGCATTAGGTTGGCGCAGCTGAACCGCATTAGTGCACACTGGTGGCCGGAATGTGTCGGAGGAATGGGGAGACACCGTGGCAGGCAGGCGGTCACCGGCCCGGCGGCCCACGATGAAGGACATCGCGCGGCATGCCGGGGTCTCGCAGAGCGCGGTGTCGTTCGCGCTCAACGGGCGGGCCGGGGTCTCGGAGGAGACCCGGGAGCGGGTGCGCCAGGTGGCCGAGGAGCTGGGTTGGCGGCCGAGCACGGCGGCGCGGGCCCTGTCCGGGGAGGGTGCGGCGACGGTCGGCTTCGTGCTGGCGCGGCCGGCGGACACGCTCGGCGTGGACTCCTTCTTCCTCCAACTGGTCTCCGGCATACAGGAGGTGCTGGCCGAGCGTCATCTCGGGCTGCTGTTCCAGGTGGTGGAGGACGTCGCCGACGAGTGCGCGGTGTACCGGCGCTGGTGGGCCGAGCACCGGGTGGACGGGGTGCTGGTGGTCGACCCCCGCACCGACGACCCCCGGCCCGACCTCCTCGACGAACTGGGCCTGCCCGCCGTGGTGATCGGCGGCGCGCCCGAGGAGCGCCATCCGGGTCTGTCCACGGTGTGGGCGGACGACGCGGGCGCGATGGCGTCGGTGGTGGACGGTCTGCACGCCCTCGGCCACCGCCGGATCGTGCACATCGCGGGCCTGCCCGGTCTCGCGCACACCGAACGCCGGATCCGCACCCTGGCCGCCGAGGCCGCCCGGCGCGGTCTCACCGAGGTGCAGTCCGTGACCACGGACTACTCGGACGCGGCAGCGGCGGCGGTGACCCGGCGGGTCTTGCGGGCCGACGCTCCCCCGACCGCGCTGATCTACGACAACGACGTGATGGCCGTCGCCGGGGTCGCCGCCGCCACCGAACTGGGCTTCTCGGTACCGGCCGAGGTGTCGGTGGTGGCCTGGGAGGACTCGGCACTGTGCCGCATGGTCAAGCCCTGGCTGTCCGCCCTCTCCCGGGACAGCGTCGAGTTCGGCCGCACGGCGGCCCGCGAGCTGACGGCCCTGCTGGACGGTGGCCCGGCCCGGACGGTACGGGTGCCGGTGCCGCGGTTGATCGAGCGGGACAGTACGGGGGTGGCCCGACGGAGCTGAACGGCTCCCGCCGCACCCTGCCAGGGGGACAATGGCCGTATGCGCCTGCGGAGACTGGCCAGTGCCGCCGCCGGGCTGTCGCTGCTGCTGGCGATGGGCTGCACGGGCGGCGGGGAGAAGGCCGCGCCCACAAACCCCGCCGCCCGTACGACAACTGCCTCCCCCTCCCCCACACCCGTCGACCCGGTGTCGATCCAGGCGCTGATCCAGCGCGACCACACCGGCTCCGACCTCCGCCTCGGCACCGTCCTGGCCCGCACCGACGCCTACACCTCGTACGCGGTGACGTACGAGAGCGACGGACTGACGATCTCGGGGCTGATGAACATCCCCCGCGGCAAGGGGCCCTTCCCGGCGCTGGTGCTCGCGCACGGCTATATCGACCCCGCCGTCTACACCACCGGCCGGGGTCTGGCCCGCGAACAGGACCTGCTCGCCCGCGAGGGCTATGTCGTCCTGCACTCCGACTACCGCAACCACGCCCGCTCCGACGACGACCCCGACAACAACGTGAACCTGCGTCTCGGCTACACCTCGGACGTCATCGGCGCGGTGCTGGCCCTGCGCGGTTCGGGCCGTCCGGAGATCGACCCCGACCGGATCGGGCTGCTCGGGCGCTCGATGGGCGGCGGGGTCGTGTACAACACCCTGGTCGTGGCGCCCGGTCTGGTGGACGCGGCCGTGGTCTTCGCACCCGTCAGCGGCAGACCGCAGGACAACATCGACCGCTTCCAGCGCGGCGAGGGCGACCCGATCGCCGCCGAGATCGACGCCGCGCACGGCACACCCGAGGAGAACCCGGAGTTCTGGCGCAACGTCTCCCCGCTGACCTTCGTGCACCGAGTCACCGAGCCCCTCCTCATCCACCACGGCACCGCCGACGACACCTGCCCCCTCGCCTGGTCCAAGCGCACGGTCGCGGCGTTCGAGGCGGCCGGCAAGGACGTGGAACTGCGCGAGTACCCGGGCGAGGGGCACACCTTCGGCCCGCAGTGGCCGCGGTCGATGGTGGCGACGACGGCGTTCTTCGAGCGGCATCTGCGTTGATCCGCACTCTCGACTCGGGGCCCGGCGACAGGCAGAGTTCTCCTCGACGTACCCGCGAGTAATCCTCTGCGCAGTACCTGAAGGAGCCCCTCTGTGACCACCTGGGTCGGCCGGACCGCCGTCGAGATCGCCGCCGCCGTACGGGAGAAGCGGGTCACGCCCCGGGAGGTGGTCGCCGAGCATCTTGAGCGGATCGCGCGCCTGGACGGCCGGGTCGGCGCCTTCCGCAAGGTGCGCGGCAAGGCGGCGCTCGCCGAGGCCGAGGCCCTGGGCGAGCGCGGCGATCTGGCCGAACTGCCGCTGGCGGGCGTCCCGGTGGCGGTCAAGGACAATCTCGCGGTGACCGGCGAGTCCCTGCGCGTGGGCTCCGCCGCGACCTCGGAGGCTCCCTGCCCCGGTGACCACGTCACCGTGGAACGGCTGCGCGCGGCGGGCGCCGTGGTGGTGGGGCTGACCAACGTGCCGGAGCTGTGCGTGTTCGGCACCACGGACGGCGTGCACGGCATCGCCCGCAACCCGTGGGACACCACGCGCTCGGCGGGCGGTTCGTCGGGCGGCAGCGCGGCCGCGGTCGCCGCGGGCCTGGTACCGATCGCCCTCGGCAACGACGGCATGGGTTCGCTGCGCATACCCGCGGCCAACTGCGGTCTGGTGACTCTCAAGCCGGGCCGGGGCCTGGTACCGGCGGGCATCGGCGAGGGCGACTGGTTCGGCATGTCGGAGAACGGGCCGCTGGCGACGACCGTCGAGGACGCCCGCCTGGTGCTGTCGGTGCTGGCCGACGCGGAACTCCCGCCGGGTCCTGAGCCGACGGCGCGCCGGATCGCGGTGTCGCTGCGCAGCCCGATCGCCGGGATCGCGGTGAGCGCCCCCTACCGCGCGGCCGCCCGGGAGACGGCGGGCCTGTTGATCAAGGCGGGCCACCAGGTGCGCCGCGCCGATCCTCCCTACCCGCTCTCGCTGAGCCTCACCTCCCTCGCCCACTGGACGGCGGGCACCTCGGTCGACGCGCAGGGCCTGGACCGACGCCTGCTGACCCGCCGTACCCGGGTCCACGCGGCGATCGGGCGCCGCTTCGTGGGCCTGGTCCGTGACGGCGAGAGCCGCCAGGAACTGCGCCGACGCCTCGAACCGTTCTTCGAGCAGTACGACGTCCTGCTCACCCCGGCGCTGGCCCGCCGCTCCCCCGAGGCCGCGCCCTGGCACGAGCGGGGCTGGCTGCGCAACGTCATGGCGAACACCAACTACTCGCCCTTCACCCCGCCTTGGAACCTCACGGGCTGGCCCGCCCTGGTCGTCCCCGCCGGCACCCTCCCCTCCGGCGCCCCCAGCGCCGTACAGCTCGTCGGACGTCCGGGCGCGGAGACCGAACTGCTCGAGCTGGCGGCCCAATTGGAGCGGGCGCGCCCTTGGCAGCGGACGGCGCCGCTGGAGGACTGAGGCTCCGTCGGAATTGTTGTTCCGCGATCCGGATCTTTGGTGTTTCTGCCAGTACGGACGCTCTGCGTGATGTGGAGAGACTGCCAAGGACATGACCGAGGCAGCGGAAGGACACCACGGTGAGCGTGCAGCAGTACGACAAGATCGGTGAGGCGTTCGAGGGCTTCAAGTCCCTGCCGTTGACGCGATATGCGGAGGTGCCGGGCTTCCTGGGCCTGGTCGGTGACGTGAGCGGTAAGTCGGTCCTCGACCTCGCCTCCGGCACCGGTTTCTACAGCCGGGAGTTCAAGCGGCGCGGCGCCACGGACGTGCTCGGCATCGACATCTCGGGGGAAATGGTCGCCGCCGCGCAGAGGCTGGAGGACCAGGATCCGCTGGGTGTGCGCTACGAGGTGGGCGATGTCGCCGAACTGCGCTCCCTGGAGCGACGCTTCGACATCGCCGCCGGCGTCCAGTTGCTCAACTACGCGCCCGACATCGCCACTCTGGAGCGCATGTGCCGCCATGTGCACCAAAGCCTGGCGCCCGGCGGCGAGTTCTTCGTGCTCTGCCAGTCGCCCGACTACCGTCCCGACCCGGCGGTCCTTCAGAAGTACGGCTTCCGCTGCGAGCCGACCGGCGAGGAGACCGAGACCGGACCGCGCTTCCGGGTCACGGCGCTGCTGAACCCGCCGATCGGGATCGAAGTGGCCGCCCCGCGCCGCGAGGTCTACGAAGCGGCCCTGACGGCGGCCGGGTTCAGCGAGCTGACCTGGGTGCCGCTGGAGGTTTCCGAGGCCGGGGTGCGCGAGTTCGGCGCGGACTTCTGGGCCGACTACCTGGTCAACCCCCCGCTGGAGATGCTGCGCTGCCGCGCCTGACCTGCCGGGCCCTCACAGGGCCTTGTGCATGATGTGCAGCCCCACCAACCCGTGCCGGGGATGGTCGAAGGCCTCCGGGACCGTGCCGAGGATCGTGAAGCCGAGGGACGTCCAGAGCCCCACGGCCGGGTTGGTCTCGACGACGGAGTTGAACACCATGGCGCGGTAGCCCTGCGCCTTGGCGGCCGTCAGGACGTGGTCGGCGAGGCGACGGCCGATGCCGCGGCCCGCGTGGTCCGGGTCGACCATGAAGCCCGCGTTGGCGACATGGGCGGCGGGGCGGCCGTAGTTGGGGGTGAGGTAGGCGGAGGCGACGATCGCGCCTGTCTCGTCCTCGACGACGTATACACGCTTCGGCGGATTCATCCACAGGACCCGGGCGGCCTCTTCGGAGGTGTCCGGGTCCCAGGAGTAGGTCTCGCCGGCGGAGACGACGCGATGCCAGAAAGGCCAGATCCGCGGCCAGTCCTCGGCCACGGCTTCTCTGATCAGCATGGGCGCCAGTCTCGCACGCCCATGCGATGGTCACCTTCGGATAAATCCCGTTCGGCGCCTTCAGTCCACGCTGGGCAGGATGTGGGGTTCGGCGAGGTCGTCCTCGTATCCCGCGAGGCGGATCGGGGCGGACCGGGCCCACACGTCCAGGCTGCCGAGCTCTCCGGACCGGCCGCCCGCTGGCTCCGGGCGCTCCTCGGGGCGTTGATCGTGCTTTGTCTTCTCCGGTGTCACCGCGCACTCCTTATGTGTCGGGTCACCCTCGGGACCACCTGCGCCGGGCCGCTGCGCCCGGCGTCTGGAGCCCGCTCGGGTATGAATCGATGCGTTTCGGACGCGGTGGCGCCGGTTTCTCGTACGGAGCACGTGGGTGCGGGTGGGACCCCGTGCTGTTGTCCGTCCGCTACAGAGTAACCAAATGAGCGGGCCCCCGCTCGATGGGGCTGAAAACTCGGGGTTACTGTCTGAAGTCGTCCTGTTTTCTCCCCCCACACCGCCACTTGGGTCGCCCTGCACCTCATCGAGCACGCAATTCAGGTCCTGTTGGCCGTATCGCAAGCCACCCATGATCTGCTGACGGACGGCAACGGCTTGTCCGGCGGGAGGACTGGCGCATGGAGCTGCGCAGTGTCGAAGAGCTGATGGATCTGCTGTACGCCTGCCGGGGCGGGCACGCGCTGCGCACCGCCGCGCTGTTGCGCCGCAGCCGCCCCGCCGACAAGGAACTCCAGGTGGCGGGCCTGGTCCAGGCCATCGGCCCGCTGCTCAGGCCCGGCGACCGCTCCGCCCAGCCGGACTGCGCGGCAAACGCCGTACGCCCGCTGCTCGGCGAGCGCGTGGCCCACCTGGTCCGCGCCAACGGCCACCCCGCCGCCCCCTTGGACGAGGACCTGCTACGGCTGCGGCAGGCCGGCGAGGAGGGCCGCGACGCCGCCTTCGACGCCGGCGTCCTGGAGGACTGGCGCACCGTACTGGAACTCCTCGCGGCCCGGAACTCCCGCCTGGGGGCTGTCGACTGACGGACCGTCATGAGACGGTACGCCGATGACGCCGCCGTACGGACTCAAGGGCAGGGCCGCCATCGTCACCGGCGCGACCCGGGGTATCGGCCTGGCCGTCGCCCGAGCGCTGACGGAGGCGGGGGCACGGGTGTGCGTGACGGCGAGGAACGCACAGGAAGTGGAACGCACGGCGGCGGCCCTGGGCGGCAGCGGCCTACCCGGCGACGTGTCCGACCCCGCCCACCTCCACGCCCTGACCGACCTCTGCGTAGCCGAATTCGGCCGCCTGGACATCGTCGTCAACAACGCGGCGACCAACCGCCCCTACGGCCCCCTGATGACCGTGGACCCCCTCGACTGGCGCACCGCCTTCACGGTGAACGTCGAGGCACCCCTGCGCCTGACCCAGCACGCCTGGCGGGCCTGGATGCGCGACCACGGCGGCGCGGTCGTCAACATCTGCACGGAGGGCGCCGACCACGTGGGCCCGAACACCGGCACCTACGGCACGACCAAGTCCGCCCTCCTCCACCTCACCCGCCAACTCGCAGGCGAACTGGCCCCGAAGGTCCGCGTCAACTCGGTCTCCCCCGGCCTGATCCGCACCGAAATGGCCCGCTTCGTCTGGCAGCACGCCGAGCAACAGATCACCGACACCATGCCCCTGGGCCGCATCGGCGACCCCGAGGACATCGCCCGAGCCGTCGCCTGGCTCGCCTCGGACGCGGCCCAATGGGTCACGGGCGCCGATCTGGTGGTGGACGGGGGGACGCGGGTGCGGGCGGCCCAGTCGGCACGGGGCAGCGCCGTACAGGCCGCGCTCCGCTCCCGAACCCCCGGTGACCTGCCGTGACGCGTCAGAAGATGTCCCGCTCATCGATCCCCGCCGCCCTGAGCTGGGACCGGAACTCCTCGAACCGGCGGTCGCGCAGGGTGCGGAGCTCGTCCAGCGGAAGAGTGCAGCCGAGTTCGGTCAGCAGGTCGCCGAATTGCTGATCCGTCTCGATGGCATGCGGTACGCCCGTCCCGAAGGGGATGACCTTGCTCGCGAACCGGCGGGTCATGTCGAGGCTGGCGTGATAGGCGCGGTAGGGGCGGGTCTTGGAGGAGAACTGAAGGTTCTCCGGGTACTCGGTGCCGTCGAGGTAGTACGTCAGGAACATCCCGCTGTCGAACATCTCGCACCGAAAGAACGGCAGGTCGCGGTGGAGGTAGACGGTGGTGGGCAGTGCCACGCGGAGATCGTGGAGGGCGGTGAGGGAGACGAAGACCCGACCTTGGAGCGTCGCGATGTCGTCGTCGACCCGCTGCTGGGTGGCCACCGCGCGCCGTTCGCGCAGCCGCATCACCACATGGGCCCGCAGACATTCCTCGGCACGCGGGTCGATGATGCAGAGCCTGATTTGATCCAGCCGGCGAAAGGCCCGCTTCTCGGCGCCCTGGCTCAACCGGAAGGTGGCGAACTCGGCGGCGCCGCCCTTGCTGTCGTAGCGCGTGGACGATTCGAGGAGGACCTGGAACGCCTCCCGGAAGGCCAGTTTCGGCACATCCGCCGATTCGAAGACCCCGCTCGGCAGGGATGCCTCGAAGCGCTCGCGGAACTGCGAGTGGGCCACGTCGATGGCATACCCGGCGAGTTCCTGGGCCTGTAAGCGCTGCCGGACCGGATCGAGGAACAGGGAGACCATGACGTAGATGAAGACCGAGGCGATCACCGACTCGCCGATGGCGGCCAGCGCCGTCGACCACTCTTCGTCCAGGTCGAAGAGCAGACCCCACAGGGTGAGCACCACGCCCACCACGGTCGCTCCGAGCATGACCAGCACCGCCCACAATCGGGCGTACTTGGCGAATATGCGAACGCCGTCGGGATTGCCCGCTGGGGAGAGGGTCATGTCACCAGTCTTTCTGCCACCAGTTCCATGAGGTCGGCGATGTCGTCGCCGCCGAGCCGGGTGACGGCCGTGGTGGCGGCGCGTTGCGTGCGGTGCTCGGCGGGGATGACCGTCGTGGTACCTGTGAGGTCGCGGCCCTGCAGGACGACGGTGACGACGGGGTGTCGGCCATCGGGGTCGGCGCGATGAAGTACGCGATGGTCGAGCATGTACGCCTGCCCGGCTTCACGCCGGATGGTGCGCGTGACGCGGACCCGCCCCACGCCGTCGGGCGCGTAGTGGTAGGTGCCCGACGCGTCTTTCGACAGCCGGTGGACGGGCGTGTCGCCCTGGTCCCGCTCAAGGTCGAACCGCGTTTCGAGCAGGGTGCCGGAGGCGACGAAGGAGGCGAAGTTCCAACGGTGGTTGTGCGCGTCGGACGGCGGGACGGGCCGGTCCCACACGTGCACGCGCAGGGACCAAGAGTCGGCGCCAGGAGACATCAGCTTCATCTTGTAGAACCCGTTCGGATGCCGATAGCACAGCGTGTCGGCCAACGAGGCCCGTTCTTTTGCCGAGATCAGCAGATGTTCGCGCAGCCGACCACTGTCGCAGACGGCGGAGAGGGTGGGTTCCAGATCGTTCGAGCCCGACACCTCGGCGTCGATGAATGCGAGCAAATCAGCCATACCCGGCATGCTATTTCCCGGCGTCCTGTGGGTGTTCGAACGATTCCCCAGGATGCCGTGTCGAATCGCGGTGCGGACGAGTTTCGCGGATCAGGTGGTCGCGCTTCTCCGGAGCGGTCGCGTTGCTCCGGAATCCGAAGGTGGCGGGAAACAGCCCGGCTCACAAGGGCGCATGACGGGAGCACACACAGCACGCGCGCACGGGGAGGGGCTCCCCGCACGCGCGTGCGATGTCACTGGCCGTTCCGGCGGTCTACCACTTGCCCGGCGCGTAGTCCTTCATGAAGACGCCGTACAGGTCCTCGCCCACTTCGCCGCGGACGATCGGGTCGTAGACGCGGGCCGCGCCGTCGACCAGGTCGAGGGGGGCGTGGAAGCCCTCCTCGGCGAGGCGGAGCTTGTCGTAGTGGGGGCGTTCGTCGGTGATCCAGCCGGTGTCCACCGAGGTCATGAGGATGCCGTCGGACTGGAACATCTCCTGGGCGCTGGTCCGGGTCACCATGTTCATCGCGGCCTTGGCGGCGTTGGTGTTCGGGTGCCCCGCGCCCTTGTAGCCGCGGCCGAACACGCCCTCCATGGCGGAGACGTTGACGACGTAGGCGCGGCCGGAGGACGCCTTGCGCGCCGCCTCCGCCATCACCGGGCGGAGCATGCTGATGAGGATGAACGGCGCCGTGTAGTTGCACAGCTGGGTTTCCAGCAGCTCCACCGGGGAGATCTGCTCGATGGTCTGCACCCAGGTGTTGGTGTCGACGACGTCGGGGACGAGGCCGCCCGCGTCGATGGCGGTGCCGTCGCGGTGCCGCTCCACGCTGGCGTTGCCGGCGACCAGCGCGAGGTCGGCCACCTTCTGCGCGTCCAGACCGGAGACACCGAGCGGCAGCGCGGTCAGTCCGTCGACCGCGCCGGAGTTGAAGGCGCCGATGACCTGGTGGGCGGGGAGTTCACCGGCGGGCAGCGGGGCGGACTCGCCCTCGACCAGCGCGCCGTACGCCGACGGCAGCCGCCGTACCGTCTGGGTCGCGTTGTTGATCAGGATGTCCAGCGGGCCCGCCTCGGTCATCCGGTCGGCGAGCGCGACGGCCTGGGCCGGGTCGCGCAGGTCGATGCCGACGACCTCCAGGCGGTGGATCCAGTCCGCGGAGTCGTCCATGGCCTTGAAGCGGCGGATGGCGTCCTTCGGGAACCGCGTGGTGATCGTGGTGTGCGCGCCGTCGCGCAGCAGCCGCAGCGCGATGTACATGCCGATCTTGGCGCGCCCGCCGGTGAGCAGGGCCCGCTTGCCGCTGAGGTCGGCGCGGACGTCCCGCTTGGCGCGGTTCAGGGCGGCGCATTCCGGACAGAGCTGGTGGTAGAAGTAGTCGACTTCCACGTACCGGGCCTTGCAGGTGTAGCAGGAGCGCGGGCGCTGGAGTATCCCCGCGATCTTCCCCGCCTCGGTGACCGACGACGGCAGGATGCCTTCCGTCTCGTCGTCGATGCGCTGGGCGGACCCGGTCGCCGTCGCCTCGGTGACCGCCTTGTCGTGGGCGGTCTTGGCGGCCCGGCGCTCCTGGCGGCGGCGCTGCTTGACCGTGCGGTAGATGCCCGCGGTGGCCCGGCGCACGGCGATCGCGTCGGGGTGGTCGACCTCCAGCTGGTCGAGCTCCGCCAGCACACCGAGGCACACGGCCAGCCGCTCGGGGTCGATGCCGGGGCCGTGGACGACCTCTTCCGTGGTCGCCGTGCCTTCCTCTGTCACCGTCATCGCCGCTGCCGTTTCCCTGCTCACCCGTGCGGCCTGAGGACCGCGCCACCTTTCGAACGGGGAATTCTACGGAGCGCCGGGCGTAAGGGCCAAAATGCGGTCAGGTCAAGGGTCGCAGGCGGTGATCAGCGTCTCCACCTCGGCGGAGAACGCCGCGGCGAGCCGGTCGAGGTCCGGTACCGCCTCCGCATCGGCCACCAGGCCGTAGTGGACGGCGCCGCGGTAGGTCGAGACCGCGACCGCCAGGGACTGGCCGCGGGCCAGGGGCGCGTAGGGGAAGACCGCGGTGACCGGGTTGCCGCCGAGCTTCAGGCCGAGGCTGGGCAGCGGGACGCTGGTGACCAGGATGTCGAACCAGAGCCGGGCCGCCTGGCTGACGAGCGGGCCACCGAGGCGGTGGCCGAGCGCCGGGACATGGTCGGCGAGCAGGGCGACGGCGCCCGCCCCGCGGCCCGGGCCCGCGTCCTTGTTGCGGTCCATGGCCGCGCGGACGGTGCCCAGGCGGCGCACCGGGTCGGGGTCGTCGACGGGCAGCCGCATGAGGTACCCGGAGAGCCGGTTGCCCTGCGGGTGCGCGGTGCGCGGGCGGCGCTTGGACACGGGGATGAGGGCGCGCGGCGCGACGCCCTCGCTGCCGTCCCCGCGCTCGTCGAGCCAGCGCCGCAGCGCGCCGGCGACAACCGCGATCAGTACGTCGTTGACGGTGCCGCCGACGGCCTTGCGCACCCGGTGCACATCGTCGAGGTCGATGACGACTCCGGCGGTGCGCCGGGTGCCGCTGCCCTCGGAGGTGAGCGCCGCGGTGGTGCGCGCGCCCAGGGTCGATACGGCGACGGAGGCGCCGATGTCGAGGGCGCGGCCCACGTCGGACAGGGCGCCGCGGACCAGGCCGGGCAGCTTGCGCACGTCCGGCAGCAGCCCGCGCGCGGGCTCGGCCGGGCGGGGCCGGGGCTCGGGCAGGTCCATCGGGTCGAGGACGGCCGCGGCGAGGGTCAGCGCGCGCAGCCCGTCGGCCAGGGCGTGGTGGAACTTGAACAGCACCGCGAAGGACACCCCGTCCGCGCCGGGCAGCACATGCGCCTCCCAGGGCGGCCGGCCGCGCTCCAGCGGTCGCTCCATGAGGCGTCCGGCGACCGTCTGGAAGTCGTCGGTCGGGGCGTGCAGCCGTACGTGGTCGAGCGGGTCGAAGTCCGCGGCGGGTTCCCGGGTGGCGCCGCCGAAGGCGAACGGCTGCCGGAAGCCGAGGGGCTGCCAGACGTCCCGGATGCGCATCCGCAGTCCGGGGACCGCCGCGGCGCGGGCCGCGAGCAGGTCGGCGGCGTGGGCCCCGGCCGTGGGCGAGTGCGCGGAGAAGACCCCGAGGGCACCGAGGTGCATCGGGTGCCGCTCGGACTCGATGTTCCAGAACGCCAGGTCGAGGGGGGCCAGCAGGTCAGATGTCAAGGGCTTGCCTCGCGTCGACGACGGGTGGGCAAGCAGTCAATCGCCCCAGAGCGATTACGGTCAAGTACGATCAAGCTACGCACAGTTAACAGCAGATTAAGTCCAACCCCTTGGGTGCATCCCCCGCCTCTTCCGTCACAGAAGCAACAGGGATCACACCGAGCGCGAGGTCAGGACACCTGCTGCCCCTTCCCCAAGGCGATGACCCCGCCCTTGGAGACCGTGTACAGCTCGGTGTCCCGCTCCGGGTTGACGCCGATCGTCGCGCCCGGCGGCACTTCCACGTTCTTGTCCAGCACCGCCCCGCGCACGACCGCGCCCCGGCCTATGCGCACGTTGTCGTGCAGCACCGAGCCCTGGACCACCGCCCCGGGGTCGACCACCACCCCCGGCGAGAGCACGGACCGGGTGACCTGGCCGCGGATCAGACAGCCCGCGCTGATGATCGACTCCCCCGCGATGCCGCCCGCGCTGAACCGGGCCGGGGAGAGCTGGCCGGAGTGGGTGTAGATCGGCCACTGCCGGTTGTAGAGGTTGAAGGCGGGCCGCTCGGCGATCAGGTCCATGTGGGCGTCGTAGTACGCGTCCAGGGTGCCGACGTCCCGCCAGTACCCCCGGTCCCGGGTCGTCTCGCCGGGCACGTGGTTGGCGCTGAAGTCGTACAGCTGGGCCTCGCCCCGGTCGGTGAGCTGGGGCAGGATCGAGCCGCCCATGTCGTGCACGGAGGAGTCGTCCTCGGCGTCCCGCTGGAGCGCCTCGACGAGGGCCTTGGTGGTGAAGATGTAGTTGCCCATCGAGGCGAACACGGACTCGGGGTCGTCCGCGAGACCCGGCGGGTCGGCGGGCTTCTCCAGGAACCGCTCCACCGTCTGCCCGTCGGAGCCGGGGCTGATCACCCCGAAGGAGGAGGACTCGGTGCGCGGGACGCGGATCCCGGCCACGGTCACCCCCGCGCCGGACTCGATGTGCTGGGCGAGCATCTGCCGCGGGTCCATGCGGTACACGTGATCGGCGCCGAACACGGCGACGTACTCGGGGCGTTCGTCGTGGATCAGGTTCAGGGACTGGAGGATCGCGTCCGCGCTGCCCAGGTACCAGCGCGGGCCGAGGCGCTGCTGGGCCGGGACCGGGGTGACGTAGTTGCCGAGCAGGCTGGACATCCGCCAGGTGGTGGTGATGTGGCGGTCCAGCGAGTGCGACTTGTACTGCGTGAGCACGCAGATGCGCAGGATGTCGCCGTTGACGAGGTTGGACAGGACGAAGTCGACAAGGCGGTAGGTGCCGCCGAAGGTGACCGCTGGTTTCGCGCGGTCCGTGGTCAGGGGCATCAGGCGTTTGCCTTCTCCGCCCGCCAGCACGATTCCGAGCACCGAAGGTCCGCCACGACGCATGGCCGCTCCCCTCACCGTGGTTGATCCATGCCTGCCCCCGCGCACGGCCCGCTACGCCTGTTCGAGGATCTCCTCGTAGAGGCGAGCCGTGCGCCGCGCCACCGCGTCCCAGCCGAACTCCCCCACCGCGCGCTCCCGTCCGGCCTCACCCATCGAACGGGCGCCCTCCGGATCACCGAGGACGGAGTCCAGGGCCCGCGCGAGGGCGCCCTCGAAGTCGTCGTCCACCGGCACCAGAAGCCCCGTCTTGCCGTCCTCGACGACCTCGGGGATCCCGCCGACCTGGGAGGCCACGACGGGAGTTCCGCAGGCCATCGCCTCCAGGTTGACGATGCCGAGCGGTTCGTACACCGAGGGGCAGACGAACACGGCGGCATGCGTGAGGAGTTGGATCACCTCGGGCCGCGGCAGCATCTGCGGGATCCAGTGCACACCCGCGCGGACCCGGCTCAGCTCCTCGTACAGCTCGCGGAACTCGCGGTCGATCTCCGGGGTGTCCGGGGCTCCGGCGCACAGCACGACCTGGGCGGCCGGGTCGATGTCCCGTACCGCGCGCAGCAGATGGGGCACGCCCTTCTGGCGGGTGATCCGGCCGACGAACAGCACGTACGGGCGGCTCCGGTCCAGGCCGATCCGGTCCAGGACGTCGGTGCCGTGATCAGGGCGGTACAGGCCGGTGTCGATGCCGTTGTGCACCACTCGCACACGCGCCGGGTCGAGACCCGGGTAGCAGGCCAGGATGTCCTCGCGCATGGCACCCGACACGGCGATCACCGCGTCCGCGGCCTCGATCGCGGTGCGCTCGGCCCAGCTGGACAGGGCGTATCCGCCGCCGAGTTGCTCGGCCTTCCAGGGGCGCAGCGGCTCCAGGGAGTGCGCGGTCATCACATGCGGGATGCCGTACAGCAGCTTGCCCAGGTGGCCGCCGAGATTGGCGTACCAGGTGTGGGAGTGGACGACTTCGCTGCCCTCCAGGGCGGCGGCCATCGCGAGGTCGACGGAGAAGGTGCGCAGCGCGTCGTTGGCGGTGTCGAGCGCGGTCCAGGGTCGGTGGCGCAGCACGCCCTCGGCGCGGCCCTCGCCCCAGCAGTGCACCTCCAGGTCGACCAGGGGCCTCAACTCCCGGGCGAGGAACTCCACATGCACACCAGCGCCGCCGTACACATCCGGCGGGTACTCCCGGGTCAGCAGTCCCACTCGCACCCGCAACCCCCTGTCTCGGCCGGTTCCCTCATGGTCACCCAGATGCGGCGCGCGGGGAAGAGCCAGGAGGCCGTGTGAAGCAGCAGTCGCCGCACACACCGCCACCCGGCACCCGGTAATAGAGGCAGCAACTGCGCCGCCGCCCGCTCGCGTCGAGGGTGCCCGCCAGGAGGGGGTGAGCGAGGAGCGCTGCGGTCAGCGCCCGGATGCGTACGACGTCCTCGGCCCGGCCCTGTGCCCGGGCCCACCGCTCCAGCTGCCGGGCGGCCCCGGCGAGCGCGGATCCGGCGTTGCCCCACAGCAACCCCTCGGCGACCCGGTAGCGCTCGTGCACCAGTGCCGTCAGCGGTTCCAGGTGACCGTGCAGTACGGCGTCCACCGGGTCCGCGGCCGAGGGGCGCACCTCGGTCAGCCACAGGTCGTCCGGGGCGCTGCCGTCAGGGTCCCAGCGCAGCAGATCAGGGTTGAGGTCGGGGAGAGCGCCGTAGAGCGTCGCGCAGCCGAGCGCCACCGACCAGAGCCGGGCGGCGAGGCCCTGCTGGGCCACCGAGGCGGCGATCCGCAACTCGGGGGCGTGCAGGGATTCGGCCACCTTCCGGACGCGGAAAGTCATAGAATTTTCGTAAACGTCCGACGATGCGCCCTCATAGATCTCGGCCAGGGTGGGCAGGGATCTCCCCGGTACTCCGGAGGCGCGTAGGACGAAGAAGCCGCCGAGAGGGCGGAGGGCGATGAGTTCGGGGTCGAGGTCCACGAAGAGCAGTAGTACCAAGGCCGGTCGTACGGGCCTCGGGGAGTGCCACCCACCCTGGGGAGGACGGAGGGCGATTTGTACTCCATCGGCAGTAGGAGGCATTGCCTGCTCAGGTACGACGACGGGAAGAACTTTTAGGGGCATCGTGTTGGCTATGGAAGCCGACCGTTCGCCGCGCGGGACCAAGAGCCCCCGCCTCACGCAGAGGAGCAGCTCATGAGCGCCCTCGCGTTGTCCGTGCTGCTGTCGCTCGTCTCCGCCGTCGCCTACGCGGGCGGAGCGATCGTGCAGGAGCACGTCGCGGTGTCCACGACCGGACAGCAGCAGTACGCACCGCTGCGCCGGCCGACCTGGTGGGCCGCGGTGGCGCTCAACGGCCTCGGCGGTCTGCTGCACGTGGTGGCCCTCGCCTTCGGACCGCTGAGCCTGGTCCAGCCGCTGGGCGCCCTCACCATCGTCTTCGCGCTGCCCATGGCGGCCCTCTTCGTCGGCCGCAAGGCCGGGTCGACCGCCTGGCGCGGCGCCATCATGGCGACCGTCGGTCTGGCCGGTCTGCTCTCCCTGGTCGGCGCCTCCGAGTCGCAGTCCCTCGACACCGCCCAGCGCACCGGCGTGGCCCTGGTCACCGCGGGCGCCGTGGTGACCCTGATGATCGCGGGCCGGGCGGCCCACCGGCACCCGGTCGTGCGCAGCGTGCTGCTGGCGACCGCGTCGGGTATCGCCTTCGGTATGTCCTCGGTGTTCACGAAGATCGTCGCGGTCGACTGGAACGGCGGGGTGACGGCGGGCGACCTGCCGTCGCTGGCCACCATCGGCGTGTTCGCCACGGCCGGACTGCTGCTGTCGCAGGCCGCATACCGCGGCGCGGGACTCGCCGCCCCGCTGGCGGTGCTGACCGTCGTGAACCCGGTGATCGCGGCCGCGGTCGGCATCACGATGTTCGGCGAAACCTTCCGCTACGGCACGACCGGCACCGCGCTCGCGCTGAGCTGTGGCGTGGTCGCGGCGGGCGGTCTGATCCTGCTGACGACGGAGCGCATCGAACGCACCCAGCCTCGCACCCAGCCGAAGCCGGGACTCCCCGCGGTGCCGGCCCCGGCCGCGGAACTGGCCCCGGCCGAGGAGCTGCGGATCGTGCTCCCGGAGCAGCCGAGCACCCGGATTCCGGCCCCTGCCCCTGCCCCTGCCCCGCAGGACCCGGCACTGACCCCGAGCAGCTCCTCCCCGCACCTGTACGGCCCGTTCTACGGCGGACCGTACGTCCCGATGCCGGTGCTTGACCGGCATCGGACCCGCATCAAATCCTGACGCCGCCTGCCCTCAGGTAGGCCACCGGGTCGATGTCCGACCCGAAACCGGGCCCGGTCCGCACCTCGAAGTGCAGATGCGGGCCCGTGCTGTTGCCCGTGGAACCGGAGCGGCCGATCCGCTGGCCCGCGCCGACCTGCTGGCCGCTCTTCACGGAGATCGCCGACAGATGGGCGTACTGGGAGTAGCGGCCGTCCGCGTGCCGGATCACCACCTCGTAGCCGAAGGAGCCCTCCCAGCCCGCGTTCACCACCGTGCCCTGGGCCACCGAGAGCACGGAGGTGCCGGTGGCGACCGGGAAGTCGACGCCGGTGTGGTAACCCTGCGACCAGGAGGAACCCGCCTTGTGGTACGGCGTGCCGGTGGGCGCGCTGACCGGGGAGACCATGGTCCTGGTCTTGTTCGAGGACTGCTTCTCGGGCTTCTTCTTCTCCGGAGTGGACCTCTTCTCCGGAGGGGACTTCTTCTCGGAAGTGGCCCGTTCCTGCTTCGACTTGGCGGCCGTCGAGGTCGTCTTCGTGGCGGACTTGCCTCCGAGAGCCAGCCGCTGCCCGGGCAGGATCAGGTCCGGATCCGCCCCGACGGTCTGCCGGTTGGCGTCGTACAGCCGCTGCCAGCCGCCCCGTACGTCCTGCTCGTCGGCGATCGTGGACAGCGTGTCACCGCGCACCACCGTGTACATCTCGGCCTTGCCGGCCCGGGACTGCGGAGTGGTCTGCGGCCGCACGTCGGGGACGGACGTCTTCAGCTCGGGGGTGTCGCCGCCCCGGGTGAGCCCGGCTTGCACCGAACAGACCGGCCAGGCGCCGGGACCCTGCCCGTCGAGGACCTTCTCGGCGATGGCGATCTGCTGGTCCTTGGTGGCGAGGTCGGCGCGCGGCGCGTACCGGGTGCCGCCGTACGCCTCCCACGTGGACTGGGCGAACTGGAGCCCGCCGTAGTAGCCGTTGCCGGTGTTGATGTTCCAGTCGTTGGTCGACTCGCACGCGGCGACCTTGTCCCAGGTCTCCACGTCCGCCGCCTGCGCGGTACCGGTGCCGATGAGCGGGATCGCCATCCCGGCACCGCCCGCGGTGACGGTGAGCGAGGCGCGGTTGATCCTTTTCGGCTGATACCGGCGGTGCCGGCCGCGTACGGCCATATCGGTGCCCCCTCGACATGCGTCAGGAGGGCCAAAAGTAAGCGTCCGTAACAGGCCATGACAAGACGGCAATCGGTCGTGCTGTGGCTCAAGATGCAGGGCTGGACAGCTGGTTGAGACTCGCCTGAGGCAGCAGGGGCCTGTCCTGCGTATCTGCTTGCGGAACACTGAACAACCCGGAAGTGCGGTCGGCGTACCGGCACGTCAAGATGGTCACTGCGGCAATACTGGCGGGCACGACGGCACCACCGATACCGGATTCCTTAGGAGCCAACCGTATGAGCACTACAGCCCAGATCGGCGTCACGGGACTGGCGGTCATGGGCCGCAATCTCGCCCGCAACTTCGCCCGCAACGGCTACACGGTCGCGGTGCACAACCGGACGTCGGCGCGTACGCACGCGCTGGTGGCGGAGTTCGGTGACGAGGGCGAGTTCATCGCGGCCGAGACCGCCAAGGACTTCGTGGCGGCGCTGGAGCGGCCCCGCCGCCTTGTCGTCATGGTGAAGGCGGGCGAGCCCACCGACGCGGTGATCCAGGAGTTCGCCCCGCTGCTGGAACCGGGCGACATGATCATCGACGGCGGCAACGCGCACTTCGCCGACACCCGGCGCCGCGAGCGCGAACTGCGCGAGCAGGGCATCCACTTCGTCGGCATGGGCGTCTCCGGCGGCGAGGAGGGCGCGCTGAACGGGCCGAGCATCATGCCCGGCGGCCCGAAGGAGTCCTACGACTCGCTCGGCCCGATGCTGGAGAAGATCTCGGCGAAGGCGGCGGACGGGGCGCCCTGTGTGACCCATGTCGGTCCGGACGGCGCCGGGCATT
Source organism: Streptomyces davaonensis JCM 4913 (assembly GCF_000349325.1). Lineage (GTDB taxonomy): Bacteria > Actinomycetota > Actinomycetes > Streptomycetales > Streptomycetaceae > Streptomyces > Streptomyces davaonensis. The sequence continues at coordinate 1,605,088 of NC_020504.1, forward strand.
TCGTGAAGATGGTGCACAACGGCATCGAGTACGCCGACATGCAGCTGATCGGTGAGGCGTACCAGTTGCTGCGCGAGGTCGCGGGCTACTCCCCCGCGCGGATCGCGGAGATCTTCCGGACCTGGAACACCGGGCGTCTCGACTCCTACCTGATCGAGATCACCGCCGAGGTGCTGGCGCATGTGGACGCGGCGACCGGGAAGCCGTTCGTGGACGTGGTGGTGGACCAGGCGGAGCAGAAGGGCACGGGGCGGTGGACCGTGCAGATCGCCCTGGACCTCGGGGTGCCGGTGTCCGGCATCGCGGAGGCGGTCTTCGCGCGGTCCCTTTCCGGACACGCGGACCTGCGCGCGGCCTCGCGGGGCCTGGCCGGCCCCAAGGCTTCCCCGCTGAGCGAGTCGGAGGCGGCCGCGTTCGCCGACCGGGTCGAGCAGGCGCTGTACGCCTCGAAGATCGTCTCCTACACGCAGGGCTTCCACGAGATCGACGCGGCGCGGGCCGAGTACGACTGGGACATCGACCTCGGCGCGGTCTCCGCGATCTGGCGGGGCGGGTGCATCATCCGGGCGGCGTTCCTGGACCGGATTCGCGCGGCGTACGACGCGCGGGCGGATCTGCCGAGCCTGCTCGCGGACGATGCCTTTGCCCGTGAGATCGCTTCCGCGCAGGACGACTGGCGTGAGGTTCTCGTGGCGGCGACGCGGCAGGGTGTGCCTACGCCCGGCTTCTCCGCGGCCCTCGCGTACTACGACGCGCTGCGTGCCGCGCGGTTGCCTGCGGCGCTTACGCAGGGGCAGCGGGACTTCTTTGGGGCGCACACGTATCGGAGGGTGGACCGGGAAGGGTCGTTCCACACGTTGTGGGGTGCAGACCGGTCCGAGGTGTCTGCGTAGTTGGGCTGGTGCGGGTGCGTGGGGGGCTGGTCGCGCAGTTCCCCGCGCCCCTAGGTGTGCTGTCCTTCTCCTCGCTTGAACGGAACCCTTCCTTCTTTTACGACAGCGGCGGGCCGGGTTCTGGGTTCGGTACCGGCTCCGGGCCCGGGGGGATCGGGGACGGGTTCGGGTCCGGGACCGGTTGGGGGCCCGGAGGTGGTGGCGGGGGTGTGGGCGCCGGGGGTGGTTCGGGGGTCGGGCCCGGGGTGGGGTCGGGGTGGACCGGGTCCGGGTACGGGTTGGTCATCTCGTCCTCCAGCCTGAAATGAACGGCTCTCTTTGGACTACTGCCCCGCGTACCCCGACTCGGCCGCTCCGTCACCCGCGTGGGCCCCGGCCGCGAGGCCGAGACGCGGGCTGGACAGAACCGGAACCGCCGTCGTCGCCAGGTGCTGGGCCGGGGCCATCGAGGCCTGGGCCAGGACGATCACGTCGGCATCGGTGACCTGGTCGACCGCGGTGGCGATCCGCCGTACGTACGCCTCCGTGTCGCCCGCCTCGAAGCTCGCCCAGGCGCCCTCGACGAGGCGGGTGCTCACGTCGGCCGGGCGTCCGGCGCGCTCGGCCTCCTGCTCGATCAGCTCCGCCGTGGGGCCGAGCGTGCTCTCCAGGGCGGCGAGGACGACGATCCGGGGGCCGGTGGCGACCGCGGCCGCCGCCATCGGGCGGTCGACGCGCAGCACCGGCACGCCGATGTCGGCCGCCTCGGCCACGGCGCCGATGGTGGAGCAGGTGCACAGCACGGCACGCGCTCCCTCGGCGACGGCGCGGTGCATGGCCGCCAACACCTCGCCCGCCACGGCGTCGGGGCCTGCCTCCCTCGCCCGCTTCAGAAGCCGCTCCTCGACGAGGTGCCGTAGCTCGAGGCCCGGGTGGTGCTCGTCGCGGAGGGCGTCGAAGACGGGGACGTGGACGGGTGAGGTGTGCAGGAGTGCGAGCGGCATCAGAAGCGGCCGGGGTGGGCCGCCAGCCACTCCTTGGCCGCGCGCAGCAGTGCAGGGTCGGCGGCGGGGGCCTCGTCGGGGTGTCGCTCGGCCCATTTGGTGACGTACGGGCACAGGGGGGCGACGACGGTCCCCTCGCGCTCGGCGATGGCGTAGAGCTCACGGGCGAGGGAGCCTGCAATGCCCTTTCCCTCGTGGGCGGGCTCGACGATGGTGTGGACGGGGACCAGGGCCTGCGCGGGGCTGTCGAGCACGAAGTACTCGATGTGACCGACGACTTCGTCGCCGCTGAACGCCTCCAGGCGGCCGGCCGCCCGGTCGTCGCGGATCTCGATCTCGCTCATGGGCACGCTCCTGGTCCTCGGTCCGTCAGGCGGATACGGCCTGCGGGCTGCGCTCCTGGTCCGAGCCCGGCACTGGCTCGGAGGGGTCGGCGCCGAGGGCGACGATGCGGTTGTCGCGGTCCACGTGCACGACCCGCGGCTTCAGCGCGCGTGCCTCGGCGTCGGTGACCTGAGCGTAACTGATGATGATCACCAGGTCTGCGGGGTGGACGAGATGGGCGGCGGCACCGTTGATCCCGATCACCCCCGAGCCGCGCTCGCCCTCGATGACGTACGTCTCCAGCCGGGCCCCGTTGGTGATGTCGACGATGTGCACCAGCTCGCCGGGCAGCAGATCGGCGGCGTCGAGCAGGTCCGCGTCGATGGTCACCGATCCCACGTAGTGCAGGTCGGCCTGGGTGACGGTGGCACGGTGGATCTTGGACTTGAACATGGTGCGAAGCATCGCGGTACTCCAGAATCTCGGCTCCCTGCCTGCGCGGTTGCAGGTCAAGGGCTGTTCTCAGACCTCGCGGCCGTAAGTGGCCGACGCCAGCCTACGCAACCGGCCTCGAAGAGGTTCGTGACCATCGCCACAACCTTGCCCAGGCTTCGCCACGGCCTTGCCATGCCTCGCAGTCTAGACGAGGACCTGCATTAAATAACAACTTTGGTTGGTACTACTCTTCCGGCAAGACGGGACGCCACTCCATTCGGCGTCCGTTGTTGAGGCGCCCTTCAGCTCTACAAGGTGGTCGAGAGCGGCTACGCCGACGCCCGCAGCCTCGGTTACCTCCAGGGCGACACGAATGTGTTCCTGGAGTGGCTGCGGCTGCCCGGAGACATGGTCTTCCTGGTCGGCGGTGTCCTGCCGCTGCTGTGGCAGTGCTGGCTGGGCGTACGCCACCGCCGCGGCCTGACCAGGCGGCCCGAGGACGCCGAACAGAACCTGCTGTTCACGGAGGTGGGACCCGACCCGGTCCCCGAGCCGCCGGCCGCCGAGGCGGTGGCCCCGTGAGCGGGGAGACACTGCTCTCCGCCGGGTATGTGACGGTGCTCCTGCTGGTCGTGATCGGTCTCGACATCTACGGCCGGCAGAGCACCGGCGCCTGGGAGTCCCGTATCTTCGCCGGATACCACCGGTCGGTCCAGGAGACCTCGGACGGAGGTGCACCAATTCCACCGGGCCGTCTCGCTGTTCGTCTCCGTGGTCGCGATCGTGCTGGCAACGGCGGAGGCGATACGCCACCACGCACCGGCAGAGGTCGCGCTCCTCGTGGCGGTGTCCGCGCCGCACGGCGTACTCATCGCCCTGCTGGGCCGTCGGCTGCGGCAGGCGAAGGTCACGCCGCCGGAGTGAGCACGCACGCACCGAGGGGTTAGAAACGAGCCCTCCTGTTTCTAACCCCTTCGCCTGTATCATCCCCGTATGACCCCACGACGACAGCTCACCGACCCCGGCACCGGTGCTCCGGCCCAGCGGGGACGGCGCGCCGCCATCCTTCAGGTGCTGCGCGACACGGACAGCCCGGTGAGCGTGGCCGACGTGGCCGAGCGCGTCGGCGTCCACCTCAACACGGCCCGCTTCCACCTGGACGCGCTGGTCGCCGACGGCACCGCGGCCCGGAGCACCGTGCCGCGGAGCGAGCCGGGGCGGCCGAAGGTGGTCTACTCGGCCGTCGCCGTCGACGGACCGGACGGCTCCCGCAGTTTCCGCCTGCTCTCCGACATCCTGCTCGGGGTCGTCGCCGACTCGGTTTCGGATCCGGTGGCCGCCGCCACCCGGGCCGGGCACTCCTGGGGCACCTACCTCGCCGACGCACCCGCCCCGACCGAGCGCATCAGCGCGGAGGAGGGGGAACGTCAACTGGTGGCGGTTCTGGAGGACATGGGCTTCGTCACGGAGGCGGAGGAGGGTGAAACCGGCACGACGACTGCGCAGGGCGAGCTCGCCGAGCGGCGGCTGAACCTGCACCACTGCCCGTTCCGCGAAGTCGCCGAGCGCCGTCCGGACATCGTCTGCGCGATCCACCTGGGCCTGATGCAGGGCACGGTCGAGACGCTGCGGGCCCCGCTCGCCGCGACGAGCCTCCAGCCCTTCGTCACCCCGCACCTGTGCGTGGCGACCCTGCGGCGCACCGGCGCGGCCTGAGCACCACCGCGCCCGCCATGCCCTGAGGCGACCGGGGTACCCCGCCCGCCAGTCTGTAGCGGGGATGCCGGGCGCCGGGACGTGGCGGACGGTGGCCATCCGGTATGACGGTGGGACGACCGGATGGTGACCGGGCCGGGGGCACGCCGCGCCCGCCGTGGTTCGTGAACGCACGAGGTCCAGGTGCTCGGCGGGTCGTGACTGTCCGTGTCGCTCCCGGCCGGTCGTAGATCATCATCGCCGTACCGCCGTACCCGCCACCTGGGCCGAACGGTCCCCCGGAAGCGGCCTCCCGGTCCTCACCCGGCCCGCCGAACAGGGCCCAACGGCCGTACGGGAAGGGGCAGGTCGGCCCACTCGGGGCGGCGGCGCACACGTCCAGTGCACGCCGCCGGCCTGATGGTTCAGAGTTGCTGGTCCGACACCCCCGCCGAGTCGAAGGTGGCCATGTCGCGCAGGGTGCGCGCCGCCGCCTGGACGAGCGGCAGCGCCAGCAGGGCGCCCGTGCCCTCGCCGAGCCGTAGCTCCAGGTCGACCAGGGGGCGTAGTCCGAGCTGCCGGAGGGCGACGGTGTGGCCGGGTTCGACCGAGCGGTGTCCGGCCACGCAGGCGGAGACGGCCTCGGGCGACAACGCGGCGGCGACCAGGGCCGCCGACGAGGCGATCACCCCGTCCAGGATCACCGGCACCCGGCGGGCCGCGGCGCCCAGCACGAACCCGGCGATCGCCGCGTGCTCCAGGCCGCCGATCGCCGCCACCACGCCGACCGGGTCCTGCGGGTCGGGCCGGTTGACGTCGAGTGCCGTGCGCACCACGTCCACCTTGTGCCGTCGCGTCGCGTCGTCGACTCCCGCTCCGTGCCCGGTGACCTCGTTCGGGTCAGTGCCGGTGAACACGGCGATCAGGGCCGCGGACGCGGTGGTGTTGGCGATGCCCATGTCGCCGGTGAGCAGACAGCGGCTGCCGTCGTCGACGAGTTCTCCGGCGACCCGGATCCCGGCCTCGACGGCGCGCAGAGCCTCCTCCCGGCTCATGGCCGGGCCGCGCGTCATGTCGGCAGTTCCGTTGCGGACCCGGTGGCGCTTCAACCGGCCCGGGGCGGCATCCGCGTCGGGCACCGGAGCCGCGACGCCCACGTCCACCACGACCACCCTGGCTCGGGCCTGGGCGGCCAGGGCGTTCACGGCGGCTCCGGAGGCGAGGAAGTTGGCGACCATCTGCGCCGTCACCTCCTGCGGCCAGGCGCTGACGCCTTGGGCGTGGACGCCGTGATCGGCGGCGAAGACGGCCACCGCGGCGGGTTCCGGCAGCGGCGGCGGGCAGGTTCCCGACAGGGCCGCGAGCCGGACCGAGATGTCTTCCAACAGGCCCAGCGAGCCGGGCGGCTTGGTCAGGTTGTTCTGGCGGTCACGGGCCGCCGCCGCGGCGCCGGAGTCGGCGGGCGCGATGGCTGCCAGGGTGCGTTCCAGCAGCGCGCCGACGGCGGGGTCGGCAGCAGGTCGAGAGGGGGAATCGGAGCCGTACGAGGGCACCACGAAGGGAGTCCTTCCGCTGTCGGCGGTTCTCCACGCCGCCGTGAACAGGCCGCGCCCGGGCGGGAAGTGCCTGGCTGCGGGACGGCCGGAATGTCCTGGCTCCCGGCTCTCGGCGCCCCGCTCGTACAGCACGGGCACCGGCGCCGTCTCCCGGCCTTCCCAGCGGCCGGCTCGCGCCGACTGCCAGTGGCCATCAGTGGGAGGCAGCTCCCCGGTCACAGTGGCGGGCCCGCCCCGGACTTGGGCCCATGGGCCCGCACCGGAGTTCCTCCGCACCGTCACGGGCATCCTGCCATGCCGGGTTCGGAAGCTCCCGGCCGCCTTCGCTCGCTCCCCACCGCTTTCAGGCGGTCGGCTGCGGCAGCGTGCTGTCGCTCGCGGTCTCCTCGCCGATCCGGGCGATCAGCCCGTCCAGCACCTCCTCCGCCTGCTCCGGATCGAAATCCTCCCCCAACCGCTTGCGCACGCCGTCGTCGCTGAGGAGGTGGTGCACGGCGGGCGTCACACCGTGCCGGGCAAGACAGTTGCGGGCACACTGGAGCACGCAGCCGTCGATGGCGATGACCGGCCGGTCGCGGGCCACAGCAGGGTGGCGACGACGCCGGTCGCGACCGCGCCGACGCTCGCGAGGAACGTGGGTTCCGCCGAGGGTGCCAGGACAGCCACGCGGGCGAGTTCCAGCCGCTCCCCCGCGATGGTCAGTACGAGGAACGCCACCAGCCAGGGCAGCATGCGCGGTACGTCGATGCCGCCCAGCCACAGCAGCGCAGCGCCCAGTGCCGACACGGCGCCCGCGGCCTGGGCGAGCAGCGCGGCGCTCGCCTGTCGGCGCCAGAACCGTACGTACAGCGCGACCAGGGCGGCGCATCCGGCGGCGAGCAGCAGCCGGGGCACGACCAGGTCGACCGGGCTGAGCAGCAGCAGGCCCCCGGCGCCGAGGCAGCCGGGGGCCGCATAACCCCAGGGACGCCCCAGGGCGACCGCACGCTCCAACGCGACCAGCGTGCCCGCGAACCCGAGCACCATCAGCACCCCGTGCACCCGCGGCAACCGGTCCGCGGTGACCGGCGCCGGCAGACCGAGCATGCCGAGGGCGGCATCGAGCCCGGCGAGGAGACACAGCCCGGCGGCCAGCAGCAAGGGGGCACGGCGGGCGCCTGCTCGTCGGACGGCGGGGTTGAGGGCTGCGGGGTTGAGGGCTGCGGGGTTGGGAGTCACGGGGCCGGGGGTGGCAGGACCGGGAGTGGCGGAGCGGGAGGCGGCGGGGCCAGGAGTCACCGGGCCTGGCGCCGGGGTCATCGGTGCGCCCCGCGAGTGCGCCCCGAGGCCGGAGCCTGCACGCCATCGGCGCGATCGGCACCGCCGCCACTGCCGCCGCCCTCGGCGCCGTCGCCCGGCCCGCCGAGCCCCAAGTGCAGCCTGCACGCGTCCGGTTCGACGAAGGGCAGCAGTTCGACGTCCTGCGGCGCGCCGCCCAGCGCGGCGAGCCCGGCCCGGGCCAGGCCCTCGTGAACTCCGCAGATGACGCCGGGGTGTTCACGGGCGGCCTCGACGAACGGGCAGCGCGGCAGGCGGACTTGGCGTGCTTCCGCGTCCGCCTCCGGGGCGAAGCCGATCTCCTCCAGGAGTTCCAGCAGCCGGGTCCGCGCCTCCCGGGGGTCGGCCGTGGGCGTGCGTCCGGCCGTGAGGACGCGCCCCCAGTGCTCGCCGGCGGCGAGGGCGTCCCGGCGCGGGTCGGCGCTGGAGCGGGCGATCTGCGCGGCGAGGACGGCGGCGAGTCCGGCGTACTCGCGTGCGGGGGATTCCTGCGGCGGGCGGGCCCGGTAGCGGAAGGCGGGGCGGCCGCGTCCGGACGGGTTGGACCGTTCACGGACGGCGAGGTCGTCGTCGACCAGGGCGTCCAGATGCTCGCGGACGGTGTTCACGTGCAGCGCGCACAGCTGGGCGAGCGCGCTCGCGGTGACGGGGGCGGACTGGCCGCGCAGGTACTGAAGGACGCCACGGCGCTGCCGGGACAGCGGTACGCGGTTCGTTCCGCTGCCGGGAAGCGGCCCGTTATTTTCCACGGTCATGTCCGTACTATATTGCAGTCAGCGGCTTGCACAGAACCGAGACGGGCCGTCGGCTGCTGGAAGGACACCCCCATGAGCACCCTGACCATCGCATCGGACCCCCAGGACGCGGCGGCTGCCGAAGCCGTGGAGGCGCATCACACGCAGCTGGCGGGCGAGCTGGCCGGACGGGTGGCGATGCTGATCGCCGCAGCGGAGCGCGACCCGGCGGCGGCCGACGCGGTGCGCGCGGGCCTCGTCGACTTCTGCGAGCAGGACCTGCTGCCGCACGCGGCCGCCGAGGAGGAGACCCTCTACCCCGTCGCCCACGACCTGCCCGCCGCCCGCCTCCTGATCGACGGCATGCTCGCCGAGCACCGCAGGCTGGCCGCGCTCGTCGAGGCGCTGCGCACCGCCGGTTCGGCCGTGCGGGCGGCGGCCGAGGGCCGGGCGCTCCAGGTGCTGTTCGTGGAGCACCTGGAGAAGGAGAACGCCCTGATCCTGCCGCTGCTGGCGGGTTCTCCGGAGATCTCCCTCGCCGGGCTCCTCTCCGGCATGCTCGACATCCTCGGCCACGGACACGAGGGCGAGGCGGCGGAGTCCGGCGGCGGCTGCGGCGGCACCTGCGGCTGCGGGGGTTCGGACGGGACGGACGTGCCCGAGCTGGACGTACGCACCGTCCCCCACTCGATCCGGCACGCCACGGTGTTCGGCGCGATCGCCGCGGTGCCCTCCGGCCGGGCGATGGTCCTGGTCGCGCCGCACGACCCGCTGCCCTTGCTGGGCCAGATCGAGGACCGCCACCCGGGCGCATTCGCGGTGGATTACCTCGAGCGCGGCCCGGAGGCATGGCGCCTGCTGCTCACCCACCGCTGAACCCGACCCACCGGCGGGCGGCGAGGGGAGCACCGACCGAGACCGGCCCCGCTCCGCGCGGCGCCGGTCAGGGCAGGTCGGCCGACCAGTCCAGCCGTCGCCCTTCCGCCGCCCGGAGTACGTAGAGCGCCCGGCCGCCGGGGCCGTGGGCGCCTATTTCCGTGGGCAGTTCCACCCCTGCCCGCAGTTCGCGCTCGGTGTGGCCGGTGATGTCCAGCAACAGTCCGTCGAGGGGGCCGCCCACCAGTTCGCCGTAGACCCGGCCGGGGCGGGGCCCGGCGTCGTCGTGATCGGCGCTGTAGACGCGCCCTCCCATGATCTCCACCCAATCCGCCCAACCCGGCGAGCCCATCGCGTCCATGCAGGCCAGCATCGCACCCACCACTGACAACACCCCTGTGCGCCGAGACCCCGGGCAACTCCTCCTTACTCGGGGGTAGGCACCCGGCCGACCCCTTGTTATACATTTCGTTAACAAGGCGACGGCGGCCTCGGGACGCCGCCCGTTCCGCCCTGCCCGCATGCACCGCACCGACGGAGCCGCTCCGTCACTCGACTGAGGAGTTGGGAGCATGGCAAGCAGCACGGTCCGGCCCGACACGGAGCACGGCACCGAGACCGGGACGGTCGCGGGCCGACTGCTCGACTCGGCCGCCACCCTCTCGTACGACCCGCTGGCGGAGGTGGACTGGGAGACGCCGCTGGACGAGGACTTCCACGGCGCCAGCCCGGAGTGGAGCACCCTGTACGGGACTTCGTACTGGAACGAGCTCACCGAGGCCCAGCGCAGGGAACTGACCCGGCAGGAGGCCGCCTCGGTCGCCAGCACCGGTATCTGGTTCGAGATGATCCTCCAGCAGCTGATCCTGCGGGACATCTACGCCAAGGACCCGACCGACGACACCTTCCAGTGGGCGCTCACCGAGATCGCCGACGAGTGCCGGCACTCGATCATGTTCGCCCGCGGCGCCAAGAAGCTCCGCGCGCCCGCCTACCGGCCGCGCCGGGCGGCCGTCGAACTGGGCAGGGCCTTCAAGACCTTGGCGTTCGGCGAGGCCGCCTACGCCGCGATCCTCGTCGCCGAGGAGGTCCTCGACGTCATGCAGCGCGACTGGATGCGGGACGAGCGGGTCGTGCCGTTCGTCAGGACCATCAACAACATCCATGTGGTCGAGGAGTCCCGCCACATGAAGTTCGCCCGCGAGGAGACCCGGCGCCACCTGGCGAAGGCGGGGCGGGTACGCCGCCACATCCACGCCTTCGTGATCGCCGTCGCGGCGTACGTCATCGTCTCGAGCATGGTGAACAAGGCGGTGTACGCCAACGCCGGGCTGGACTCCCGCCGGGCGCTCGCCGAGGCGGCCGGCAACGAGCACCACAAGGCGATGATGCGCTCCAGCTGCGCCGGCCTGATGGAGTTCCTGGACTCGGCCCGGCTGCTGACGAAGCCGGCGCTGGCGTTCTACAAGCGCGCCCACCTCATCTGACGCCCCACCGGCACGCCCACCTGATCCGACCGACCCACCGGCAGCGTTGCCGAGCAGAGCGGACACCATGACCTACGCGATCACCCAGACCTGCTGCGCCGACGCCACCTGTGTCGCCGTCTGCCCGGTCAACTGCATCCACCCCACGCCGCAGGAGCGGGATTTCGGGAGCACCGAGATGCTCCACGTCGACCCGCGGGCGTGCATCGACTGCGGCGCGTGCGCGGACGCCTGTCCGGTGGACGCGATCATCCCGGTGGACCGGCTCACCGGCCCGCAGCGGGCGTACGCGGAGATCAACGCCGCCTACTTCGCCGACACCCCGGCGCCCGAACCCGCCGACGGCAGCCCCAACTTCCACGCCTGGGACCGGCCCACGTTCGACCGCGCCCTGCCGCCCGACTTCCGCCCGCTGCGGGTCGCCGTCGTCGGCACCGGGCCGGCCGGGATGTACACGGCCCAGGATCTGCTGCTGCACACCAACGCCGAGGTCACCCTCATCGACCGGCTGCCGGTGGCCGGCGGCCTGGTCCGGTACGGCGTCGCTCCCGACCACCCCGCGACCAAGAAGGCGGGTGACACCTTCGCCCGCTTCCACTCCCACCCCCGGGTGCGGATGCTGCTGGGGCTTCGGGTCGGCGAGCACGTCATGGCGGAGGAACTCGCCGCCCACCACGACGCGGTGGTGTACGCCGTGGGCGCGTCCGGCGACCGACGGCTCGGCATCCCTGGCGAGGACCGCACAGGCAGTCTGTCCGCGTCGGAATTCGTCGGCTGGTACAACGCCCATCCCGACGTCGCGCCCGACGCGGTCGACCTGTCCGCCGAGCGCGTCGTCGTGGTCGGCAACGGCAATGTCGCCCTCGACGTGGCCCGCATCCTGGTCAGCGACCCGGAGGAGCTGGCCGGTACGGACATCGCCGAGCACGCGCTGCGCGCCCTGCGCGGCTCTGCCGTCCGCGAGGTCGTCCTGCTGGGCCGCCGGGGCCCGGAGCACGCGGCCTGCACCCGGCCGGAACTCCTCGCGCTGACCCAACTGCCCGGTGTGCGCCTGGTCGTCGACGACCACGACCCGCGCGTCGGCGACGCGATCGACGCCGCCGGACCGCGCGAACTCGCCGCCGTGCTACGGCACACGGCGCGCGAGAAGGTCGACTGGTCCCGCCCGCCGGGCGAGGGTCGGCGCATCGTGCTGCGCTTCCACTCCGCACCGGCGGAGATCGTCGGAGACGGCCAAGGCATGCAAGGCGTGCGCGTCACCTCGGCGGACGGTGAACTCCTCCTTCCCGCGACCACGGCGATACGGGCCATCGGCTACCGGGGGACGCCGGTGCCGGGGCTGCCCTTCGACGAGTCGGCCGGGACCGTCCCGCACGAACGGGGGCGGGTGACAGGGCTGCCCGGCACGTACGTCGTGGGGTGGATCAAGCGCGGTCCCTCCGGAGGCATCGGCGCCAACCGGACCTGCGCCGCCGAGACCGTCGGCACGCTGCTCGCCGACGCCGTCGAGGGTGCCCTGCCCCGGCCCACCCCGCCGGCGAAGGCGTTCGCCCGACTCGCTCGCCGCCGTGCGCCGCATGTCGTGGACGCCCGTGGCATGGCGGCCATCGACCGGGCCGAACGCGCACGCGGCGAGGACGCCGGCAGGCCGAGGACCAAGCTCGCCACGATGAGCGAGCTCGTCACGGCCTCCCGGCGCCGGTGGCGTTAGGACGCCTTCCCCTACTCCGTTCGAGTGGTGCCTTCCGGCCTGCGGCCGTAGCGTCGGGTGCGGGCATTGTTCGGCGAGCTGCACCGGGGAGCGGCCATGCACATACGCTCACGCGCACTCACGTCCGCGGCCGCGCTCTGCGCCGTCGCCGCCCTGGCCGCATCCGCGGGCGCACAGACCACGCAGGCCGTGCAGCGGACCGAAGACCCTCCGGTGCTCGTCGACTGCCTGTGGCACCCGGAAGTACGGCCCGCCGACTTCATGCTCGCCTGTGCTGACGGCAACAGTCGCCTGGCCTCGCTGCACTGGTCCCGGTGGGGCGAGCGGTCGGCCCGGGCCGAGGGCGTGAACTGGGTCAACGACTGCAAGCCGTACTGTGCGGCGGGCCGCTTCCACGCGTATCCGGTGTCGGTACGGCTCGACCGCCCCGAGCCCTGGAAGAAGCACCCTCAGCTCTCGCACTACTCCCGGATCACCCTCACCTACACCGAGGGCAGGCCGGAGGGATACGCGGCCACGGTGTCGTATCCCCTGTGGAACTAGCGACCGGCTACTGCGCGGCCGTGACCTGCTCGTGCTGCGCGTCCGAGGACGTGATCACCTCGGAGGGCTCTCCGCCCCGGTCCATGCGGCCGCCCATGAAGGCCAGGCCCAGGCCCGCCACGCCCAGCGCGGCACCCACCAGGGCGGGCGAGGACCAGCCCCAGCCCGCGGAGATGGCGAGACCGCCGAGCCAGGCGCCGCCCGCGTTGGCCAGGTTGAACGCGGAGTGGTTGGAGGCCGCCGCCATGGTCGGCGCGTCCTTGGCCTTGGCCATCAGCAGGATCTGCACGGGCGTGGTGATGAGGGCGCCCATCGCGCCGATGAACGTGATCGTGATCAGTGCCGGCACGGTGCTGTGGACGCTGAACCAGAACACCACCAGCGCGGCCGACAGCAGGGCGAGCCCGCCGTAGAGCGTCGGGCGCAGCGCGCGGTCGGTGAGCGGTCCCGCGACCAGGGTGCCCAGGGTCATGCCCACGCCGTAGAGCGCGAGTACCAGGGTGGTGGAGGAGTCGGAGAGGCCCGTGAGGTTGGTCAGCATGGGCACGAGGTAGCTGTAGACGGCGAAGAAGCCGCCGAATCCGACGACTGCCGTGGCCAGGCCGATGAACACCTGCTTGTTGCCCATCGCCCGCAGCTCGTGGCGGACGCCGGCCTGGGCGCCGCGCGGCTGGTGGGGCACGAACGCGGCCAGGGCCAGGAGGGCGAGCACGCCGATGACGGCCACCGCGACGTAGGCGGACCGCCAGCCCAGCTGCTGGCCGAGCGCCGTACCGGCCGGGACACCGATGATGTTGGCGACGGTCAGTCCGAGGAACATCCGCGACACCGCGGTGGCCGCCCGGTCCGGGGCGACGAGCCGGGAGGCGACGACCGCGCCCACGCCGAACAGCGCGCCGTGCGGCAGACCCGCCAGGAAGCGCGCGGCGAAGAGCAGCCCGAAGTTCGGGGCGAGGGCGGACGCAACGTTGCCGATCACGAAGAGTCCGGACAGGAGCAACAGCAGGCGCTTGTGCGGGATGCGCGCTCCGATGCCGGTCAGCACCGGGGCGCCGACGACGACGCCCAGCGCGTAGGCGGACACGATGTTGCCCGCCTGCGGCACGGACACATCGATCCCGTCGGCGATCTGGGGCAGCAGTCCCATGGTGGCGAATTCGGTCGTGCCGATGCCGAAGGCGACGACAGCCAGGGCCAGGAGAGCCAGTGGCATGGCGCAGGGGAACCTTTCAGAGGCGGTGCGGGAAGGAAGGACATGGTGATCCCCTGACGAGGGGAGCAGCGGCGCGGAATCAGAAATTCCAAGATCCCGCCCCGGGTTTCATGACCTACGTCACAAACCGGTGCGCCTCCGTCCCCGGAAAATGCCGCGCCCCACCCCTGCCCCGCTCCCTACACTCTCGATACGCGTCCGGGCCCGAAGTGGCCGGTGCGTCCTACGTGTTCCGAGTTCAGATTCGAGGGAGGCCGGCAGTGCGCACCGTCATCGCTGTCGTCGTCCCCTGGGCGCGGTTCGACGTGATCCTCGTGTCTTCGTGAGCCCGGTGCCCGCCGCGCGGCCGGCACTGGAGAACCCGGTCGAAGACCGTCGCTGAGCCCTGCCCCGCCGCTGTCCGGCGCAGGGTGCGATTCCTCGGGCTTCGGCCGCCCATCGCGCTGCCTCTTCACCACTCACGACACACGAAGAAGGGCCTCAGGCCGTGCGTACCGACCTCACACTCCGCGCGCTCAAAGCCGTCCGCAACCTCGGCATCCTCGCCCACGTGGACGCCGGCAAGACCACCGTGACCGAGCGGATCCTGTTCCTGACCGGCGCCGTCCACAAGCGGGGCGAGGTGCACGAGGGCACCACCGTCACCGACTTCGACTCCCAGGAACGCGACCGGGGCATCACCATCTTCGCGGCGGCGGTCAGCTGCGACTGGGACGGGCACCGGATCAACCTCATCGACACCCCGGGCCACGTGGACTTCGCCGACGAGGTGACGCGCTCGCTGCGCGTCCTCGACGGCGCGGTGGCGGTGTTCGACGCCGTCGCGGGCGTCGAACCGCAGAGCGAGGCGGTCTGGCGGGAGGCCGACCGGCACGGGGTGCCGCGCCTGGCGTTCGTGAACAAGATGGACCGCGCGGGCGCCGACCTGGACTCGGCCGTCGCGTCGATCCGGGAACGGCTGGGCGCCACGCCCCTGGTGGTGCAGTTGCCGATCGGCCGCGAGGAGGGGTTCGAGGGCGTCGTCGACCTGGTCCGGATGCGGGCCGTCGTGTGGCCCCCGGACACCGGCGCGCACGAGGAACGCCAGGTGCCCGAGGCACTGCGCGCCGAGGCGCTGCGGCGCCGCCGGGCCCTGGACGAGGCCGTCGCCGAACTGCACCCCCAGGCACTGGAGGAGTACTGCGCCGGCTCGGCGGTCTCGGAGGCGACGCTGCGCGCGGCACTGCGCGAACTGACCCACGCGGGTGAGGCCGTGGTGGTGCTGTGCGGTTCGGCGTACCGCAATCGCGGCATCGAGCCGTTGCTCCAGGCCGTGGTGGCGTATCTGCCGTCGCCAGCGGACGTCCCGGCCGTGCGCGGCACGATCGACGGTACGGAGCAGGAGCGTGCCGCCGATCCCGCCGCGCCCCTGGCCGCGCTGGCCTTCAAGGTGCACGCGGCGCCGACCGGCCGGATGACGTACCTGCGGATCTATTCGGGAGTGCTGCGGAAGGGGGACACGGTGCTGGACATGGGCGTCCGGCGCACCGAACGGGTCGGCCGCATCCTGCGGGTGCAGGCCGACCGGCACACCGAGACGGACGTGGCCGTGGCCGGGGACATCGTCGCCGTGATCGGCCCGAAGTCGGCGCGTGCCGGTACGACCCTGTGCGCCCCCTCGGCGCCGCTCGTGCTGGAACCGCCCACCACGGCCGACCCGGTGGTCTCGGTGGCCGTCGAGGCCCGCCTCGGCCAGGACACCGACCGGCTGGCCTCGGCGCTGGCCCGGCTGGCGGAGGAGGATCCGTCGCTGGTCGTGCGGACCGATCCGGAGACCGGCCAGACGCTGCTGTCGGGCCTGGGCGAGCTGCACCTGGAGGTGGCGGTGGAGAAGCTGCGCCGCGACCGGGGCCTGGAGGTCTCGGTCGGCCGCCCGCAGGTGTCGTACCGGGAGACCGTGGTCCGCGGGGTGGCGGGGCTGGTGTACCGGCACGTCAAGCAGGACGGCGGCGCCGGGCAGTTCGCCCATGTGGTGCTGGACGTCGAGCCGTTGGACGCTCCGGACGGCGAGGCCGGTTTCGCGTTCGCTTCGACGGTGGTCGGCGGCCGGGTCCCGCGGGAATTCGTCCGCGCGGTCGAGGCCGGTTGCCGGGACGCGCTGGCGGAGGGTCCGCTGGGCGGTCATCCGGTGACCGGCGTGCGGGTCACGCTCACCGACGGGGCCACGCACTCCAAGGACTCCTCGGAGCTCGCGTTCCGCGCCGCCGGCCGGTTCGGACTGCGGGAAGCCCTGCGGTCCTGCGAGATGCGGCTGCTGGAGCCGGTCGCCGAGGTGACGGTGACCGTGCCCGAGGACTCCGTGGGTGCCGTCCTGGGCGATCTGGCGGCGCGCCGCGGACGGGTGTCGGCGTCGGCGACCCGGGGCGGTACGGCGGTGGTGACCGCGACGGTTCCGCTGGCCGAACTGTTCGGCTACGCCTCGCGCCTGCGCGGCCGCACCCAGGGCCGGGGCACGTTCACCACCCGCCCGGCGGGCTACGCGGAGGTTCCGCAGAGCCTGACGGCGGCGGCGACGGGCCAGTAGCCCGCGGCTGAGCCGGTCCGGCACTCAGAGGAGTGCCGGACCGGCTCGTCGGTTCGTGAGTTCATCACCGCCTTCCCAGACCCCTCCCGAGCACTCACCCCTACGATGACCCGGTGATCGACAACGTGAGCGGCCGCAGCTATCACGTGCAGCGCTGGGCGGCGAGGGCGGCGCTGACGGCGGCCGCGCTCGCCGTGCTCCTGCCGCTCGTCTACGGCGGACTCATCGGCCTGCTGCTGCTCCTGGTCGGGGCCCTCGGTCTGGTCGTGGCGGTGGCCGCGGTGTGGTGGACGGTAAGTCTTCGCGGGCCCCTGCGGTGGGTGGCGGCACTGGTGGCGCTGATCGTCCCCGCGTGTGTCGTCGCCGTCTTCGCCACGACCCTCTTCTGGGCACTGCCCTTGTCGCTGGCGCTGTGGGGCGTCGCCGTCTGGTGCGGGCGGTACGCCCTGCGCGGCACCGGAATGCACAGGGTGCGCGAACGCCGGTGCCCGCCGCCCGAGCGGCCGTACCTGATCATGAACCCGCGCTCGGGCGGCGGGAAGGTCGTCCGGTTCGGGCTGCGGGAGCGGGCCGAACAGCTCGGCGCGCGGGTCGTTCTGCTCGACCCGGCGCATCCGCAGGACGTGACCGAGCTGGCCCGCGCCGCCGTCGCCGAGGGCGCCGATCTGCTCGGGGTCGCGGGCGGCGACGGCACCCAGGCGCTGGTCGCGGCCGTCGCCGCCGAGCACGGACTGCCGTTCCTGGTCATCAGCGCCGGCACCCGCAACCACTTCGCCCTGGACCTCGGCCTGGACCGCGACGACCCCGCCGCCTGCCTGGAGGCGCTGACCGACGGGGTGGAGCTCCGCGTCGACCTGGGGTTCGCCGCTGACCGGCCGTTCGTGAACAACGCCTCCTTCGGCGCGTACGCGGCGATCGTGCAGCACCCCTCGTACCGGGACGACAAGCTCGGCACCAGCTTGGAGCTGCTGCCGGATCTCCTCACCGGGCGGCACGGGCCGCGGCTCACCGCCCGCGCGGGCGAGGTCACCCTCGACGCCCCGCAGGCCGTCCTGGTGAGCAACAACCCTTACCGGACCGGCGAGCCGTTCGGGTTCGGGCGGCGCGACCGGCTCGACATGGGAGTGCTCGGGGTCCTGGGAGTCCGGGTGGAGAACGCCGCCGAGGCCGCCGCGCTGGTGCTCGACCCGGCCCCGGCCGGGCTCACCGTCCACACCGCCCGCGAGGTCGTCGTGGAGAACGCCGACGGCGCGGAGGTCGAGGTGGGCCTGGACGGCGAGGCGCTGGTCCTGCCCTCGCCGGTCCGCTGCCGCGTCGAGCCCGGCGCCCTGCGCGTCCGCGTACCGCGCAAGCGCCCCGGGCTCGCCCGGCGTGAACCGGCCCTGGACTGGCGCCGGTTGAGAAAGCTGGCCGCGACAGTCGGGCGTACGGCCGCTCCCAAGCGCCGGTTCTGATCAGTCGGCCGCCGCAGGCCCCCTCGCGTCAGTCCGTCGCCGTGGGCCGTCGCGAGGCGCCGGTCGCGTCGGCGAGGTCGGTCAGCGGGCGCAGCCGGTAGGTGTAGGCGTAGTCGCGATCGGCGAACAGCTTGTACTCGTCGTGCGTGTGCGCGCCCCAACTGTTGTCGCCGCCCACGCCCATCTGCCGGTGGCTCACCCGCAGGACGACTTCCTCGCGCGGGGTGAGCTGATAGTCGTGGCGCACGCCGACCGACAGGTCCTCCGGGGTGAAGCGGGAGGCGTTGATCTCCAGCAGGGGTTCACCGCTGATCAGAAGCCCGGCCCCGGCGGCGTCGGTGAGCGCGGCCCAGCGGACGTCGGTCTTGTTGCCGTTCTCCTGCGGGCGGATGTAGGGGGTCCACTGCTCGGCGACGGTGCCGGAGTACCGCCCCACGTCGGTGCCGTTGTTGCGGTCCCAGTGGTTCTCCTCGGGCCCGCGACCGTAATAGTGCAGCCGGTCCAGGCGGCCCGGGAGGAAGAGGAGGGTGCCGATCTCCGGGATGTACGGCAGTGAAGTGGCGCCCGGGTGAAGGGTGTTGTCGACCTTGATCTCGCCGTTGCCGAAGACGGTGCAGGTGGTGCTGTACGTCGACTTCACGGTGGTCGGCAGGGTGCCGGTCACCTTGATCTCGACCGCCTTGTCCCCGAGAGGGCGCACGGCGACGTCGGTGACGGTGCGCCGGGTGCCGGCGTCGCGCCAGGTCTCGTTGCGGATGTGCTGGCGGCTGCCCTTGTCGTTGTCGGTGGGCGCCCGCCAGAAGTTGGGCACGGGCCCGGAGTCCAGGAGCCGTACGCCGGCGGCCTCGTAGGAGGTGATGACGCCGCGCTTCTTGTCGACGGTGAGGGAGAAGCCCTCGCCGGTGACGGTCACGGACCGCTCGCCGTCGACATGCGCGAGGGCCGGAACGCTGTCCAGCCGTACCGGCGCACCGGCCTTCTCGCCCCCGCCGAGGGGCAGTTGCTGCCGGGCCACTTCGAATCCCGCCGCGGCCCACTTCGTGGACTGCCGGGTGACGAAGGACAGTTGGAGGAAGTATTCCTTCGACTTCGACCAGTCGGCAGGCAGCTCCGCCGGCACGGTGATCTCCTTGCTCGACTGCGGCGGTACGTCGAGCTGAGCGCGGCTGAGGGCTCCCCGCCGAACCGGCTCACCGTCCTCGATGAGGGCCCAACTGCCGTCAAAATCACGGAGGTTGGTGAACAGGTACTCATTGGTCAGAGTGATCGCGCCACCGTCGCCCCGAGTCGCGTTGATCGCCTGGTAGACCCGCTTCACCTCGGCGGCCTTGCCGGTGTGTCCACGGTCGGCGGTGACGATGCCGTCCGCGACGAAGTTCCCGTCGTTGGGGTTGTCGCCCCAGTCGCCGCCGTAGGCGTAGAAGGTCTTCTCCGACGGCTGCTTCTCGCTGACGCCGACGGTGGCGGCGTCGAACCAGAAGCGCACGCCGTCGCCGTCCGGAGCGCGGCGGTCGGAGGCCAGCTCGGCGGCGCTCAGGGCGCGCGCGTAGACACGGGCGCGGCGGATGGTGCCGCTGAACTCCCGGGTGGAGTGGTCGGCGTCGGTGGCCAGGGCGAGGGGCGCGCAGTTGACGCCGGGCCTGCGGTCGGTGGTGCGGGTCGCTTTGACCTCGCCGTCGACATACAGGGTGAGCGTGCCCGCGTCCGCGTCGAAGACCCCGGCGATGTGGTGCTCGCTGCCCCGCCAGCCGTCCGCCGGCAGCGGCCAGGTCGCGGTGATCCACTCTCCGCCGGAGTGGATGAAGAACTCCAGGTTCTTGGTGGTCTGCTTCAGCGCGTACTGCGTGTCCCCCTTGGCGATGATCGGCTGCTGGTAGCCGGTGTAGTGCGGGGTGACCCAGGCCTCCAGGGTGAGCGAGCCGGTGAGGTCCAGGCGCGGGTCGCGGGCGAACACGGTGCCGCCGTACAGGCCCTTGGTGCGGTCGAGGGTGCCGGAGGGGGCGAGGATCTCGCCGCGCAGCGCCAACGGACCCGTCTCGGTGAGCAGTTGACGCGCAGGGGTGGGCCAGCTCAGGGACTGGTCGGCGAAGTCCCAGATCCAGCCGCCCTGGAGTACGTCGTGGCGGCGGACGAGGTCCCAGTACTTCTTGAAGTTGCCGTTGGAGTTCCCCATCGCATGGGAGTACTCGATCATGACGTACGGCCGGGTGTCGGCGGTGTCCTTGGCACGGGCCTCCACCTTGGCCGGGGTGTCGTACATCTCGGAGCGGATGTCGCTGACGCCGGGCCGGTCGTCGCCCTCGTACTGGACGACGCGAGTGGGGTCGTAGGACTTGATCCAGTCGTGCATGGCGACGAACGTGGAGCCGCCGCCCGCCTCGTTGCCGAGGGACCAGATGACGACCGAGGCGTGGTTCTTGTCACGGTGGACCATGTTCTGGGCGCGGGCCACGCAGGCTTTCGTCCAGTCGGGGTGGTCGCCGGGGTAGCGCTTGTGGATGCCGTGCGTCTCCAGGTTGGTCTCGTCGACGAGGTACAGGCCGTATTCGTCGGCGAGTTCGTACCAGACCGGGTTGTTGGGGTAGTGCGAGGTGCGGACCGAGTTCATGTTCAGCCGCTTGATCACCTCGATGTCCCGGACCAGATCGGCGCGGGTGAGGGCGGTGCCGCGCTCGGGGTGCATCTCGTGGCGGTTGGTGCCGCGCAGCGAGACGGGCTTGCCGTTGATGCGCATCAGGCCGTCCCGCAGGGCGAATTCGCGCAACCCGACGCGGTGCGACAACGTCTCGATGACCTGACCGGCCGGATCACGCAGGCTGAGGACGGCGGTGTAGAGGTACGGCTGCTCCGCCGACCACAGCTTCGGCGCGGGCACGGCCTTGGCGGCCTGAACGGTCGTGTCGGTGCCGGAGGTGCCGACCTTCGCGGTCTGTTGCAGCGGCCGGGACCAGACGGGGTGGCCGCCGGTGTCGTACAGCTGCGTCTCGACGGTGTACGAGCCCGCCGTGCCGCCCTCGTAGGCGCGCACGCTCGCGGTGACCGAGAGTTCGGCGGACGTGTAGTCGTCACCGAGCGGGGTGTCGAGCTTGAAGTCGCGCAGGTGCACGGCGGGGGTGGAGTACAGGTACACCGAGCGGAAGATGCCGCTCAGCCGGATCATGTCCTGGTCCTCCAGCCAGTCGCCGTCGGAGTAGCGGTAGACCTCGACGGCGATCTGGTTGGTGCCGGACTTCAGGTGCCGGGTGATGTCGTACTCGGCCGGGGTGTAGGAGTCCTCGTGGTAGCCCACGAGTTCGCCGTTGATCCATACGTAGTGCGCCGACTTCACGCCCTCGAAGTGCAGGAAGGTACGGCGTCCCGACCAGTCGCGGGGGACGGTGAAGGTACGGCGGTACTGGCCGACGGGGTTGTAGCGGGTCGGCACGGCCGGGGGCTGAGGCTCCTCGCCGAGTCCGTTGGCGCCCCAGTAGGGGTAGGTGATGTTGAGGTAGATCGGGCGGTCGTAGCCGTGCAGTTGCCACACGGAGGGGACCGGGATGCTGTCCCAGCCGCTGTCGTCGACGTCGGTGCGGTGGAAGTCGGGGTCACGGTCGGCGGGGCGGTCCGCGTACGCGAACTTCCAGGTGCCGTCGAGGCCGATCCGGTACGGCGACACCGTGCGGTCGGCGGCCAGGGCCTGGGCCGTGTCGGCGTACGGCATGAGTGTGGTGTGCGGGGGTTCGGCGCCCAGGCGGAAGAGGTCGATGGAGCCGTTCCATTCCTGGGCGCCGTCGGCCGCGCGGGCGCGCCCGGCCGCGGATCCGGAGGTGACGGCGAACGCGCCGAGGAGGGCGGCTCCGCCCTCCAGCAGACGGCGGCGGCTGACACAGGATCTGAGGGTCGAGTGCGGCATGAACGTGGCCTTCCGCAGCCGCTGATGACAGCGGGTGACTGCCGGGACGAGGTCACCCTAGGTCGCGGGACGACTACGCCACGGCGATCTCCGTCGCGTCGGCGGGTCGCTCCTCGTCGTCGCCGGAGCGCTCCTCGAACTGCGTCCGGTACAGCTCGGCGTACCGTCCCTCGGCGGCCAGCAGTTCGTCGTGGGTGCCGCGTTCGACGATCCGGCCGTCCTCGACGACCAGGATCAGGTCGGCGGCCCGTACGGTCGACAGCCGGTGCGCGATGACCACCGCGGTCCTGCCCTCCAGTGCCTCGGCGAGGGCCTCCTGGACGGCGGCCTCGGAGGTGTTGTCGAGGTGGGCGGTGGCCTCGTCGAGGATGACGACGCGCTGCCGGGCCAGCAGCAGCCGGGCGATGGTCATCCGCTGGCGCTCACCGCCGGAGAGCCGGTAGCCGCGCTCGCCGACCACCGTGTCCAGACCGTCCGGCAGGGACCGGACGAGGTCGTCGAGGCGGGAGCGGCGCAGCGCGTCCCACAGTTCGTCGTCGCTCGCGGTGGGCCGGGCCAGCAACAGGTTGGCGCGGACGCTGTCGTGGAACAGATGGCCGTCCTGGGTGACCATGCCGAGGGTCTCACGCAGGGACCGGGCGCTCACCTCACGGACGTCGACCCCGCCGAGGCGTACGGTGCCGCCGTCGACGTCGTACAGGCGGGGCAGCAGGCTCGCGATCGTCGACTTGCCCGCGCCGGAGGAGCCGACGAGGGCGACCGTCTGGCCGGGTTCGGCGCGGAAGGACAGTCCGCGCAGGACCTCGGAGCCGCCCCGGGTGTCGAGGGCCGCGACCTCTTCCAGGGAGGCAAGGGAAACCTTGTCGGCGGAGGGGTAGCCGAAGCGGACGTCGGTGAACTCCACGGAAACCGGACCGTCGGGGATCTCCTTGGCGTCGGGCCGGTCCTGGATGAGCGGTTCGAGGTCGAGCACCTCGAAGACCCGCTCGAAGCTGACCAGAGCGCTCATGACCTCCACACGGGCCCCGGCGAGGGAGGTCAGCGGGGCGTAGAGGCGGGTCAGGAGCAGGGCGAGGGCGACCACGGCGCCGGGTTCGAGGCTGCCGTTCAGGGCGAACCAGCCGCCGAGGCCGTAGACCAGGGCGAGTGCGAGAGCGGAGACCAGGGTCAGGGCGGTGATGAACGCCGACTGTGCGGTGGCGGTGCGGACCCCGATCTCGGCGACCCGGCGGGCGCGGGCGGCGAACTCCTCGGACTCCTGCTCGGGGCGGCCGAAGAGCTTGACCAGGGTGGCGCCGGGGGCCGAGAAGCGCTCGGTCATGCGGGTGCCCATCGCGGCGTTGAGGGTGGCCGCCTCCCGGGTCATGTTCGCCATCCGGCGGCCCATGCGGCGGGCCGGGATCACGAACACCGGGAGCAGCACCAGCGCGAGCAGGGTGATCTGCCAGGAGAGCGTGAGCATCACGACCAGGGTCAGCAGCAGCGTGACCAGATTGCTCACCACTCCGGAGAGGGTGTTGCTGAAGGCGCGCTGGGCGCCGATGACGTCGTTGTTGAGACGGGAGACCAGCGCTCCCGTACGAGTACGTGTGAAGAACGCGACCGGCATGCGCTGCACATGATCGAACACGGCCGTCCGAAGATCGAGGATGAGTCCCTCCCCGAGCGTCGCCGAAAGCCGCCGGGCGAGGATGCCCAGCGCCGCCTCCAGGACCGCGATGAGGGCGATCAGCAGGGCCAGCCGTACGACCCTGCTCTCGTCGTCGCCCGACACGATCGCGTCGACGACCTTGCCGGCCAGGACGGGCGTCGCCACGGCGAGCAGTGCGGTGACCACCCCCAGGCCCACGAACTGCGCGATGCGCGCCCGGTGCGGGCGGGCGAAGCCGCCGATGCGGCGCAGGGTCTCGCGCGCGAAGGGTCGGCGCTCCTGCTCGGCGGTCATGACGGAGTGCAGTTGCATCCAGGCTGTGGTCTCCATGCTCATGCGAGAGAAGGTAGAACCTCAAGCATCCTTGAGGTCAATCGGTTTACGGGGACCACCCGTACGAAGGTCCCGATGACGGGCGGACGTAAGCCGGAAGCCCCGATTCGGCAACCCGCAGTTGGGACGGTGCGGAGAACCTCTCCGAATGTGACAGCGGTACAGCTCCCCGACCCGCCCAAGGCCAGACGGCGCCTGCCCGTCCGGCAGATCCTGTGTCTGCTCCCGCTGGTGCTGGTCGCGGTGGTGGCGGTGCGGCACCGTGACGTGCTCGCCGAGGGATTCGCGCATCTGGGCACCGCCGAGTGGCCCTGGCTGCTGGCGGCGGCCGGCGCGACCTGCCTGACCTGGGTGGCCGCGGCCTGCTGCCGCCAGGGGGCGGTTGTAGAACGACTGCCGTCCGCCCGACTGCTGGCGACGCAGTTCGCGGCAGGCGCCGCGAACCACCTACTACCGACAGGCCTGGGCGCAAGCGCGGTAAACCTGCGCTTCATGACGGTATGCGGCCTACCGCTGGCCCGCTCCTCGGCGGCGATAGCCCTCTACCTCCTGGCCGAGTCCATAGGCCGCGTAGCCCTGCTGGCCGCGCTGCTGCTGGCCTTCCCCGACGCGCTGCGGCTGAGCACCTTGCTGCCGGAGGGTGCGATGGCCCCGCTGGTCATCACGGTGATCGTGACAGTGCTGGTTGTGGCAGGCGTACTGATGCTGATCCGTCGCGTCCGCACCACCGTGGTCTCCTTCCTCCGTACGGCCCTCGGTGAGGCCCGCTCGGTGCACACCCGGGCCTCCCGGGCGTTCGCCCTGTGGGGCGGCGCGTTCGCCTTCCCGGCGCTCCAGGCGGCCGGACTGGTCGCGGTGGGCGAGGCGTTGGGCCTGGACGTGCCGCCGCTGCACATGGCGGTCGCCTATCTCGCGGCCACGGTCGCGGTCGCGCTGGTCCCCACCCCGGGCGGTATCGGCTCGGTCGAGGCGGCGCTGATCGTGGCGCTGGTGGCGGCGGGCGGCCCGGCGGCCGTGGCGACGGCGGTGGTGCTGGCGTACCGGATCATCACGGTCTGGCTGCCGATCCTGCCGGGGGCGCTGACGCTGGGGGCGCTGGTGCGCTGGAAGGTCATCTGACCGATCGGTAACCTGCGGGGCCGACCCATGGAAAGGGGCCCCTGTCATGCCGGTCCGCGTCGAACGCCAGGGACACGTCACCACCGTCGTCCTGTCCCGCCCCGAGGCCCGCAATGCGGTGGACGGCCCGACGGCGGCGGAACTGGCGGCCGCGTTCCGGGAGTTCGAGGCCGATGAAGAAGCCCGAGTGGCGGTGCTGTGGGGCGAGGGAGGCACCTTCTGCGCGGGCGCGGACCTGAAGGCCCTGGGCACCGAGCGGAGCAACCAGGTCACCGAGGACGGTGACGGCCCGATGGGCCCGACCCGGATGCGGCTGTCCAAGCCGGTGATTGCGGCGGTCGCCGGGCACGCGGTGGCCGGGGGCCTGGAACTGGCGCTCTGGTGCGATCTGCGGGTGGCCGAGGAGGACGCCGTCTTCGGTGTCTTCTGCCGCCGCTGGGGCGTGCCCCTGATCGACGGCGGCACGGTACGGCTGCCCCGGCTGATCGGCACGAGCCGCGCCATGGACCTGATCCTCACCGGCCGCCCGGTCCCGGCGCGGGAGGCGTACGAGATCGGCCTGGCCAACCGCGTCGTCCCCACCGGCACGGCACGCGCGGAGGCGGAGGCCCTGGCGGCCACGATCGCCGCGTTCCCGCAGGCGTGCCTGCGCGCAGACCGGGCGTCCGTCCTCGATCAGGAGGGGTTGGGCGAGGAGGAGGCGCTGCGGTCGGAACTGGGGCATGGGGTGGGCGTGTTGGCGGAGAGTCTGGAGGGGGCGGCGCGGTTTTCGGCGGGGGCGGGGCGGCACGGGGCGTTCGGGGAGAGGTGAGGGTGATCAGGGGTGGGGCTGTGCTTTTGGGTGCTGTCAGCTCGGGCGGCGGGGCTGTGCGGCGAGTCCACCCGGTGCCGAGGTGAGCGGGCCCGGCGGCGCGTGGGAGGCGAGCAAGGCGCGTAGTTCCGCTGCGGCGCGGTCGCGTTCGGGCGCTGCCATATTCTCCAGGGCCATCGTGAAGCGGGCCTGCCAGACCCCCTGTTGCAGGCTGCGAATCTGTTCGGAGTCCGATGCGTCGCTTGCCACCAGAGCCGCAGCCGCCTCGTCCAGGCGCTCCATCTCGCGGCCCTCCACCTGCGCGTCGCCCCGACCCAGCCAGCGTGCCACGGCCTGCTGGAGGCCCTGCCACGCGTCCGTCCCGGCCGCCTCGACCACCGCACCGCCACCGGCCGCCGCCAACGCCAACGCTGCCTCGCCGAGCATCAGGCCCTCCCCCGCGCCGCCTCCGTCCCCACGACGGTAACGGCGCACAGCCGCCCATGGCAGCCGCGTCACGGACCAGGCGGGCGCACGAAGGCGCACGGTCGCGCCGGGCCTGCGCCCCCAGCCGCCCCCGTACGGCCGTGGACCTGGTGCGAACTGCTGTGCGGGATACGGCAGGATGAGCCGTCGCGCCCGGTCGGCGCGCGACGGTACAGTCCGGAATTCGAGCAGGTGACTAAGTGACGAAACTTCACATCCGGCCGACGGCGGAGCGATTCGCCGCCGCTTCTCTTCCCGGAGGTGACCGGTGAATCGGAACATCACCATGGACGACATGGTCATCGCCGGAATCGCGATGGCCGCGGGCCTGCTGGCCGCGTTTCTGCTCCGGATGCTGCTGCGCTGGCTGGGCAAGCACGCCGACCGCACCCGCTGGAGCGGCGACGACCTCATCGTGGACGTGCTGCGCACCGTCGTGCCGTGGGCGGCGATCCTCGGCGGCGCCGCCTCCGCGGGTGCCGCGCTGCCGTTGACGAAGACGGTCCAGCACAACGTCAATCAGACCCTGACGGTGCTGCTCATCTTCGTCGTGACGCTGGCCGCCGCCCGCGGTATCGCCGGAGTGATGCGGACGGTCACCTCGTCCCGGCCCGGCGTCGCCGGATCCGCCACCATCTTCGTCAACATCACCCGGATCCTGGTCCTCGCCATCGGCTTCCTGGTGGTGCTCCAGACCCTGGGCGTCTCCATAGCGCCGCTGCTCACCGCCCTCGGCGTCGGCGGTCTGGCGGTCGCGCTCGCGCTTCAGGACACGCTCGCCAACCTCTTCGCGGGCATTCACATCCTGGCCTCCAAGACCGTCCAGCCCGGTGACTACATCCGGCTGAGCAGCGGTGAGGAGGGCTACGTCGAGGACATCAACTGGCGCCAGACGACCGTCCGCAACCTGTCCAACAACCTGGTCGTGATCCCCAATGGGGAGCTCGCGAAGACGAACATGACCAACTTCATGCGTCCCGAGCAGCAGTTGACGATCCTGCTCCAGGTCGGCGTCGCCTACGACAGCGATCTGGAGCAGGTGGAGCGGGTCACCAATGAGGTCATCGGCGAGGTGATGGCCGACGTCGAGGGCGCCGTACCGGACCACGAGCCGATCATCCGCTTCCACACCTTCGGTGACTCCCGGATCGGCTTCACGGTCATCCTGGGCGTCGGTGAGTTCAGCGACCAGTACCGGATCAAGCACGAGTTCATCAAGCGCCTGCACAAGCGCTACCGCCAGGAGGGCATCCGCATCCCGGCGCCCGCGCGCACGGTGGCCCTCCAGCAGGGGTCGCTCACCATCCCGCAGCAGCGCGTCCCCGAGGGCGAGCCGGGCGAAGTCCCCTCCACCCGGCTCGACTGACATCACGGAGATCAGAGCGTCGCCGAGTTGTCGTGGTGGCCGTCCCGCCGTTCGCGCGGGGCGGTCGGCGAGGCCGAGGTCACCGGGGTCACCGTCCAGTCCGGGTGGCCCGGCATCCGCGGGGTCTTCGTGCCGTACAGCCACTCCCGCAGGAAGCCCGACAGGTCCTGCCCGGACACCTCCGAGGCCACCGCGATGTAGTCCTCCGTCGACGCCGACGCGTCGCGGAACCGCTCCAGGAAGGCGCGCTCCAGCGCGTTGAAGGCGTCCTCGCCGACCTGCCGGCGCAGGGCGTACAGGACGAGGACGCCGCCGAGGTAGCGCTGGCTGTCGAAGAGGTTGACCGCGTTCGGGGCGGCGACCGGGCCGGAGGTCTTGCGCCACTGGTCGCCGAGCGCGTAGGTGTGCTTCATCCGCGCTTCCAGCGAGGTCATCCCGAGCGAGTCGGGCCAGCCGCGCTCATAGCGGTACAGCAGCCCGTAGAAGTCGGCGTGGCCCTCGTTCATCCACAGGTCGGCCCAGGTGGCGGGCGAGACGCTGTTGCCGAAGTAGGAGTGGACCAGCTCGTGCATCATGTGCGAGCCGATCTTCGACTCCTCCTGGAGGAGGTACTTGGGCCGGTAGATGGTGAGCGTCTGGGTCTCCAGGCCGGTGAAGCCGAACGGCTCCGCGGCGTCGGAGTTGCACGGCAGCAGGCCGTACGTCTCGAACGGGTAGGCCCCGAGGCGCTGTTCGACCCACGCGACCAGACCGGGGGTGAGCGCGAGCGCGGGCTCCAGCGCGGCGGCCCGCGCGGTGGGCACCACGTCCCTGAGCGGCAGTCCGTGCGGGCCCTGCCGGTCCTTGACGACGTAATCGCCGACGGTGATCTGCACCAGCTCCGTGGCGATCGGCGATCGGGAGCGGTAGGTGTACGCGGTCCGGCCGCCGTCCAGGTTCTCGGTGCGCACGAGCTGCCCGCTCGCCACTCCGCACAGCCCCGCCGGGACGGTGAGCCGGAAGGTGAAGTCGGCCTTGTCCACCGGGTGGTCGTTGCACGGGAAGACGGTGTGCGCGGAGTCGGGCTGGCAGGCCACGGCGAACCCGTCGTCGGTGGCCACCCAGCCGGTGTGCGACAGGCCGCGGCGCGGGTCGGCGGCGTACTCGACGCAGACGGTGACCCTGGCCTTGTCCGGCAGGGTTGCGGCCGGGGTGATCCGCAGCTTCTCCCCCACCTGCTCGAAGGCGGCGCGGCGCCCGCCGACGCGGACGGAGCGCACGTCCAGGCCGAGGGCGTCCAGGGAGAACCGGGTCAGCGCCTGGGTGGTGCGGATCCGCAGCGTCGTGGTGGCGTCGACGAGGCGGGTCGTGGCGTCGTAGGCGAAATCGAGGTGGTACGACGAGACGCGGTAGCCGTCGTTGCCGAGGGCGGGGTAGACGGGGTCACCGAGGGTCTCGGGGCCCGGCGTGCCGCTCTTCCCCGGAGCGGCGTGGGCGGAGGGGGCGGCCACGGTCAGGGCCGCCGCGGTCCCGATCAGGGCGGCCGGGGCTGTCACTCTGGTGCGATATCTCATGGTCTGCTTCCGCTCGGGCGGCCGGGTGGTCAGGTCCGGCCTCGCCTCGGTTGAGTGATCAACCTGATTGACCGCCGAAACGGCGGCGGAGGTTGCACCTCCGACCGAAAGTTCTCCTCTTCGCCTCCCGCGCGTGTGCGGACCCCTGTCGAGCCGGGGGCGATCACGAGATATCTTGATGTCGAGCAATGTTGCAGACGTGGAGCGGAGCACCCGGTGACTGACTCGACCATCATCTATACGCACACTGACGAGGCCCCGGCCCTGGCGACGTATTCCTTCCTGCCGGTGGTCCAGGCGTACGCCTCGCAGGCGGGTGTCGCCGTGGAGACGCGGGACATCTCGCTGGCCGGCCGCATCATCGCGGTGTTCCCGGAGTACCTGACCGAGGACCAGCGGATCCCGGACGCGCTCGCCGAGCTGGGTGAGCTGGCCAAGACCCCGGCCGCCAACATCATCAAGCTGCCGAACGTCTCGGCGTCCGTCCCGCAGCTGAAGGCCGCGATCGCCGAGCTCCAGGGCCAGGGCTACGCGCTGCCGAACTACCCGGACGACCCGAAGACCGACGAGGAGCGGGAGATCCAGGCCCGCTACGACAAGATCAAGGGTTCCGCGGTGAACCCGGTCCTGCGCGAGGGCAACTCCGACCGCCGCGCCCCCGCCTCGGTCAAGAACTACGCCAAGACCCACCCGCACCGCATGGGCGCCTGGACCGGCGAGTCCAAGACGAACGTGGCGACGATGAGCGAGAACGACTTCGCCGCCACCGAGAAGTCCGTGGTGATCGCCGAGGACACCACCCTCAGCTTCGAGCTGGTCGGCGCCGACGGCTCCGCCACCGCCCTGCGCGCCCCGCTCAAGGTCATCGCCGGTGAGGTCGTCGACGCCTCCGTGCTGCGGGTCGCCGCGCTGCGCGAGTTCCTCACGGCGCAGGTCGCCCGCGCCAAGGCGGAGGGTGTGCTGTTCTCCGTGCACCTGAAGGCCACGATGATGAAGGTCTCCGACCCGATCGTCTTCGGCCATGTCGTCCGCGCGTTCTTCCCGAAGACCTTCGCGCAGTACGGCGAGGTCCTGGCCGGCGCCGGTCTGTCCCCGAACGACGGTCTGGGCGCCATCCTCAAGGGCCTGGAGTCCCTGGCGAACGGCGCCGAGATCAAGGCCTCCTTCGAGGCGGAGATCGCCGACGGCCCGGCCCTGGCGATGGTCGACTCCGACAAGGGCATCACCAACCTGCACGTGCCGTCCGACGTGATCGTCGACGCCTCGATGCCGGCCATGATCCGCACCTCCGGCCACATGTGGGGCCCGGACGGCCAGGAGGCCGACACCCTCGCGGTGCTGCCGGACCACTCCTACTCCGGTGTCTACCAGGCCGTGATCGAGGACTGCCGGGCCAACGGCGCCTACGACCCGTCGACGATGGGCTCGGTCCCGAACGTCGGCCTGATGGCGCAGAAGGCCGAGGAGTACGGCTCCCACGACAAGACCTTCGAGATCCCGGCCGACGGCACGGTCCGCCTGGTCGACGCGGCCGGCAATGTCGTCCTGGAGCAGGCCGTCGCCGCCGGTGACATCTTCCGCGCCTGCCAGACCAAGGACGCCCCGATCCGCGACTGGGTCAAGCTGGCCGTCACCCGCGCCCGCGCCACCGGTGACCCGGCGGTGTTCTGGCTGGACGAGAACCGCGGCCACGACGCCGTGATCATCGAGAAGGTCAAGGCGTACCTGCCGGAGCACGACACCGAGGGCCTGGACATCCAGATCCTCTCTCCGGTCGAGGCCACCAAGTTCTCCATCGAGCGCATCCGCCGCGGCGAGAACACCATCTCGGTCACCGGCAACGTGCTGCGTGACTACCTGACCGACCTCTTCCCGATCCTGGAGCTGGGCACCAGCGCCAAGATGCTGTCGGTCGTCCCGCTGATGGCGGGCGGCGGTCTGTTCGAGACGGGCGCCGGCGGTTCCGCGCCGAAGCACGTCCAGCAGCTGGTCAAGGAGAACTACCTGCGCTGGGACTCGCTCGGTGAGTTCTTCGCGCTGGTCCCGTCCCTGGAGCAGTACGCGAAGAGCACGGGCAACGCCCGCGCCCAGGTCCTGGCCGACACCCTGGACCGCGCCACGGCGACCTTCCTCAACGAGGACAAGTCCCCGACCCGTCGCGTCGGCGGCATCGACAACCGCGGCAGCCACTTCTTCCTGTCCCTGTACTGGGCGCAGGAGCTGGCCAAGCAGACCGACGACGCGGAGCTCGCGAAGGCCTTCGCCCCGCTCGCCGAGACGCTCGCGGCGAACGAGCAGAAGATCGTCGAGGAGCTGATCTCGGTCCAGGGCTCCCCGGCCGAGATCGGCGGCTACTACCAGCCCGACCCGGCGAAGGCGGCCGCGGTCATGCGCCCGTCGGCGACCTGGAACGAGGCGCTGGCGTCCCTCAGCTGACGCGCTGAGCTGACGCGCTGAGCCGATGCCTTGAGCTGAGGCCTTGAGCACAACCGGAGGGTCGGCCCCGAAATGGGGCCGGCCCTTCCGTATATCCCCAGGTCAAGCGGATGATCTGGTTCAGCCCTGCACGGTGGTCGATCATGCTTACGATCATTTCCGCGGCCACGGGAGACACCCGTACGGCGCGCGTAGGAGGGGAATCATGTCCAACATGTCCAGGCGCTCCCTGCTCGGCTACTCCGGTACGACCGCGGCGGGCGCGGTGCTCGGCAGCGCGGCGTCGGCGCCGCCCGCGCAGGCGGCGGAGGCCGAGGCGGAGGCCACGGCGACCGAGTTCGAGCCCGGCACGTTCTTCAAGGGAATGTCCTCCAAGGAGATCAACGACTACCCCGCGGAGGTGCGCATCGAGTTCCGCGTCTCGACGGTCGAGGCGCCGGCGTCGTACAACATCGACCCGCTGGAGGTCGCCCAGTTCTTCAGCGAGCTGGCCGTGTCCCGTGGCTGGCCGCCGGTCACCTTCTACGGCACGCCCGTGCAGGCCCCGCTGAACTGACCCCCCGAGTAATTCGCTTGCGCGCCCGGCCACCGCTCAGCATCGTGTGCACGGTGAGCGACGAACCCGAGCGGTGGACCCAGGCCAGCGTGTATCCCGACATGTGGGCGGACCCGGACGAGGATCCGCGCGACAACGACGGGCCGGGCCCGGAAGGCGAGTTGGCGACGTACCAGAGCGTGCTGCGCGACTTCCGGATCACCCTGGAGATGAAGTGCCAAGGGCTGGACCCGGAGCAGCTGGCGCGCCGCTCGGTGCCGCCGTCGACCATGTCCCTGCTCGGTCTGCTCCGCCATCTCGCCGAGGTGGAGCGGGACTGGCGCAACTGGATCGTGCCGGGCGACCCGGAACCCAAGCTGTACGGGGTCCGGGACGCCGACTTCGACCAGGCCGTCGGCGAACAGGCCCTGGTCGACGGCGCGTTCGCCGACCTCGCCCGCGAACAGGCGGCGACCGACGCGGCGTTCGCGGCGTTTCCGGATCCGGCGACCCGGGTGGGCGAGGACGACAACTCCGTCCGCGAGTTGTGGGTGCACCGCATCGAGGAGTACGCCCGCCATTGCGGCCACGCCGATCTGCTGCGGGAACGGGTCGACGGCCGGGTGGGACAGTAGGCCCTGATGAACTTCGCGCTGTCCCCGGGTGCCGAGCACTCCCCCGTGATCCTTCATGTCCCGCACTCCTCGCGGGAGATCCCGCCCGAGGTGCGGTCCGGCATCGTGCTGGACGACCCGGCGCTCGCGCGGGAGCTGGACCACATCACGGACTCCCACACCGCGCTGCTGGCCGCCGAGGCGGCGGAGGTGTGCGCCGTGCGGCCCTGGGTGTTCACCAACCGGCTGTCCCGGCTGGTGGTCGACCCCGAGCGGTTCCCCGACGAGCGGGAGGAGATGCTCGCCGTCGGCATGGGCGCGGTCTACACCCGGACCACGCACAAGGACGTGCTGCGGGCGGAAGGCACCGACCCGGAGCCGCTGCTCGCGCGCTACTTCCGGCCGTACGCCGAGGCCATGGCGGACGCCGTGGCGGCGCGGCTGGCCGCGACCGGGCGGGCCGTGATCGTCGATGTGCACTCCTATCCGAGCCGGCCCCTGCCCTATGAGCTGCACGGGGACGGGCCACGGCCCCCCGTGTGCCTCGGCACCGACTCCTTCCACACGCCTCCGGGGCTGCTCGCGGCGGCCCGGAAGGCGTTCGCGGAGTGCGGGGAGGTCGGGCTCGACAGCCCGTTCAGCGGGACGTACGTACCGCTGGAGTTCTACGGCACCGATCCCCGGGTCAGCGCGCTGATGGTGGAGATCCGGCGGGACACCTACCTGACCGAGCCGGGCGGTCCCGCCGGACCGGGTCTCCTCCGGCTCGCCGAGGCCCTCGCCCGGCTGGTGGACGCGCTGCCGGGGTGACCTCCGCCTGGAGCACTCCCGGGCGACAGCCGGGCGGGCGGCGGTGAGGGTGGGTGCATGAATGACGAGACCACCACGCTCAGCGAACAGGCGCCGCCCGCGATCCGGGACTGGCCCGCGACGGACCTCGCCGGGACGGAGTTCGACCCGGTTCTCGCCGACCTCATGCGCGAGGGACCGCTGACCCGCATCCGGCTGCCGCACGGCGAGGGCTGGGCGTGGCTGGCCACGCGGTACGACGACGTGAAGGCGATCACCAACGACCCCCGGTTCGGCCGGGCCGAGGTCACCAGGCGTCAAGTGACCCGGATGGCACCGCATTTCAAGCCGCGCCCCGGCTCGCTCGCCTTCGCCGACCAGCCCGACCACAACCGGCTGCGGCGACCGGTCGCCGGTGCCTTCACGGTGAGCGCGATGAAGCGGCTGCGCCCGCGCGCCCAGCGGATCCTGGACGAGCTGATGGAGGGCGTCGTACGCGACGGGCCGCCCGCCGACCTCATCGAGCGCGTCCTGGAACCCTTCCCGCTCACCGTGGTCAGCGAGGTCATGGGGGTACCGGCCGCGGACCGGGCGCAGGTGCACACGTGGACCCGGACGATCATCTCCACCACGGGCGCCGAGGACGCCGAGCGGGCCAAGAACGGCCTGTACGGGTGGATCACCGAGACCATCCGGGCCCGCGCCCACAGCCAGGGTGACGATGTGTACTCGCTGCTCGGGGCCGCCGTGCACCGCGAGGAGATCAGCGAGACGGAGGCGGTCGGGCTCGCCGGGCCGCTCCAGATCGGCGGCGAGGCCGTCACCGCGAACTGCGGGCAGATGCTGTATCTGCTGCTCACCCGCCCCGAGCTGATGGCGCGGATGCGGGAGCGGCCCGAGGAGCGCGGCGCCGTCCTGGACGAGCTGCTGCGCTTCATCCCGCACCGCAGCAGCGTGGGCCTGGCCCGGATCGCCCTGGAGGACGTCGAACTGCACGGGATGCGGATCCGGGCCGGGGAACCGGTGTACGTGTCCTACCTGGCCGCCAACCGGGACCCCGAGGTCTACCCCGACCCCGACCGGATCGACCCGGACCGCTCGGCGCCGCCGCATCTGGCGTTCGGCAACGGCCCGCACTACTGCACCGGCGCGGTGCTCGCCCGCCTCCAGACCGAGCTGCTGCTCGGCACGCTGCTGGAGCGGCTGCCGGGACTGCGGCTCGCGGTGGCGCCGGAGGATGTCCCCTGGCGCCGCAGGACCATGATCCGCGGTCCGCAGTCCCTGCCCTGCGCCTGGTGACTCAGGCGCGCAGCCACTCCGTGACCAGCACCTCCCCGCCGGTCCGCAGCCTGAGCGCGAACGGGCCGGAGACCGGGGAGGCGCTGCTGAAGCGGCCCATGGCGTCCGCGGTGAGCAGCGCCGACTGCTGGGGGCCGCCGAGCACCTCGATCCGGGCCGCCTGGGGCGGCAGCACCTGCCCCATCAGGCCCTGACCGGTCACCTCGACGTCCACGGTGACGTCGCCCGCGCGGAAGGTCAGCATCCGCGGCACGTCGCCGGCGCCCCGCACCGGGATGGCGTCCACCACCGAGTCGAAGGTCAGCTCGGCGATCCTGGCGTCGAGGTCGTGCAGCGCGTAGGCGTCGACGGCGATCCGGCTCAGTTCCGCCGGGACCGGGTCCAGGATGGCGGCGGCCCGCCGGAGCTCCTCCTCCAGCAGGGCGCCGTCGAAACCCGCCTCGTCGAAGGCGCCGACGAGATCGTCCTCGTGCATGTCGTCGTCGTTCACAGCGCTCCCCGTGCGTCGAGTCGGGCCCTGAGACGGCGCAGACAGCGCTGGCGCAGCGGTCCGATGCTGCCCACGGCGATACCCAGGGCGGCTGACACCTCCTGATAGCTGGGCGGCGGCGAGGCCATCAGCACCCGCAGCAACTGGCGGCAGCGGTCGCCGAGTCCGTCGAACTCCTGCCACAGCCGACGGACGCGTTCACTCTGCGCGGCCGCCTCCTCGGAGTCCAGCACGGACTCCTCGGGCGTACGGTCCTCGCTGGCCCGGTCCAGCAGGTACGGATCGTCCGTCGGGGTCAGCCGCTTGAGGTTCTTCAGCACCTTCAGGCACTCGTGCCGTGCGGTGCTCGCCAGCCACGACCCGGTCTTCTCCGGCTCCCGGATCCGCCCCAGATGCTGGGCGAAGCGGAACCAGACGGTCTGGTACACCTCGTGCGCGTCGGCGTCGGAGAGCCGG
Organism: Streptomyces davaonensis JCM 4913; assembly: GCF_000349325.1. Lineage (GTDB taxonomy): Bacteria > Actinomycetota > Actinomycetes > Streptomycetales > Streptomycetaceae > Streptomyces > Streptomyces davaonensis. Next base: position 1,640,681 of record NC_020504.1, read on the forward strand.
TGCGCGCGCACCACCGACCACACCAGCGGGCTGAGCCCCTCCACGAGCGCTTTCCAGGCCGCCGCTTCACCGTCGACGGCGGACTGGACGAGCGCGCCGACATCAGCACGTTCCACGGCCCCACCCCTCGTGTACGGCAAGTCATCGTACGCCGCGGAGGGGGCGGTTCCGAGCCTCATGCCGGAGCAGTGAGCGGCACGACGGGGACCGGGCGCCAGGTCGGCGGGCGCAGCGCCGGCACATGCGCCCCGCGCACCTCCGCGAACTCGGTGTTCGCGGCGAGCAGTTGGGCGCGGGCGGCGCGCGGGTCGGTCTCCTTGTGCGCGGTCATGTGCCCGGCGACCATCCCGGCGACCACGGGGGTGGCGAAGGAGGTGCCGCTCCAGTTGGCGAACCCCTCGAACATCACCTGGTCCGGCTTGCCGGTCACGGCCGCGGCCCGCTCCTCGCTCAACAGGCCGGTGTGGCGCGGCGACTGGCAGGTGCACAGGTAGGCGAAGCCGTAGCGGCAGGCGTCGTAGGTGGAGTGCTGGTACACGTACGGGACGGGCGCGTCGAAGCCGGTGAGGGAGCTGGTGAGGCGCTCGCCGGGGGCGTAGGCCTTCACCCAGGAGCCGTGGTTGGAGAAGCAGGCGCCGTACTCGCCGTCCCCGCGCAGCGCTCCGATCGACAGCACGGAGTCGGCGTACTCGGGCAGGTCGGCGTAGGCCGCGGGCCAGAAGGGGGTGGCGCTGGCGTTGTTGCCGGCGGCGGCGACCAGCAGGGTGCGCTGGGTGCGCAGTTCCTGCATGAAGGCGTCGAGGCCGAGGAGTCCGTCGGTGCGGCCGTTGGAGGTGCCGGCGGAGAGGCTGAGGATGTCCGGCCAGCCGCCCTGCTCGACGGCCTCGAAGAGCTTGTCGCCGAACTCCGACTCCAGGATGGCGCCCGCGTCGTTCAGCGTGTTGCGGACGGTGATCCCGGTGTTGGGGGCGACTGCGGCGACGAGACCGGCGATGAACGTGCCGTGCCCGACGTACTGCTGGAGGATCCCGCTGTCGTCGCACTCCTTGATCTGGAGGTCGCCCTCGGTGTGCGCGAGCAGCGGGTAGGAGCGGTAGTCGGCCATCAGGCCGGTGTCGATGACGAGGACTCCGACGGCGGTGCCGGCGTCGTAAGCACCCTCGGCGGCGGCCGGGTTGGGCGGCTGGGTGAGCGGCGCCGGCACGGGTTCGTCGCCGGGGCAGGCGTTGACCGCGATGGACACCACGTGGTTACGGCTGACCAGGCGCCGTCCGGCCCTGGCCTCGGCGGTGCGCACCGCCCGCAGCGCCCCCGCGACGGCCCGGTCGCCGCGCCGGTCGCCGTGGCCGGGGTCGCCGACCTGGATCCGGGTGATGCCGGACCGGTTGGTCTCGGGGCTCGCCCGGCGCACATGGTCGGCGGTGAGTCCGGTGAACGCGGTGAAGTGCTCCCGCACGCTGTCCTCGACGACCCGGGCCTCCTCCCCGTCCCGGGCCAGCACGACGCCCTTCTCGTAGAAGAACTCGGCGGAGTCGTCGGGCCCCATCGCCAACGGGACGTCGGGCATGGAGCGCTGGATCTGGTCGAACTGCTCGTGGAATCGCTGTGGTGCCATGGCGTGTCCTCCCCCTCAGGCGACGTTCTTCAGACAGAGCTTCCGAGCCGTCGATTGATACAGGGCCAACACTGTGTGGCCGGCACCTGCGAGGACTACCATCCGCTACGTGACAGCGGGAAGCGACTCGGTTCTCGAATTGCTGCCGAAGGTGTTCGCCGCTCCCGGTGAGGCCCTGGCCGGGGCGGAGGAGGTGCTCGGCGCCGATCCCTCGCCGTTGCACGCCTCCGTGGCGCATCAGGTGATCGGTATCTGGCAGCGGGACTTCGGCGATCTGCGGCTCGCGCTGGACCATCTGCGGCGGGCCCGCGATCTCGCGGCGCGCGCGGACTCGGCGGAGCGGGAGGCGGACGTCCTGGGCACGCTCGGCGTGGCGCTGGTGCACGCGGGCCGCACCCGGCAGGGACTCGCCGCGTTCGAGCGGGGTGTCGCGCGCACCACCGGACACACGCGCGCGCGTGTGATGTACCGGCGGGCGTACGTCTGGTGGGTGCTCGGGCATCACCGGGAGGCGCTGGAGGACGTCCGGCGGGCGATCCCGGTGCTGCGGCAGGCGGACGACGTGATCTGGACGGCGCGGGCGCTGACCCTGCGGGCCACGGTGCATCTGGCGCTGGGCGCGGTGGAGCGGGCGGACGCGGACTTCACGGCGGCCGAGGCGCTGTGGGACACCACGGGCCAGGAGCACGACAAGGCGGACGCGGTGGAGAGCCGGGGGCTGGCCGCGTTCCGGGCCGGGGACATCCCGGCGGCGCTGCGGCTGCTGGACGAGGCCGAGGAGCGGTACGCCAAGCTGGGCACACCGACGTTCATGCTCGACATCCGGCGCTGCGAGGTGCTGATGGCGGCGGGGCTGGCCCCGGAGGCGCTGGCCGAGGCGGACGCGGCGATCGGGGTGCTGGACGAGATCGGCGGGCAGTCCACGCGCAAGGCGGAGCTGCTGCTGGTCGCCGCGCGGGCGGCCCGTCTGGCGGGCGATCCGCACACCGCGATCGCGCGCGCGGCGCTGGCGGTACGGCTGTTCGCCGGGCAGCGGCGCACCTGGTGGGAGACGCATGCCCGGCTGGTGCTGATCGAGGCGCGGCTCGCCACCGGGCGCGCCTCGGGGCGGCTGGTCGCGGACGCCGCGGGGGTCGCCGACCGGCTGGCGTCCTTCGGCGCCCCGGCCGCCCCCGAGGCCGCGCTGCTCGCGGGCCGGATCGCGCTGGCGCTGGGCTGGCGGGCCGACGCGGAACGGCACTTGGGGACCGCCGCCCGCAGCAGGCACGCGGGGCCGCCGCTGGCGCGGATGACGGGCTGGGCGGCGCAGGCGCTGCGGGCGCAGGCCGCCGGGTCCGGGCGCGGCGTCCTGGAGGCGTGCCGCCGCGGCCTGGACGTGCTCGACGACCACCGTACGACGCTGGGCGCCTCGGAGCTGCGGGCCCGCGCCACGGCGCAGGGTGCCGAACTCGCGGCGCTGGCGCAGCGGGTGAGCCTGGACTCCGGGGGGCCGCGGCGGCTGCTGGTGTGGAGCGAGCGGTGGCGGGCGACCGTGCTGACCGCGCCGCCGACCCGGCCGCCTGCCGATCCGGTGCTCCAGAGCAGGCTCACGGCCTTCCGCGAGATTGCGGACCGCGCGGAGAAGGCCCGGATGGAGGGGCATCCGGTGCTCACCCTGGAGCGCGAACAGCGCCGTCTGGAACGGGAGATCCGCTCCCGCACCCTGCACATGCGCGGCGAGGAGCCCGGCGACGGCGACCGCTTCGACCCGGGGCGGCTGCTGGCCCGGCTCGGCGACGACACCCGGCTGGTCGAACTGGCCGTGGTGGACGGACGGGTGCAGGTGCTGCTGTGCGGGCAGGGCCGGGTACGGCGGTTCGAGGCCGGCCTGCTCGCCGACGCGGAGATCGAGGCGGAACACATCCAGGCGGGCCTGCGCCGACTCGCCCACCCGGGCGCCGAGGCCCGCCTCCCGGTCGTGGAGGCGGCCGGCCGCCGGCTGGAGGAGCTGCTGCTCGGCCCGGCGGCGGACCATCTGGGCAGTGGCCCGGTCGTGGTCGTACCGCCGGGCCGGCTGCACCGCGTCCCCTGGGCCCTGCTGCCGGCCCTGCGGGAGAAGGTGCTCAGCGTGTCGCCGTCGGCGACGAGTTGGCTGCGCGCCCGGGAGACCGAGCCACCGCCGGGCGGCCGTCAAGTCCTGGTGCGCGGACCAGGACTGGCCACAGGTGGCGCGGAGGTCCCCGAACTCGCGGACCGCTACGGCGGCACGCCGACACTCCTGGAGCATGAGGCCGCGAGCGTGCCGCGGGTCTTGGAGGAACTGGACGGGGCGGCGCTGGCGCACATCGCCGCGCACGGCACGTTCCGGGCGGACAGCCCCCTGTTCTCCGCGCTGCGGATGTCCGACGGCCCGCTGATCGTCCACGACTTCGAGCGCCTGGACCGCAGTCCCTACCGCATCATCCTCTCCTGCTGCGACACGGCCCGCTTCGCCTCGGTGGGCGCCGACGAACTCCTCGGCCTGGTCACCGCACTCCTCCCCCTCGGCACGGCGGGCGTGGTCGCCTGCACGGCCCCGGTCAACGACGAGGCGGTGGTCCCCCTGATGCTCGCCCTCCACAAGGGCCTGGGCGCGGGCCTGTCGCTGGCACAGGCCCTGCGAGACGCCCGAGCCGCAGTCCCCGCGGACGCGGTACACCAGGCCACGGGGTGGGCGTTCTCGGCGTTCGGGGCGGCCTGAGGGCGCCCCGTCACGCCGGTTGTGCGTCCGGTAGTTCCACCATCCAGGACAGGGCTCCGCGGTCGCTGGCGCCCAGGCGGGCGTAGGCGCTGTAGAGGTGGTTTCCTACGGTGCGGACGGAGAGCGTGAGGCGTTCGGCGATCTGGCGGTTGCTGAGGCCGGCTGCGGCCAGGGTGACGATCTGGCGTTGGCGGGCGGTCAGTTCGCCCAGGACCAGGCCGGACAGGGCCGGGGTGCGGGCGCCCTGGCAGCGGCGGGCCAGGGCTACGGCGCGGGTGCGTGAGGTGCGGGCGGCCCGGGGGTCCCGGTGGGCGCGGACCGCCTGGGCATGTGCCTCGGCCGCGTACAGCAGCAGGCCGCGCTCCTGGAGCGCCTCGGCGGCCCGGTCCAGCGCGGGCCCGTCCCCGCGGGCGAGCGCGTCGGCGTGCTGGGCGAAGACGCCGTCGAGCCGTCCCGCGGCCCGCTCGGGCGCGCCGAGGCGTACCGCGTCGTACGGCTCGACGGCGGCCAGGGCGGCGTCGAGGTCGCCGCGGGCGACTGCGGGCCAGCCGTCCGCCCCGTCCCCGGTGTCCACGGTGGCCGTCACGTCCCCCGACTGCGCCACGGCGAGGGCCAGTTCATGGCGGCAGCAGCGGTCGTCGGGCGCACCCAGCAGGCCCTCCCTGGCCCACGCCTCGGCCTCCCGCAGCCGTCCGCCGAACCGTGCGAAACGGGCGCGTACGGCCGCGTAGCCGGCCGGTACCCGCTCGCCCTCGTCCACCAGCCACTCCCCCACGGGCGCCGACACGGCCCGTACGTCGGCGAGTTGGACGCTCCGGGTCAGCTCGGCGGTCTCGGCGTCGAGGGCGGCGGCGCACTCGCCCGGGGTGCGGGCCAGCCGCCTCGCCCGGAGCCGGCCGGCCGCGGCCCGCAGCACCGGGCCGTGCAGCGGGTGGACGAGGCGGACGGCGCCCAGGTCGTCGATGCGGATCAGGCCGTCGGCTTCCAGGCGTTCCAGGACCCGCAGGTCGAAGTCGTCCATGTCCAGGGCCAGGGGTCCGCCGAAGGCGAGGCGTTCGAGGGTCTCGCGCTCCTCGGGGCGGGCCCGGTCCAGGACGTGCGCAGCGCGCTCGCGCACGGTCGCCGTCAGCGGCAGCGGTCCGCGCCAGGCCCAGGCGTCCACGCCCGGGACCCGGGTGAGCAGACCGCGCTCGCGCACGGCGCCCAACAGGTCGCGCAGCAGCCGTAGATCGCCCTGGCACAGGCGGTGCAGGCGGTTCACGGTGAGCGGTTCGAGGCCGCCGCCCGCACCGGCCGCGAGCAGGTGTGCGGTCTCCTCGGGCGGCAGCGGGTCCAGGACGAGCCGGGGCAGCAGTTCGCCGGTCCACAGCCGGGAGATCGCGCCGGGCGCGGGCATGCCGTCGGTGGCGGTGACCAGCAGCCGGGTGCGGCCCTGAACGGCCAGCTGGTGGACCAGGGCGGCCGAGGCGTCGTCGAGGAGGTGGGCGTCGTCGACGATCAGCAGCCGTACCGAGGAGAGGAGTTGTACCGCGCGATGCAGGGTGACCTCTTCGGGCAGCAGGTGCGCGAAGGCGGCGAAGGGGATGGAGCGAGCCTCGGGGGTCCCGGCCACCAGGGCGCAGTCGGTGCCGCGGGCGGCCTCGGCGACGAGCCGGGTCTTGCCGCTGCCCGGGGTCCCGGTCACGACGATTCCGTGCCGCCCGGCGGCCAGCGACCTGCGGATCAGCTCGACTTCGCTGTCCCGCCCGGTGAACGGCCAGGGCAGTTCCAGGGTCTTCGCATCCCGTTCGAATGTCATCACACCCAATAGAGCCCGGTTACTCAACCCTGATACAGGGCGACTTGAGTAGCCCCCGACTCAGGCGCGGGGCGGCCCGCGGCGGCAACCTTGCCGCATGACCGCTCGCTACTGCTCCCTCGCGCAGCAGTCGGCCCCCGTTCTGGCACCGGGGCTGACCGCCGAGCGGCAGCGCGCGATCGTCGGCGGACGCCGGATGTGGGTCAACAACACGGTCCTGCACTACTGCTTCTTCGACGGCGACAACGACGCGTCCGTGATTTCCGTACCGGGGACCGGGGGGTCCCGGCGGGTGTCGTGGGTCGGCGCGAAGGAGCAGCGGGACGTGGTGCGCGAGTGCTTCCAGGAGTGGCGGGACCTCGGCATCGGGGTGTCGTTCACCGAGGTCTCGGACCGCTCGGAAGCGGAGTTGCGGATCGGGTTCCAGCTGGGTGACGGTTCCTGGTCGACCGTGGGCAAGGACGCGCTCCAGGTCGGCCTGAACGAGCGCACCATGAACTTCGGCTGGGACCTGACCGTGCCCGGGGAGCGGGCGACCGCTCTGCACGAGATCGGGCACGCGCTGGGCATGCTGCACGAGCACCAGAGCCCGTTCGCCGGCCTCCACTGGGACGACGAGGCCGTCGTCGCGGACCTCGCCGGACCGCCGAACTTCTGGAGCCGGGACACGACGTACTTCAACATTCTGCGCAAGCTGGACCCGGACGAGGTCAACGGCTCCGTCTGGGACCCGCAGTCGATCATGGAGTACCCCTTCGAGGCGGGGTTGATCCTGGAGCCCGAGCAGTTCCGCGGGGGGCTGAACCCGCCCGGCGCTCTCTCGCCCGCCGACAAGGAGTTCGTCCTGCGCTGGTACCCGCCGGCCGATCCCGCGAGGCCGCCCGCGCTGGTGCCGTTCCGCTCGGCGCCGATCGGTCTCGGCCCGGGCGAGCAGGCCGACTTCACCGTCGAGCCGCCGGAGACCCGCGAGTACACGGTGGGCACCTTCGGTGACAGCGACACCGTCGTGGTGGTCTTCGAGGAGCGGGACGGCGAACCCCGCTATCTCACCGGCCAGGACGACTCGGGAACAGACGGCAACACCGGGATCAAGGCCCATCTGGTCAAGGGCCGCCGCTACTTCGTCCGTGTGCGCCTGTACTCCGCCTGGGGGTCGGGGGAAACCGCGGTGATGTGCTGGTAATCGGCACGGGTACGGCCGCACACGGACGGACGGACCACCAGTCCGGCGCCGGGGGAGCTGCCGGGATCGCCACCTTCGGGGGAGGGTGACGATCCCGGCAGCGTCGTTTCCCCAACCGACTTACCTCAATACTTACTTCACCCCTTGACGTAAGTGGTCCAGACCTTTAAGTTTCGTGGGCATGTCAAGACCCCACCCCCCGGCCATCCCCCTGGCCGTTCTCTCCCTGGCCGCCGGCCTGCTCAGCGCCCTCCCCACGCCCGCGCACGCCGCGGCTCAGGCGCTGCCCACCGGATTCGCCACCGTCATGAACGCCGCCAGCGGCAGATGCCTGGACGCCCGCGCGGCCGGCACCGCCAACGGCACGGCCGTGCAGCAGTACTCCTGCAACGGCACCACCGCCCAGCGCTGGAGCTTCACCGCCACCAGCGACGGCTACGTCCGGATCAACAACGCCAACAACACCTCCCAGGTCGTGGACGTCTCCGACGTCTCCACCGCCGACAACGCCCCCGTCCATCTGTGGTCCTACGGCGGCGGCGCCAACCAGCAGTGGCTGCCCGTCGATCTGGGCGGTGGCGCGTACCGCTTCGTCAACCGCAACAGCGGCAAGTGCCTGGACGACCCGGGCGCATCCACCGCCGACAGCGTGCAGTTCGTGCAGTACACCTGCAACGGCAGCGCGGCCCAGCGCTTCCAGGTGGTACCGGTGACCCAGTCGACGGCCACGCCCGATCTCGGCCCGAACGTCGTCGTGTTCGACCCGTCGATGGCGTCCTCCACGATCCAGTCCCGGCTGAACACGATCTTCCAGCAGCAGGAGACCAACCAGTTCGGCTCCCAGCGCTACGCCGTGCTGTTCAAGCCGGGCGCCTACAACGCGGACGTCAACGTCGGCTTCTACACCCAGGTCGCCGGGCTCGGCCTCTCCCCCGACGCGGTGACGATCAACGGCGCCGTGCACGCCGAGGCCGACTGGTTCCCGCCGCAGAACGCCACCCAGAACTTCTGGCGCGGCGCCGAGAACCTGTCGGTCAACCCGACCGGCGGCAACGACCGTTGGGCGGTCTCGCAGGCCGCGTCGTACCGCCGGATGCATCTGCGCGGCAACCTCGCCCTGGACGACGGCGGCTGGGCCAGCGGCGGCCTCTTCGCCGACACCAAGGTCGACGGCCAGGTCAACTCCGGGACCCAGCAGCAATGGCTGACCCGCAACTCCCAGCTCGGCAGCTGGACCGGGTCCAACTGGAACATGGTCTTCGTCGGCAGCCAGGGCGTCCCGGGCACCAGCTTCCCCAACCCGCCGTACACCACCGTCGCGCAGACCCCGGTCAGCCGGGAGAAGCCGTTCCTGTACATCGACGGTGACGGCGCCTACAAGGTGTTCGTGCCGTCCGTGCGCACCAACTCCACGGCCACCAGCTGGGCGGGCGGCGCACCGGCCGGCAGCTCGCTGTCCCTGGACAGCTTCTACGTGGTGAAGCCGGGCGCGACCGCCTCGGACATCAACGCGGCGCTGGCGGCTGGCAAGAACCTCCTCGTCACCCCGGGCGTCTACCACCTCAACCAGACGCTTCAGGTCAACCGCGCCGACACGGTCGTCCTGGGTCTCGGCCTCGCCACCTTCATCCCCGACAACGGTGTCACCGCCATGAAGGTGGCCGACGTCGACGGAGTGAAGGTCGCGGGCGTCCTCTTCGACGCGGGCACCACCAACTCGCCCACCCTGATGGAGATCGGCCCGGCGGGCTCGTCCGCCTCGCACACCGCCAACCCGACGTCCCTGCACGACGTGTACTTCCGCGTCGGCGGCGCCGCCGTCGGCAAGGCGACCACCAGCCTCGTCGTCAACAGCGACAACGTCATCGGCGACCACACCTGGATCTGGCGCGGTGACCACGGCACCGGCATCGGCTGGAACTCCAACACCGGCGACACCGGCCTGATCGTCAACGGCGACAACGTCACCATGTACGGCCTGTTCGTCGAGCACTACCAGAAGTACCAGACCGTCTGGAACGGCAACGGCGGCCGGACGTACTTCTACCAGAACGAGATGCCCTACGACCCGCCCAACCAGGCCGCCTGGATGAACGGCTCCACCCAGGGCTACGCCGCCTACAAGGTCGCGGACAGCGTCACCAGCCACCAGGCCTACGGCCTCGGCAGCTACTGCTACTTCAACGTCAACCCGAGTGTCACCGCCGAGCGGGCCATCGAGGCGCCGAACCGGGCGGGCGTGACCTTCCAGAGCATGGTGACGGTCTCCCTCGGCGGCACCGGCACCATCCGGCACGTCATCAACGACCGCGGCGGCCCGTCCAACTCCACCACCAACGTGGCCAACCTCAGCAACTACCCGTAGAAGGAGCCTCGTTCATCATGTCCACCCCCCGCCTCATCGGCCGCGGCACGGTCCTGGCCGTGCTGGCCGCCCTCCTCGCGGCCCTGTTCTCCGCGACGCCCGCCCAGGCCGCCTCCGGCACGATCACCGGCCTCGCCGGCAAGTGCGTCGACGTCGCCGGTGCGAGCAGCGCCAACGGCACCGCCGTACAGCTCTACGACTGCAACGGCACCGGCGCGCAGGTGTGGTCCAACTCCGGTGACGGCACCCTGCGCGCGCTCGGCAAGTGTCTGGACGTCGTCGACCGGTCCACCGCGGACGGCGCCTCGGTCCAGCTCTGGGACTGTTCCGGCGGCGCCAACCAGCAGTGGGTCGTCACGTCGGCGCGGGACATCGTCAACCCGGCCGCGAACAAGTGCCTTGACGTCCGCGACAACACCAGCGCCAACGGCACCCGCCTCCAGATCTGGAGCTGCACCGGCGGCGCGAACCAGAAGTGGAGCGCGCCCGCGAGCGGCGGCGGCACCACCCCCTCCGGATTCGTGGTCTCCGAGGCGCAGTTCAACCAGATGTTCCCGAACCGGAACTCCTTCTACACCTACAGCGGTCTGCGGGCCGCGCTCAGCGCCTACCCCGGGTTCGCGAACACCGGCAGCGACACCGTGAAGAAGCAGGAGGCCGCGGCCTTCCTCGCCAACGTCAACCACGAGACCGGCGGACTGGTCCACGTCGTCGAGCAGAACACCGCCAACTACCCCCACTACTGCGACTGGGGCCAGCCGTACGGCTGCCCGGCCGGGCAGGCCGCCTACTACGGCCGCGGCCCCATCCAGCTCTCCTGGAACTTCAACTACAAGGCCGCCGGTGACGCGTTGGGCCTGGACCTGCTCAACAACCCCTGGCTGGTGCAGAACGACGCGTCCGTCGCCTGGCGCACCGGCCTGTGGTACTGGAACACCCAGACCGGCCCCGGCACCATGACCCCGCACAACGCCATGGTCAACCAGGCCGGTTTCGGCCAGACGATCCGCAGCATCAACGGCTCCCTGGAGTGCGACGGCAAGAACCCGGCGCAGGTGCAGTCCCGGGTGGACGCCTACAACCGGTTCACCTCGATCCTCGGGGTCAGCCCCGGCGGCAACCTCTACTGCTGAAAAGGGAGAGGCGATGCGCACAATGAGGTCCCTGACCAAGGCCGTTCTCGGCACGCTCGGCGCGCTCGCGCTCGTCGTGGCACTCCCCGCGAGCGCCCACGCGAATGTACTGACCCTGCTGCCGCAGAACGCGGACGGCCTGGAGCAGACCTTCTCCCCGGCCTACGACTACGACCGTGACGGCTGCTACGCGACCGCCGCGATCGGCGCCGACGGCACGCTCAACCCGGGTCTGAAGCTGGGCGGCGACGTCAACGGCAAGTGCCGTGACTACGTCCAACTCGCCAACGCCAACACCTACTCACGGGCCAAGTGCAACAACGGCTGGTGCGCGATCATGTACGCCAGCTACTTCGAGAAGGACCAGATCACCCTGGGCCCGGCGGCGCTCGGGCACACCCATGACTGGGAGCACGTGGTGGTGTGGGTCCGGGACAACGAGGTCCAGTACGTGTCGGTGTCCCAGCACAACACGTACCAGGTGGCGGCCCGTTCGGCGATCCGCTTCGACGGCACCCATCCGAAGATCGTCTACCACAAGGACGGCCTATCGAGTCACTGTTTCCGTTTCGCCAACACGAATGACGAGCCGGCCGAGAACCACACCGGCAACTGGTTCTTCCCGCGTCTCGTCGGCTGGAACGGCTATCCGGCCGGGTACCGCGACAAGCTGCTGAGCGCGGACTTCGGCTCGGCGACCATCAAGATCGACGACGGCGACTTCCAGTACGCCCTGGCGTACTCCAAGCCGTCCGGGATCCCCTTCGACCCGTACGCCTGATCCGCTCCCCCGGCTCAGGACACGGCCGGCCCGGTCACGTACCGCCCCCGCTCGTCGTACGGCCAGACGTTGGGCACGCATCCGTGCATGCCCTTGATCTGCTGCATCATGGCGGGGGCGGGCTGACCGGGCCCCGGGCAGCCCACGTGACCGTGGCCGAGGAAGTGGCCCACCTCGTGGTTGATGATGAGCGCCCGATAGGCGGTGACATCCTTCGCGTAGACGGGTGTCGCCAGCAGCCAGCGCTCCAGGTTCACCATCACGTGCTGCGCCACGTTGCAGTTGTACTCGCCGTGCGTGTCGAGGCCGTGCTGCGCGCAGATCTCGTCCACGGTCCCCGGGGTCGCGATCCGCACGACGAAGTCGGCCGTGCCGTCCGACACCCGCTGAAACGCCGAGTGCCCGTCCGCGGTCCAGCCACGCGGGTCGGCCAGGATGCGCTCGACCTGCACGGCGACGTCCGCCGGGTCGAGTTCGAGCCCGTCCTCCACTTCGACCATATAGCGCAGGGCGGTGCCCGGTCCCGCCTTCTCGCCGGAACCTCCCGCGGTGACGAACGTGCCGGGACCCGTGGGCGGGATGTCGGGCTCGGCGGATGCTTCGCGGGACGGGGAGGGGGTCTTCTCGCCGGCCAGGGAGGGTGCCGGGCGGCGGGACTCGCCGGTCGTCGGCGGGGTGGAGTCCGCCGCGTCCACGACCGCGAAACCGGCGGCGCCCAGGACGGCCAGTGCGGCCACGGTTCCCCACAGCGGCGCTCTCCGCCTGCGCGGGGTGGCGCGTCGTCGGCCATGGGAGGAACGTGCGGTGCGCGTGGTCATGTTCGCCAGGCTGTGATCACAGTGTGATCGCCCCTGGCTCAAGCGATAACGAAAAGATAACGGACGCCAGGATGCGGGTTTATATGATCATCCCGTAACAACAGCCTTGGCAGTCGGCGGCCCTACGGATACTGACCGCATGCCACGCGTACTGCTGATCGAAGACGACCATGCCGTGCGGAAGGCAGTCGCACTCGCCCTGCGCCGCCAGGGACATGAGGTCGCCGCCGTGGAGAACGGGGAGGACGGTCTCGGCCGGGTGCGGTCCTTCCGGCCGGACGTCGTGGTGCTGGACCTGATGCTCCCCGGGATGCCCGGCCTGGACGTGTGCCGTGCGCTGCGCGCCCTCGACCAGACCCTGCCGATCATCATGGTGACCGCGCGGGGCGACGACGAGGACATCGTCGTAGGACTGGAGGCGGGCGCCGACGACTACGTGGTCAAGCCCGTGCAGGCGCGGGTGCTTCAGGCCCGTATCCGGGCGGTGCTGCGCCGGGCGGCCGGGGCACCCGGCGAGGCCGGGATCCCGAAGATCGACACCTACGGCGAGCTGGCCGTCGACCGGGCCGGGCTCTCCGTCGCCCGGGGCGGCGTGCCGATCGCGCTCGCCCCGTCCGAACTGCGGCTGCTGCTCACCCTGTCCGCCTCCCCGGGCCAGGTGTTCAGCAGACAGCAGTTGCTGGAGGCGGTCTGGGAGCACAGCTATCACGGGGACGCGCGGCTGGTGGACGCCTGCGTCAAGCGGCTGCGCGCCAAGATGGGCGAACCGCCGCGCGAACCGCGCTACATCCAGACCGTACGCGGCTTCGGCTACCGGTTCGCGGCCCGGTGAGACGGCCGAGCGTGCCGCAACTGCGGGGTCTGCGCGTGCGGTTGGTGGTGGCCTTCGTCCTCGTCGCCGCGGTCACGGCCGCCACCACCGGCGCCCTGACCTTCCGCGAGGCGCGCAGGGGCGTGCTCCAGCAGAGCCAGGACACGGTGATCCAACTGTTGCGCACCCAGGTCGGACGGCTCGCCCAGGACCTGTCCTTCCCACCGGGCGAGGACGAGCTGCGCCGCTTCGCGACGGACGTGGCCGATGTCGAGCCGTCCGGAACCTGGCGGGTCCTGGCCGCGTACGGCGAGCTGAGCGCCACCTCGATCCCCGACGACCCGTTCCCGGAACTCACCCCCACCCTGCGCGCCTCCGTCGAGTCGAGCATGGCCACGGTCTTCCAGCGGGTCGACAGCGGCGGCCACACGTCCCTGGTCGTCGGCATGTCGGTCACCTTCGCCTCGTCCGACGGCGGCGCCTACCCCTCCGGCGTCCGGGTCTTCCTGACGGTTCCGCAGTCCACGGAGCGGGCCTATGTCGACGCCCTGGTCAGCGCCGTGGAGCGGGCCACGGTGCCCGCCCTCGCGCTGGCCGTACTGCTGGCGCTGCTGGCGGCGCGCGGGGTGCTGCGGCCGGTACGGGCACTGCGCCGGGCCACCCGCTCCATCGCCGAGGGGCGCCTCGACACCCGGCTCGCGGTCAACGGCTCCGACGAACTCGCCGATCTGTCGCACACGTTCAACGAGACGGCCGCCGCGCTGGAGCACTCGGTGGCCGAACTGCGCGGCATGGAGGCGCGGGCCCGCCGGTTCGCCGCGGACGTGTCGCACGAACTGCGCACTCCGCTGGCCGCGATGTCGGCGGTCACCGATGTGCTGGACGAGGACGCCGAGCGCCTGGACCCGGACACCGCCGTCGCGGTCCGGCTGATCAGCGAGGAGACCGTGAAGCTGGCGCGGCTGGTGGACGACCTGATGGAGATCTCCCGCTTCGACGCGGGAGCGGCGGTGCTGCACCGGGACGAGATCGACCTCGCCGAGTCCCTGCGCCGTACCCTCGCCGCCCGCGCCTGGACGGACCTGGTGGAGTGCGCGCTGCCACCGCCGGACTCCCTGCGCGGCCGGGTCGACCCGCGCCGCCTGGACGTGGTCGTCGCCAACCTGGTCGGCAACGCCCTGCGGCACGGCGCCCGTCCGGTCCTGTTGCGGCTGTCCGCGGACGGGGAGCGACATGCGGTGATCGAGGTTCTGGACAGCGGTCCGGGCATCCCCGACAGCGTCCTGCCGTACGTCTTCGAGCGGTTCTACAAGTCGGACGCGGCCCGCACCCGCACCGAGGGCAGCGGCTTGGGCCTGGCGATCACCGCGGAGAACGTCAGGATGCACTGCGGCACGGTGAGCGCGGCGAACCGCCCCGAGGGCGGCGCGGTATTCACCGTACGACTCCCCCTCCCCGTAGACGACTCGCCCCCGGAGATCCCGTCATGAGACCCCTGCGATTCCTCGCGACCCTGTGTGTACTGACCTCTTGCGGCATCCCCACGACCGGCGTCGTGGAGGCGGGCGGTCCCGCCAGTGGTGTGGTGCCGACGATCGACGTCTACTTCGTGGTGAACGGCGAGTTGATCTCCGCACCTCGGCAGATCGGCGCACCGATCGACGTCGAGGAGGCCCTGCGGGCGCTCCTCATCGGCCCGAACGACGCCGAGCGAAGCAAGCAGCTCACCACCGAACTACCGCTGCTCACAAGCATGCCGACCCCCGACCCGCCCGTCGCCGCAAGCCTCGCACCCCAGCGGAGACCCCGCCCCGACGTGCTGACGGTGACCGAGGAGGACACCGCAATCTCCGTAGAACTCGCGTCCGCGGGCGAGTTGAGCGACCTCGGAGCGGCCCAGATCATCTGCACGGCCACTGCGGCGCGACGCATCGCGGATCCCGCGGCGGAACCGCCGCAGGTCACGGTCGTCGGCCACGCGGGACCCACCGTCCGGTGCCCATAGGAAAAGGGCCCCCACGGGCTACTGCCCGTGAAGACCCTTCGCACCGTCGGGACGACAGGATTTGAACCTGCGACCCCTTGACCCCCAGTCAAGTGCGCTACCAAGCTGCGCCACGTCCCGGTGCGTCCTTCTCGCGGTGACCCGCGAGAAACGCGCAGGTAAACCTTACCGTATGCGACCGGATGCTCCTGTCCGCTCCGGTGTGCGCGGCTCTCCCCGGACGGGAGTCGACGGACGCTGGGCGCGAGTGGCCGGGACCAGGAGGGCGGCGAGGGCCGCGGCCAGGCAGAGGACCGCGAGCAGGGTGAAGCCGTGGGTGTAGCCGGATTCGTACGGCAGGCCCGAGGGCTGGAGGCTGCTGGTGACCAGGACGCTGGTGACCGCGGCGCCGATCGAGCCGCCGATGGTGCGGATGTTGGCGTTCATTCCGGTCGCGGCGCCGGTCTGCTCGGGCGGCACGCTGCCGACGATGAGGTTGGCCATCGAGGCGAAGGCGAGCCCGATGCCGAGCCCGAACACACCCGCGACGACCGCGACTTGCCAGCGCTCGTCGTGCCACAGGGCGAGGAAGCCGCAGGCGAGGGCGCCGAGCGCGGCACCGGCGGTGAGCAGTGCCTTGGCTCCCACGACAGGCTGTAGCCGGCCGCCGAGGACTCCGGAGAGGAACATCGCGATCAGCATCGGCAGCATGAGCAGCCCGGACTCGGTGACGCTCGCGCCGAAGCCGTACCCGGCCGAGCCCGGGGTCTGGACGAAGCCCGGCAGGAAGGACCAGATCGCGTACATGCCCGCGCCGAAGAGCAGGGCGGCGGTATTGGTGGTCCACACCGCCGGCAGCCGCATCACCTTCAGGTCGATCAGCGGGGTGCGGGAGCGGGCCTCGCTGTACAGCCACAGGGCGAACAGCACGAGCGCGGCCGCGAACAGGCCGAGGGTCCGGGCCGAGGTCCA
This sequence comes from Streptomyces davaonensis JCM 4913, assembly GCF_000349325.1. Taxonomy (GTDB): domain Bacteria; phylum Actinomycetota; class Actinomycetes; order Streptomycetales; family Streptomycetaceae; genus Streptomyces; species Streptomyces davaonensis. The sequence goes on from NC_020504.1 coordinate 1,656,860, forward strand.
GCCCCACACGCTCGCCTGGCTGATCGGCAGCAGCAGGGCGACGAGCCAGGCCGAGAGCAGTACGGCACCGAGCCAGTTGACGCTGCCGCGGGCGCGGGTGACGGACTCGGGGACGTAGCGGAGGGCGATCAGGGTGGTCACCGCGACGACGCCGACCGGGATCCAGAACAGCCAGCGGTAGTCGAGGGCGGTGATGACGGGTCCGGCGGCGACCATGCCGACGCCGCCGCCCGCGGCGATCACGGCGGACAGGTTGCTGATGCTGCGGGCGACCTCACCGGGCGCGAACTCGTCCCGGATGATCCCGAAGGACAGCGGGAACAGGGCGCCGCCGACGCCCTGGACGACCCGGGCGACGATCAGGACGCCGATGCTCGGGGCGAGCGCGGCGAGCAGACAGCCGAGCGCGACGACGAACAGGACGGCGACGAGGGTGCGCTTCTTGCCGATCAGATCGCCGACCCGGCCGAGGATCGGGGTGAACACGGAGGCGGACAGCAGATACGCGGTCATCACCCAGGTCGCGGTGGACTGCGAGGCGTGCAGTTCCTGCTGCACGGTCGGCAGGGCCGGCGCGATCAGGGACTGGAGCATGGAGAACACCGCGGCACCGGTCGCCAGGACAGCGAAAGTGAGCCGCGTGGAGGTGCGGGGCATGAGGGGGGCCTCTCCGACTGATAAAGTGGAGGTACTCCTCCACTCTAGCGGAGGTCACCCTCCGCTTCAACCGTTGCCCTCGGGAGGCAGCCGTGACCGACCGGTCGTTCCCCGTCAGCGAGATCGTCGCGGCCCGGCGCCCGCACCGTAAGGACGCCGCCCGCAACTACGACGCCCTGCTCGCCGCGGCCCGCGAGGCGTTCGCCGAGAACGGCGCCGAAGCATCCCTGGAGGACATCGCCCGACGCGCGGGTGTGGGCATCGGCACCCTGTACCGGAACTTCCCCGCTCGTCGTGATCTCTTCGAGAGCGTGTACGCGGACGAGGTGAACAACCTGGTTCAGGTCGCGCGCGAGGTCGCCGAACTGGAACCGTGGGAGGCCCTCACCACCTGGCTCCAGCGGTTCACCGACTACATGGTCACCAAGCGGGCCGTGCGTGAGGCACTGGACGACCAGTCCGAGATCTTCGACGCCTGCCGTGACTCGATGTACGGGGCGGGCGGGCCCCTGCTGGAGCGGGCACAGCAGGCGGGCGTGGCGCGCAAGGACATGGACATCGGCGATCTGCTGCGCCTGGTCGCGGGCGTCACCGCGACAACCTTCACCGATGACGCCCAGCGCGACCGAGTCCTGGCCATTGCCCTGGACGGGGTGCGCGCGGCCCGCTGAAACCGGAACGCCGGGCAGGCCTTTGAGCGTGGTGAGGGTCTCAGCGGGCCCCGTGTCGCCGGGCGGCGGCCAGCACTTCGTGCGCGGCGCCCGGCTGCTCCAGCAACAGGGTTCCGGCCTCGTCGTCCCCGCGGTGCAGACGCACCCGGGGCCCGTCGGCGACGACCCGCAGCTCCGGCCAGGGGTGGCGCCACACCAGGGCGGACCGCTCCCACAGCTGGATGCTCAGCGTGGTCACCCGCACCTGGTACTGCGGGCCCTGCTGGAGGTCGGGCGGGGTGTGCTCGGTGTACGGCGGCCGGACCGTGTAGGTCCCGAGCACCGTCTCCCCCGGCTCCAGGGCCGCATCGCGGACATCGCGCCGGCGTCCGATGGCCACCCCGGTCGAGGCACCGCCCGCGGCAACCGCCAGCACCGCGAGCGCCGCCCACCAGGGCGCGCCCAGCCGGGCCAGGCCCACCAGACCGAGCACGGCGCCGATCAACGCGCCCACCAGGGCACCGGTCACCGTGGCACGCCGGCTCGGCCGGGCACCGCCTCCGCTCATTCCCCGCACTCCTTCTGGCATATGCCAGGACACCTTACGTGGCGGCGGGGCGCCGTCCGCCGAGGCCTTCCGTCCGCCGCGCAGCTTGGGCGACCGGCGGCGTCCCGTGCGTGTGGAACGACTCGATGGTCTTCAGGCCCCAGGCCTGCCCCTTCTTGCGCTCCTCCTCCGTCCAGGTGATCAGCGGCCAGTCCGGCGCCAGCACCAGCCGGGTGAGCGGATTGCGCTTGGTCTCCCAGACCTCGGTGATGTCGAGCAGCACCTCGGGCCGGAAACCGCTCATCTCGGGCTGGTGGGGCTCGAAGTAGAAGACCGGCGGGGCGCCGATGATCTCGCCCTCGCCCGGGTAGCCGATGGCCTGGGGCGAGCACCCGGGCCTCCAGCGCCATGCGGTTCACGGCGGGGTGGTCGCCGTTGTACGGGTCCTCGGTGGGGTGGGTGAGGACGATGTCCGGCTGGGTCTCGCGGTAGACGGCGACGAGTCGGTCGGTCAGCTCGGCGGTGGCGGTCAGCGGGTAGTCACCGGCGTCGAAGAAGCGGACCTCGGCGCCGAGCGTGGCGGCGGCCCGCTCGGCCTCGTCCCGGCGGATCGCCTTGATCTCCGCGAGCTGCTTCCCCTCGCGCCACGCCTTGGCGAACTCGCCGCGCTCACCGAAGGTCAGACAGGCGATGGTGACCTTCTCCCCGCGGGCGGCGGCCAGGGCGATGGCGCCGCCCGCCCGCCACACGAAGTCCCCCGCGTGCGCGGTGACGACGAGTGTCGATCGTGGTGGGGCGGCGGGCGCGTTGGCCTGTGTCATGTCTGCGAACCCCTCGATCGACAGGTAGGCGCGCCCGCCTCGGGCCAGGTTCAGTCGCGCAGCGCCTCGATCACGCTGCCGAGGTGGGCGCGGACAGCCGCCTCGGCCGCCTCGGGGTCCCTGGCCCTGATCGCCTCGATCATCGCCAGATGCTCGTTCAGGGACTGCTGCGGACGCCCCGGTCGCAGTGCCAACTGGAAGCGGTGGCGCACCAGTTGGGCGTTGAGCCGCTCCAGCAGCTCCAGTGCGGTGCGCTGGCCGGAGAACTCCCCGATCCTGGTGTGCAGTTCATGGTTGAGGTCGGAGTAGGTGACCGGTTCACCGTCGGCCACGGCCTTGGTCATCGCCGTGCCCAGTTCGGTGAGTTCGGCCAGTTCCTCGTCGCTCGCCGCGACGGCCGCCTTCGCCGCGCACAGCCCTTCCAGGACCATGCGGCACTCGGTGATGGCGACCGCTTCCTCGACCGTGACCACCCGCACCCGCGAGCCACGGTTGCGGATCCGCTCCACGAGGCCCTGGGCCTCCAGATCGATCAGCGCCGCACGGATGCTCGCCCGTGTCACACCGAACTGCTCGGCGAGTTCGTTCTCCACCAGCCGCTGCGCCGGTGCCATCTCGCCGTGCAGGATCGCCTGCCGCAGCCGCGCGAGCGCATGCTGCTTGGCCTGCTCCCCGGTGCTCGGACGGGCTTCGTTCGGCATCGTTGCCCTCCCTGAGTGAGTGCCTGTCGAACGTAAAACTAGCCCAACAGAATTGTCAACAATTTTGTCTGACGTATTGCGGGGAGGTCCGTCCGGACGGGCGCGAAACGCCGTGAACCTCACGGCACCGGCGCCGCCCCCTCGTACGCCCCCCGCAGGATCCCGAGCACCCCCTCCGCCGTCACCGTCCGCGGGTTGGCGGACACCTCCCCCGTGACCTGGTCCGCCGCGCGCGCCAAGTCGGCCTCGGCCAGGCCGAGTTCGGCGAGGGAGCGGGGGACGCCCGGGGCGCGGGGCAACTCCCACAGGGCGCGCGGGGCGTCGTCGGTGTTCAGGGCGCGGGCGATGGCCGCGGCGGCTTCGGGGGCGGCGGGCGCGTTGTAGGCGAGGACGTGCGGCAGGACCAGCGTGTGGGTCTCGGCGTGCGGCAGTCCGTAGGAGCCGCCGAGGACATGGCAGAGCTTGTGGTGCAGGCCCATGGTGGCGGCGCCGAGGCTCAGTCCGCACAGCCAGGCCCCGTGCAGGGCCCGGCTCCTGGCCGGGAGGGACCCGGGGTCGGCGGCCACCTCGGGCAGCGCCCGCGCCATCACCCGGACGCCCTCCTCGGCCGTCAGCTTGGTCAGGGGCGAGGCGTCGGGCGCGTAGAGGGCCTCGACGGCGTGGGCGATGGCGTTGACGCCGCTGGTGAGGGAGAGCGGAACCGGCAGGGAGAGGGTCAGTTCGGGGTCGTAGACGACGCTGCGGGGCTGGACCACCGGGTCCCGGCCGGTGCGTTTGGCGCCGTGTTGGGTCAGGCCCCACACCGAGGTCATCTCCGAGCCGGAGTAAGTGGACGGTACGGCGATCAGGGGCAGGCCGGTGCGCAGGGCGACGGCCTTGCCGAGGCCGATGGCGGAGCCGCCGCCGACCGCGACACAGCCGTCGGCGCCGGCCGCGCGCACCGCCTCGACGGCCCGGTCGGCGACCTCGACGGGGACGTGCATCCGGGCCTCGGCGTGCACCCCGGCGCAGTGCTCGCCGAGAGCGTCCGCGACGGCCCGCGCGGTGTCGGCGCCGCGCGCTCCGCAGAGCACCAACAGGCGCCGCAGGCCCAGGCGTCGGGCCTCCTCCGGGGTGGCGGTGAGGGCGGCGCCGGGGCGCAGCACGGTCCGCACGGGCGGGAAGTCGTGGGTGAATGCGAGGGGGTCGCTGTCCTTCACGGTCGCTCCAGTAGCCGGGTCGTGGCGCGTCACTTGATGAGCGCGTTGGCCACCACTACGCCTACCCCGAGAAGCGCGTCCACCAGCCCGATCAGCACCGCGGTGCGCCACGGGCGGTGCGCCCAGCGGGCCGTGACCAGGCCCAGGGTGAACAGGAGGGCGATGTTCAGGGTGAAGGCGGGGTACTCCACGCCGTTCGGGGGCCACCAGCCGAGGCCCGCCCCGGCCAGGATCGCCACCGTGGGCAGGACGGCCGTGACCAGGGGCCACTCCTCGCCGAGCACCCGCAGCGCGTCCCAGCGGCGGTGCGGCGAGCGCTCGGCGATGTAGTGGGCGTAGCCGTGGGCCAGGGCGGAGGCCAGCGCGGTCACCAGCAGCCACAGGGCGTCGTAGCCGCGTCTGGCCTGGGAGGCATGGCCGTACTGGCTGAGGGCGGCGACCATCGAGCAGGCGAGGACGGAGCCGTAGACACCGCCGAACATGATCGCCTCGCGGGTGTCGTTCCGGTGCCGTTCCGTGCCGGCGGCCGGGGTGTCCTGCGCCATGCCCTCCACGATCACCCGGCTCCGGCCGCCCCGCCAGTCGCGACGAAGTGTCCTCCCACCTGGGCCGATACCGCACACTCTGTCGACGGTGCGGACCGGCCGCCGCTGGTTAGGGTCCTGCCATGAGCCACAGCTTCGTTGTCCATGTCCCCGACGCCGAGCTCGAACCCGAGCCGCTCGACCCGGAGCAGATCGTCTCCGGTACGCCCGAGGTGACCGGGAAGGTGGTCTGGGAGTCGGCGGACGGGCGGCAGATCCGCGGGGTCTGGCAGATCACGCCGGGGGTGGTCACCGACGTCGAGGCGGACGAGGTGTTCGTGGTGATCAGCGGTTCGGCCACGATCGAGGTCGAGGGCGGGTCGACGCTGAAGGTGGGGCCCGGCGATCTGGCGGTGCTGCGCGCGGGCGACCGTACGACCTGGACCGTGCACGAGACCCTGCGCAAGGCGTATTCGATCAATCTGTGAGCGGTGGGCCCGTGGTGCCGCGGATCTCCAGCGCGGGCGCGGCGAGGTGGACGCGGCCGGGTGCCTCGGGGTGGTCGAAGCGGTCCAGGAGGCAGCGGGCGGCGCGGCGGCCGACGTCGTGGCCGCCGCCGTCGACGGTGGTCAGCCACAGGTGCCGCAGCCGGGAGATGCTCGTGTTGTCGTAGCCGACGACGGACAGGTCGCGCGGCACCGCGAGGCCGAGTTCCTCGGCCGCCGAGAGCGCGCCGACACCGGCGATGTCGTTGACGGCGAAGACCGCGGTGGGCCGGTCGGGGCCGCCGCCCAGCAGCCGCACCATCGTGCGGTAGCCGCCCTCCTCGGTCATGTCACTGGCCGCCACGCGCGCGTGCTCCGCGAGGCCGTGGTCGCGCATCGTCTCCTCGAAGCTGCGGCGGCGCAGTTCGCCCACCGCGCCGTAGCCCGCGATGTGCGCGATCCGGCGGTGGCCGAGGCCGATGAGGTGCTCGGTGACCAGCCGGGCGCCCCGCTCGTCGTCCCCCGCGACGACGTCGACCCGGGCCGGTACCGCCTCCCGGGCCCCGGCCACGACGACCGGCATGCGTTCCGCGACGGCCTCCAGCGCGGCCGGGTCGGGCAGGGTGCCGACCACGACGAGTCCGTCGACGCTCAGGTCGAGGAAGAGGTCGGCCGGGTCCTGGCCGGTGCGGCGGTTGAGCCGGGCGTCGGCGAGCAGCATGCGCAGGCCGTTGTCGTGCAGCAGGGAGTTCAGCCCGTCGAGCAGTTCGACGAACCAGGGGTTGCGCAGGTCGTTCAGGAGGACGCCGACGGTGCGGGTGCGGCGCTCGCTGAGGCTGCGGGCGGCGGTGTTCGGGCGGTAGCCGAGTTCGCGTACGGCCCGCAGCACGGCCTCGCGTTTCTCCGGCCGCACCTGCTCGGAGCCGCGCAGCACCAGGGAGACCAGGGACTTGGAGACACCGGCCCGTTCGGCCACGTCACGGATGGTCGGCGCTCTCATGTCCTGGACCGTTCCATGGGCCGACCGGCCTTGTCAAAGGGTTGACATCGTCGAGGAATGCCGCTCAGGGTGGGCTGGACAGATTCTGGACCGGTCCAAAGAGGGGCTGTCATGGTGGATGCGCTCGGGGTCGCCGTCGTCGGATTCGGCTGGATGGGGCGGGTGCACACCCAGGCCTACGCCCGGGTCCGCCACCACTATCCGCAGCTCCCCCTGCGCCCGGAGCTGGTCATGGTCGCCGAGGAGGTGCCGGGCCGGGCCGAGGAGGCCGCCGCGCAGTTCGGCTTCGCCGCCACCACCCGCGACTGGCGCGAGGTCGCCGCCGACCCGCGGGTACGGGCGGTCAGCGTCACCGCCCCGAACTTCCTGCACCGCGAGATCGGCGTCGCCATGGCCGAGGCGGGCAAGCACCTGTGGATCGAGAAACCGGTGGGCCTCACCGCCGAGGACGCCCGCGCGGTCGCCGACGCGGTCGCCAAGGCCCGGGTGCGCGGCGCGGTCGGCTTCAACTACCGCAACGCGCCCGCGGTGGAGACGGCGCGCGAGCTCATCGCCGCCGGGGAGATCGGCACGGTCACGCACGCGCGCGTACGGCTGTTCAGCGACTACGCCGCCCATCCCGAGGGGGCGCTCACCTGGCGCTACGAGCGGGAGCGCGGCGGCAGCGGAGTCCTCGGCGACCTCGCCTCGCACGGCGTGGACCTGGCCCGCTATCTGCTCGGGGACCTCGTCTCCCTCACCGCCGACACGGCGGTCTTCGTGCCGCAACGCGCCCGCCCGACCGGCGTCACCGCCGGACACACCCGGGCGGCGGGCGGGGAACTCGGCCCGGTCGAGAACGAGGACTACGTCAGCTGCCTGCTCCGCTTCGCCTCCGGCGCCCGCGGCGTCCTGGAGGCCTGCCGGGTCTCGGTCGGCGAGCAGAACAACTACGGCTTCGAGGTGCACGGCACCAAGGGCGCGCTCTTCTGGGACTTCCGCCGGATGAACGAACTGGGCGTCAGCCGCGGCACGTCGTACCAGGACCAGCCCGTCAGCACGGTCTACGTCGGTCCCGGCGACGGCGAGTTCGGCGCCTTCCAGCCCGGCGCCGCCAACGCCATGGGCTACGACGACCTGAAGGTCGTGGAGGCCCACCGCTTCCTGCGCTCGATCGCCGAGGGCAGGGCGTACGGGGCCACGCTCGCGGACGCCGTGCGCAGCGCCGAGGCCCTGGACGCGATGACCCGGTCCGCGGCGACCGGGGCCTGGGTCGATCTGCCTACGCCGTAGGCATGTTGTAGGGCGTGACCACCTGGATCGCGGACGGCAGCGAGGGTCCCGCGGGCGGCAGCGCGCCGTGTGCCCGCATCACGTGGTGGCAGGCCTCGCGCAGGTCCTGGCGCAGATCGTGGTGGAGGACGGCGGACAGCCGGTGCTCGCGCAGCAGCCGGGTGTTGTCGTGGTCGAGGTCGTGGGCGACGAACACCGCGCACCGGCGGCCGACGTCGGCGAAGGCCCGGAGGGTGGCGATGTTGCCGCCGCCGATGGAGTAGACGGCGCGGATCTCCGGATCGCGGTCGAGGGCGGCCCGGACCAGGTCGTACTGGGTGGCGTCCAGGCCCTGGCCCTCGGCGATCTCCACCAGCGCACGCTCGGGGTGGCGGGCCCGCATGGCGCTGCGGAAGCCCATCTCGCGCTCCTCCTCGTTGCGGAAGAAGCCGCTGGAGAGGCTGGTGAGCACATTGCCGGGCCGGTCGCCGAGCCACTGGCCCATCAGATACGCGGCGGTGGCACCGGCGGCCCGGTTGTCGATGCCGACGTAGGCCAGGCGCGAGGTGGACGGCAGGTCGGTCACCAGCGTCACCACGGGGATCCCGGCCTCCGTCAGGCGGGCCACGGCCGCTGTGACCTCGGGGACGTCCGGCGCTTTGAGGATCACGCCCTGCGAGCCGCGCCGGGCGATCCGGTCCAGGGTCCGGGTCAGCTCCTCGACCGGCCCGGTCTCCCGGAAGTGGAAGCGCGAGCGCACCACCGCCGGGTGCAGCGACGGCAGTTCGGCCTCCAGGGCGGCCCGAACGGCGGTGCTGAACCGCTCGGGGGTCTGCATCACGATGTCGACCATGAAGGTACGGCCGACCAGCCGGACCTGCGTGCGCTGCCGGTCCAGGTCGGCGATGGCCTGTCGGACCTCCCGCGCGGTGCTCTCCCGCACCCCTCCCCTGGCGTTGAGCACCCGGTCCACGGTGGCCTCGCTCAGACCTGCCTGGCGTGCGATCTCACGGATCGGGAACGGGTGGCCCACGCCGACGCTCCTTGAGGGGTTTTTGATGGCTTCCTGCTGGTTGTTCGACGTCTTTGTCCTGACAAGAATGACAGCACTGCCCGACCCCTGTCACCGAGAGGACGCCGATGTCCTTCACCCCCTGGCTGTCCGCCGAGGACTGCGACCTCGACTCCTTCCGGACGCTCGTCGAGCGGGCCACCGACCCGGCCGACTACCCGTGCGCCGCGTCCGTGGAGCGCGAGGTGCCGGTCTACGAGGGGACCGCGGGCGGCGAGAAGCTGCGGGCCGAGCTGGTGCGCGCGCTCACCGACGGTCCCGGGGTCGTGGTGTTCCGGGGCGCCTTCCCCGACCCGGTCGTGGTCGACCGGCTCACCGAGGTGTTCGAGGCCCTGATCGCCGAACAGCGCGCCTCGGGCACGCAGGCCGGCGACCACTTCGCCCGGCCGGGGGCCAACGACCGGATCTGGAACGCGTTGGAGAAGGCGGCCCTCCACGACCCGGAGGCCTTCGCCGACTACTACGCCAACGACGTCCTGGCGCTGGTCTCGGAGGCCTGGCTCGGCCCCGGCTACCAGGTCACCTCGCAGGTCAACGTCGTCAACCCGGGCGGCGCCGCGCAGACCGCGCACCGCGACTACCACCTCGGCTTCCTGTCCGACGAGACCGCGGCCGCCTACCCGGCGCACGTGCACCGGCTCTCCCCCGTGCTCACCCTCCAGGGCGCGGTCGCCCACGGCGACATGCCGGTGGAGTCCGGCCCGACGATGTACCTGCCGTACTCGCAGACGTACGAACCGGGCTATCTCGCCTGGCGGCGCCCGGAGTTCCAGGAGTACTTCGACGCGCACCACGTCCAACTCCCGCTGGCCAAGGGCGACGCCGCCTTCTTCAACCCGGCGCTGTTCCACGCCGCCGGCACCAACCGCTCCACGGACGTACGGCGCATGGCCAACCTGCTCCAGGTCTCCTCCGCGTTCGGGCGGGCGATGGAGACCGTGGACCGCCGGGCGATCGTGAACACCGTCTACCCGGTGCTGCTGGAGCGCCGGGCCGCGGGCGTGGACGAGGACCGCCTGCGGAACGTGATCGCCGCGAGCGCCGAGGGCTACCCCTTCCCCACCAACCTCGACAACGACCCGCCGGTCGACGGACTCGCCCCGCCCTCCCAGGCGGACGTCGTACGCCGCGCGCTGCGCGAGGCATGGACCCCCGATGCCCTGCGCCAGGAGCTGAGGGCCTGGGCCGCGCGCCGCGCGAGCTGAAAGGAACCGCACATCATGGGACTTCTCGACGACAAGGTCGTCCTCGTCAACGGCGGTACGCAGGGCGTGGGTGCCGCCGTCGCCCGTGCCGCCGTGCGCGAGGGGGCGGTCGTGGCCGTCACCGGCCGGCGCGCCGAGCCCGGCGAGGCGCTGGTGGCGGAGCTGGCCGCCGCGGGCGGCAAGGCCCTGTTCGTCCGCGCCGACCTGGCCGACGCCGAGCGGTCGAGGACCGCCGTCGCCGAGGTCGTGGCGGCCTGCGGGCGGATCGACTGTCTGGTCAACGCCGCCGGGCTGACCTCTCGGGGCACCCTGCTGGACACCACGCCCGAGTTGTTCGACCAGCACATCGCGATCAACCTCAGAGCGCCCTTCTTCGCCATGCAGGCCGCCGTCGCGGACATGGTCACCCGGGAGGCGCCCGGCACGATCGTCAACATCATCACCTCCTCGGCGCACGGCGGACAGCCCTTCCTCGCTCCGTACGTCGCCGCCAAGGCCGGGCTCGTCGGGCTCACCCGCAACGCCGCCCACGCCCACCGTTTCGACCGGATCCGGATCAACGGCCTCAACATCGGCTGGACGGAGACCGAGGGCGAGGACGCGACCCAGCGCACCTTCCACGGCGCGGGCGACGACTGGCGGGAACGCGCCGCGGCCCGGCTGCCGATGGGCACATTGGGCCAGCCGGACGAGATCGCCGACTTCGTGGTGTTCCTGCTCTCGGAACGCTCCGGAGTGGTCACCGGCTCAGTGATCGACTGGGACCAGAACGTCCTCGGTGGACTGGACTAGCAAACCCCCGGACCAGCAAACCCCCCGCACTCTTCTAGGAGCCGCACCCTCATGCGCATCGGAATCCTCGGCCTCGGCCGCATCGGCGCCTTCCACGCCGAGACCCTCTCCGGACTCGACGCCGTCGACTCCCTCGTGCTCACCGACCCGTTCGCGGACGCGGCGAAGTCCGCCGCCGAGCGGTTCGGCGGCGAGGTCGTGGACTCGCCCGAGGCCCTGTTCGCCGCCGGGGTGGACGGCATCGTCGTCGCCGCGGCCACGGACGCCCACCCCGCGCTGATCCTCGCCGGGGTCGAGGCGGGCATCCCCGTGTTCTGCGAGAAGCCCGTCGCCCGGACCATGAGCGAGGGCGCCCAGGTCCTCAAGGCCGTGCAGGGCACGGGCGTGCCGATCCAGATCGGCTACAACCGCCGCTTCGACACCGGTTTCGTCGCCGCCCGCCAGGCCGTCCGGTCCGGCGAACTCGGCAAGCTGCACACCGTACGGTCGACCACGCTCGACCCGGCACCGCCGCCCGCCGGGTACATCGCCGCCTCCGGCGGCATCTTCCGGGACTGCTCGGTGCACGACTTCGACATCATCCGCTGGGTGACGGGCCGCGAGGTCACCGAGGTGTACGCCGTCGGAGGCAACCGGGGCGCCGACTACATCCGGGAGGCGGGCGACGCCGACACCACCGGCGCGCTCCTCACCCTGGACGACGGCACCATCGCGGTGGTCTCCAACTCCCGCCACAACGCCCGGGGTTACGACGTCCGCATGGAGATCCACGGCTTCACGGACTCCATCGCCGTGGGCCTGGAGGACAAGCTGCCGCTGCGCTCGGTGGAGCCCGGGGTGACCTTCCCCGCGGGCACCCCGCACGACTTCTTCATGGACCGATTCACGGCCGCCTACCGCGCCGAACTCACCGCGTTCACCGAGGTCGTGGCAGGCACCCGGACCTCCCCGTGCACGATCGAGGACGCCCTGGAGGCGGGCTGGATCGCCGACGCGTGCACCCTGTCCCTGCACGAGCACCGGCCCGTCACCGTCGAGGAAGTACGGCAGGCCTGAGCGAGCCGGGCAACCGGGCACCCGCGGCGCGGGTGCCCAGGTCGGTCGGAGTCAGCCCGTCTTCTCGCTGATGTTGACCATCCACGGCACCCCGAAGCGGTCGGTGCACATGCCGAAGACGTCGCCCCACATCTGCTTGTCCAGGGGCACCGAGACCTGCCCGCCCTCGGACAGCTGCTCCCAGTAGCCGCGCAGCTCGGCGTCGTCGTCGCCGCTGAGGCTGATGGCGTACTTGTGCTCGCCCTGCTTGCCGGCCCCCTCGGGGTTGTCGGCGCCCATCAGGGTGAAGCCGTTCGGGGTCTCCAGCATGCCGTGCATGATCTTGTCGGCCATCGCGGGGTCCGGCTGGCCGAAGTCGCCGTAGGAGTTCAGGTTCAGCGTGCCGCCGAAGACCTGCTGGTAGAACTCCATCGCCTGGCGGGCGTCGCCGCCGAAGGTGAGGTAGGGGTTGAGTCGTGAAGCCATCACTAGCCTCCCGGTACGGGAACGGTCACTGCTGGGCACGCTAGCGCGGGGCACTGACAACGGCCTGTCGAAGGCTCGGGGCGTGTCTCAGCCGTACAGCGACGGCCGCGGGGCAAGCTCCACCTCGACCCGGCCGCCCTCGTGCAGCGACCGCACCCCGGCCTCGCACACGGCGGCGGCCGCGTATCCGTCCCAGATGCTCGGGCCGGTGACCTCACCACGCCGGGTGGCGTCGACCCATGCCTGGACCTCCCGGTCGTAGGCGTCGGCGAAGCGTTCGGTCCAGTCCTGCGTGATGCTGCCGCCCCAGCGTCCCGCCATGGCGGTGACCATGGCGTGGCCGTCGCCCACGCGCGCGGTGCCGCGTTCGCAGACCGCCTCGGCCTGGACCTGGTAGCCGAAGCCGCAGTTGACGAAGATCTCCACGTCCGCGAGGGCCCCGCCGGCGGTCTCGAGGACCACGAACTGCGGGTCGATCAGCCCCTCGGGGGCACCGGCGGACGAGGCCGGACGCAGCACGGTGACGGCCGTGATCTCGTCGCCGGCCAGCCAGCGGGTCACGTCCACCTCGTGGGCCACGGAGTCGGTGATCAGCATGTCGGAGGTGAAGAAGGACGCGCTGGCCACATTGCGGTGCCGCTGGTGCAGCATCAGCGGCCGGCCCAGCTGCCCGGTCTCCAGCAGCGCCTTGAGCCGGGTGTACTCGGCGTCGTAGCGGCGCATGAAGCCGACCTGCACGCGGCGCCTGCCGAGAGCCCGCTCGGCCTCGACGAGACGCAGCGCGGAGGCGGCGTCGGGGGTGAGGGGCTTCTCGCACAGCACCGGGAGGTCGCGGGCGAAGGCGGCCATCAGCGCGGCCTCGTGCGCCGGGCCCGGGGAGGCGACGAGGACGGCGTCGACCTCGGCCGACGCCATCGCCGCGGCCGGGTCGGTGTGCACGGCGCAGCCTTCGACGCGGGCGGCCACGGCCTTGGCCCGCTCCGCTTCGATGTCCACCACGGCCGTGACCCGTGCCCCGCTGACGACCTCCTGGATCCGGCGGACATGGTCGGCGCCCATGCGTCCGGTGCCGATGACGGCGATGCCCAGGGGTGTGGCCATGGAGGTCCTCTCAGGCGCCGCAGGACCGCAGGAACTTGCGGGTGCGCACCGCGATCGGCAGCGGCTTGTCCGGCTCGCAGGGGTACATGTCCTGCTCGACGATGGCGAACAGCTCGACCCCGAGCCGCTGCGCGGCCACCAGCACCGGCTCGAGATCCGGGACACCGGCGGGCGGTTCACACATCACGCCGCGCTGCACGGCCGGCCCGAACGGGATCTCGTTCTTCACGACGTCCGCGAGGATCTCCGGGTCGACCTGCTTGAGGTGCAGATAGCCGATGCGTTCGCCGTAGGTCTCGATCAGCTTGACGCTGTCCCCGCCGCAGTATGCGTAGTGCCCGGTGTCCAGGCAGAGGTTGACGAGGTCGGAGTCGGTGGAGTCGAGGAAGCGCTCCACGTGGTCCTCGGTGTCGATGTGGGTGTCGGCGTGCGGGTGGACCACGATGTCGAGGCCGTAGGCCTCCTTCACCTCGTGGCCGAGGCGCTCCATGCCCTTGGTGAGGTGGGCCCACTGCTCGCCGGTGAGCTCCGGCGGCTCCAGGATCTCGGCGGTCTTGTCGTCGCGCCAGAAGGAGGGGATGACGACGAGGTGCTCGGCGCCCATCGCCTGGGTGAGGGCCGCGACCTGGCTGACGTGCTCCCAGGTGGACTCCCAGACGGCGGGACCGCGGTGCAGTCCGGTGAAGACCGTGCCGGCGGACACGGTGAGGTCGCGGCGGGCGATCTCGTCGGTGAGCCGGGCCGGGTCGGTGGGGAGGTAGCCGTACGGGCCGAGTTCGATCCACCGGTATCCGGCCTCGGCGACCTCGTCCAGGAAGCGTTCCCAGGGGACCTGCTGGGGGTCGTCGGGGAACCACACGCCCCAGGAGTCCGGGGCGGAGCCGACCCGGATGCGGTCCAGTGACGCCATGTTCACGCCTTCCCTTCGGTGGTGCCGGGCGCGGGAGCGGTGAGGTCGCTCTCCTCGGGGAGTTCGTCCACGTCGACTCCGCGCACCTGTGACAGCTCGTGCTTGAGGGCGGCGAGTTCGGTGCCGCCGGCCATGTGGTTGGTGAGTTCTTCCAGGCTGACCTGGTCGCGTTCGGCGGACAACTCCAGGGTGCCCAGGCGCAGCACGCTGAAATGGTCACCGACCATGTAGGCGTGGTGCGGGTTGTGGGTGATGAAGATGACGCCGAGGCCGCGGTCGCGGGCGGCGGCGATGTACTTCAGGACCACGCCGGACTGCTTGACGCCGAGGGCGGCGGTGGGCTCGTCCAGGATGAGGACGCGGGCGCCGAAGTAGACGGCGCGGGCGATGGCCACGCACTGGCGCTGCCCGCCGGAGAGGGTGCCGATGGGCTGTTCCAGATCGTCCAGGACGATGCCCATGTTGCGCAGTTCCTGGTCCGCCGTCTTCTTCATCCGCGCGATGTCGAGGCGGCGGATCGGCCAGGGACCCTTGGTCATCTCGGAGCCGAGGAAGAAGTTGCGCCACACGGGCATCAGCGGGACGGTCGCCAGGTCCTGGTAGACGGTGGCGATGCCGCGGTCCAGGGCCTCGCGGGGGGTGGTGAAGCGCACCGGTTCGCCGTCGACGAGGAACTCGCCCTCGGTGTGCTGGTGCAGCCCGGAGATGATCTTGATGAGGGTGGACTTGCCGGCGCCGTTGTCGCCGAGCACACAGGTCACCTTGCCGGGGTGGACGGCGAGGCTGACGCCGTGCAGGGCGCGGATGTTGCCGTAGGACTTGCCGGCGCCGCGCAGTTCGACGATCGGCCGGTCCTCCTCGGGGACCGTGTCCTTGACGATGGCTCCGTGAGGGGTGGTCATTGCGGTCACCTCCGGGTCGCCGTCTGGCGGACCCACAGATTGATGAGCGTGGCGCCGAGGAGCATCACGCCCAGGAACGCCTTGAACCAGTCGGGGTTCCAGCCGGCGTAGACGATGCCCTGCTGGACCATACCGAACATGAACGCGCCGAAGACCGGGCCGATCGCCGAGCCGTAGCCGCCGGTCAGCAGACAGCCGCCGATGACGGCCGCGGCGATGTAGATCAGCTCCTGGCCGACGCCCTCGCCGGACTGCACGGTGTTGAAGGAGAACAGCTGGTGCATACCGACGAACCAGGCGCCGAAGCCGACCAGCATGAACAGCGAGATCTTGGTGAAGGTCACCGGCACACCGACGGCTCGCGCGGACTCCTTGTTGCCGCCGACGGCGAAGATCCAGTTGCCGTACTTGGTGCGCAGCAGCACCCACGTGGCGAGCGCGGCGAAGACCAGCCACCAGACGATGGTGATCTTGATCTGGACGCCGCCGACCTCGAAGGAGGACGCGAACAGGTCCTTGGCCTGACCGAAGCCGTCCATGTCGCTGATGTCGTCGGTGGCGACGTTGTCGGTGACCCACTTGGTGATCGCGAGGTTGGCACCCTGGAGGATCAGGAAGGTGCCGAGGGTGACCAGGAAGCTCGGCAGGCCGGTCTTCACCAGCATCCAGCCGTTGAAGAAGCCGACCGCGAGCGACACGATCAGGGCCACGATCACCCCGACCCAGACGTTCATGGTCAGCTGGTAGCTGACCATGCTGGCGGTGAGTGCCGAGGTGATGACGGCGACACCGGACGACAGGTCGAACTCGCCGCCGATCATCAGCAGCGCGACCGGCAGCGCCATGATCCCGATGGTGGACGACTGGTACAGGATGTTGGCCATCGAGCCGCCGTCGCGCACCGGCGGGGCGGTGATGAGGAAGAAGACCAGCACCGCCACGGCGCCCAGGAAGACGCCCACTTCGGGCCGGGCGAGCAGCCGCAGCGCCAGCGGGCGCTCGGCGGTCCGCCCGTCGGTCTCCTTCGGGCCGGGGGCCGGCGGTGTGGTCACCGCCGGATCGGCATGCTGGGTCATACCCATCACCGGGTGCCCTTCGAGGCGAAGCCCGCCACCGCGTCGACGTTGGTCTTGTCGACGAAGGCCGGGCCGGTCAGCACCGGCTGCTCACCGCCGCCCATGTAGTTGCCGTTGTTCTTGTAGAGCCACAGCGAGTCGATCGCCAGGTAGCCCTGGAGGTAGGGCTGCTGGTCGACGGCGAACTCGATCGTGCCCTTGCTGATGGCTCCGGTGAGGTCCTTGTTGAGGTCGAAGGTGGCGACCTTCGCCTTGCTGGACGACTCGGACACCGACTGCGCGGCGGTCAGCGCGAACGGGGCGCCGAGGGTGACGACGTAGTCGATCGCCTTGTCCTCGGCGAGCTTGGCGGTGATCGTCGACTTCACCGAGGGCATGTCGGTGCCGTTGACGTTCAGCGTCTCGACCGAGCCGGAGAAGGTCTTCTCCACGCCGTCGCAGCGCTGGGTGAGGCCGATGTTGCCCTGCTCCTGGATGACACAGACGGCCTTCTTGGCACCTGCCTCGTTGAGCCGCTTGCCGAGCGCCTCGCCCGCGACGGTCTCGTCCTGGCCGAAGAACTCCATCAGGCCGAGCTTCTGCCATTCGCTGACGCCCGAGTTGAGGCCGACGACGGGTATGTTCGCCGCCTTCGCCTTGGCTATGACGTCCTTCAGGGCGTCCGGCTTGGCGAGCGTGACGGCGATGCCGTCGACCTTCTGGTCGATCGCGTTCTGCACCAGGTTGGCCTGGACACCGGCGCTGGGGTCGGCCGAGTAGATCAGCTCGACGTTGTCCTTGGCGGCGGAGGCCTCGGCGCCCTTGCGGACGATGTCCCAGAAGGTGTCGCCCGGCGACTGGTGGGTGACCAGGGCGACCTTCATGCGCGGGGTGTCGGCCTTGCCCGCGGCGGCGCCGTCCGCGCTTTCCTCGGCCTTCTTGCCGCCGGAGCCGCTGGAGCAGCCGGCGAGGGTCAGTGCGGCCGCTGCGGCCAGGGCCACCAGGGGCGCCATTCTGCGGGAGCGGGAGTACGAAGAGCGGTCCATCTTTCCTGCACCTCACTGTGCGACGGGGGAACGACGGGAAAGAAACGCGGCTGGTGCGTTGGTCCCGGATCAAATCCCCTGTGAGGCCCGCTGTCAAGACTTTGTTAAGACATCATTGCACAACAAGGTCCGAATGTAAGTACAAACTATTGACAGAGGTCGGGCCTGAGGCCTACACCTGGGAGGCGGTGAGAATGATCTCTACCCGCTGCCGCCGGGCGTAGTCACGAGAAAGGCAGGTACCCCCTTGGCCGCCTCCGCGCTCGACACCCTGCACTTCGCCCTCGACCGGAACAGTCCGGTGCCGCTGTACTACCAACTCGCCCAGCAGCTGGAGGCGGCGATCGAGCACGGGGCGCTCGCTCCGGGCAACCTCCTCGGCAACGAGATCGACCTGTCCACCCGGCTCGGCCTGTCCCGGCCGACCGTCCGCCAGGCCATCCAGTCGCTGGTCGACAAGGGCCTGCTGGTCCGCCGCCGCGGCGTCGGCACCCAGGTCGTGCACAGCCAGGTCAAGCGCCCCCTGGAGCTCAGCAGCCTCTACGACGACCTGGAGGCGGCCGGCCAGGGCCCGACCACCCGGGTCGTACGCAACGAGACCGTCCCCGCCACGGCGGACGTCGCGGCCGCCCTGGGCCTCGCGGAAGGCGCCGAGGTGACGCTCCTGGAGCGGCTGCGCTCCACCCACGGCCAGCCGGTGGCGCTGCTGTGCAACTACCTGCCCGCCGACCTCCTGGAGCTGGACACCGCCCGGCTGGAGACCACCGGCCTGTACCGGATGATGCGCACCGCCGGGATCACCCTGCACAGCGCCCGCCAGACCGTGGGCGCCCGCAGCGCCACCGCCGAGGAGGCGGCCCGGCTGGACGAGAAGGAGGGCGCCGCCCTGCTCACCATGCAGCGCACCGCCTACGACGACACCGGCCGCGCGGTCGAGTACGGCACGCACATCTACCGCGCCTCGCGGTACGCCTTCGACTTCCAGCTGCTCGTCAGAGGCTGACTCCCGCTGAACTGTCCGCCCGGCCGCCCGCTTGACTGTCGGCGGCAACGGGCGCAGAGTCGCACATATACGTCGTAAACATACGGTGTTCCCCGGTCACGAGAAGCGGAGCCGGGCCCATGAGCGCACCGTCAACAGTCCTCGTGACCGGCGGGGGCGGTGATCGTGGTCGACGACTACAGCAACAGCTCCCCGCAGGTCTTCGCGCGCGTCGAGCGCATCGCGGGCCGATTCGTCGGCGCCGTCCACGACCTCGACATCCGCGACCGGCACGCCGTGTCGGCCGTGTTCCCCACCGGCACACCGTGGACGCCGTACTGCACTTCGCGGGCCTGAAGTCGGCCCCCGGCTCGCTGCGGGACCCGGTGGCGTACTACGACGTCAACGTCGGCGGCACCATCTGCCTGCTGCGGGCCATGCACGAGCACGGGGTGCGCCAGCTGGTGTTCTCCTCCGAGCGGGCCGGGTCCGGCCTCGCCAGCGGATGTCCACGTCCGGGATGTGCACCGAGCGGGCGAACTTGCGCACCAAGTCCACGATCCGCACCGGGCTGCTCATGTCCAGCACGAACACCTCCCCGCCGCGAGCCATCCGAGCGGCTTGCAGGACCAGTCCGACGGCCTCCTCGACGGTCATGAAGAACCGGGTCACATCGGGGTGTGTGACGGTCACGGGGGCGCCCGCGCCCAGTTGCTCGGCCACGACCGACAGCAGCGAGCCACGGCTGCCGAGCACATTGCCGAAGCGCACGGCCGTGAAGACGGTGCCGGGCGGGGCGTCCCGCTGCCCTTCGCCGACGATGAGTTCGGCGAGCCGCTTGGTCGCGCCGAGTACCGAGACGGGGTCGGCGGCCTTGTCGGTGGAGATCAGCACGAACCGCGCGGTACGGGCCTCGGCCGCCGCGCGGACCAGGTTCTCGGTGCCGCGCACATTCGACTTCACGCCTTCGCCGGGGTGCAGTTCGAGCAGCGGCAGATGCTTGTGCGCGGCCGCGTGGAAGACGACCTCTGGGCGCAGTTCGCGGAAGACCTGGTCGATGCGGGGACGGTCCCGGATGTCCGAGATCACCACGTCGTCGGAGCGCAACGCGTCCCCGTGCAGCTCCAGTTGGAGCCGGTGCAGATGGGACCCGTCGTGGTCGAGGAGGAAGAGCCGGCTGGGGCCGAAAGCGCGGACCTGATGGCAGAGTTCGCTGCCGATGGAGCCGCCCGCCCCGGTCACCAGCACCCTCCGGCCGGCCACCACGGACCGCGCCTCGGGTCTCACCACGTGCATCTCGGCCCGCCCGATCAGCTCGCGCACGTCCAGTTCGCGCATGTCGCCGCCGACGACGTCCCGGCGCAGCGCCGCGATGAACGACGGCAGGTAGCGGACGCTGGCGCCTTCGGCCTCGGCTGCGCGGGCGACGCGACGGAACCGGTCGGGGACCAGTTGCGGGATGGCGACGACGACCGCCTCGATCCGGTGTTCGCGCACGGTCTCGCGGGTGGCGTCCAAGCCCCCGAGCACGGGGAGGTCCCCGACGGTCCCCTCGCTCAGCTTGGCCGGATCGTCGTCGAGGAAACCGACAGGGTCGAGGCCGAAACCCCGAGCCCGGGCGAGATCGCGGGCGAGGGCCCGCCCTGCCTCCCCGGCGCCGATGACCAGAGTGCGCAGGCACGGGGTCCGGTGCGGGGTCACGCGGGGGACGGCGTGCTTGGCTAGCTGTCCGCAGACCCGGTCGAGGGCGCGTTCGGCGAGGTGCGGGTACAGGGGCAGGGACAGCAGCCGGAGATACAGGGCGTCGGCTCCGGGCAGCCCGCCGGGTGGGGTGATGGCCAGGCCGCGGAAGTACGGCAGGCGGTGCAGCGGGACGAAGTGCACGGATGTGCTGATGCCGTCCTCGGCGAGCCGGTCCATCAGCTCGTCGCGGTCGGTGCCGTAGGCCTCCAGAACCCGGACCGGGTAGAGGTGGTGGGCGTGCCGCCCTTCGGTGGCCGTGCGCAGCGGCTCGATCCCGGGGATGTCGGCGAGGGCGGCGTCGTACCGTGCGGCCAGTTCGTGCCGCCGCTGCTGCCAGGCGTCGAGGTGGTGGAGCTGGGCCCGGCCGATGGCGGCCGTGAGGTCGGTCATGTTGGCCTTCAGGCCGGCCTCTTCGACGGAGTAGCGCGAGGTACCGCCGGACAGGTGGCGGCGCCAGGCGTCGGCGGACATGCCGTGCAGCCGGGTGCGCCGGATCCGCTCGGCCGGCTCCGAATCGTCGGTGGTGACCATGCCGCCCTCACCGATGGGCAGGTTCTTGGTGGCGTGGAAGCTGAAGCAGATGGCGCGTGAGAGGGCGCCCACCGGGCGGGTGCCGACGCGAGTGCCGAGGGCGTGCGCGGCGTCCTCGACGACATGGGTGAGCGGCAGGTGCGCGGCGGCGGCGAGTCCGGCGACGGGAGCCGGGGCCCCGGCGTACTGCAGGACCAGCATCGCGCGCGGGCAGCCGCAGGCGCGGGCCGCGCGGGAGACGGTGTCCGGGCTGGGCAGCGCGGTGCGCGGGTCCACGTCGACCAGGACGGGCCGCAGTCCGGCGTGCAGGACGGCGTGGGCGGCGCCGCAGAAGGTGACGGCGGGGATCAGGACCGTGCCGCCGGGTGGCAACCGCAGGGCGCGCAGGGCCAGTTCGAGCGCGGCGGTGCAGGAGCTGACGCCGACCGCGTGGGCGGCTCCGATGTAACGCGCGACCTCCTGCTCGAAGCGCCCTGCCTCGGGGCCAGTGGTCACCCAGCCCGAGGCGAGCACGCGCTGCGCGGCCCGCCGGGCCTCGGGGCTGATCCAGGGCTCGGCGAAGGGGACGTCCGGAGTGGTCCCCGGTGGTGCTGGCGGTCATGGGGAACGGTTACGCGATGGCGTATGCTTACGACGTATACGTACACTTTGCCCCAGGGGTGCATAGAGTCAACAGGAGCGGACCACACACGCGGGCCGCACACCTGGAGGCGACGCATGGCCAAGCGGCGGGCTGGGGCACAGGGCAACGACGAGGCGTCCGGCGGTGCACCCGCACGCCGCGCCGGAGACCGAGGCCGCTACGGCCGTCTCAGCCGCGAGCGGGTGCTCACCAGTGCCCTGGAGCTGGTGGACCGGGAGGGCCTGTCCGCGCTGAGCATGCGCCGACTCGGGGGCGAGCTCGGTGTGGAGGCGATGGCGCTCTACCGGTACGCGTCGAGCAAGGACGCCCTGCTGGACGGGCTGGTCGAGGCGCTCTATCTCGAACTGGAGGAGCGGCTGGCCGATCTGACGGACGGTGAGCCCGACTGGCGTGCTGCGCTGCACCGCATCGCGCGTGCGACGTACGAGGTGTGTCTCGCCCACCCGCAGGCGGTGCCGCTGCTCTCCACGCGCATGCTGGCGGTGCCGCTGGCCCGGCGTCCGCCGGCCGTGCTGAGGGACCATGAGCGCGTGCTGACGCTGCTGCGGGACGCCGGGCTCGACGAGGCCCGGTGCACGGCCGTGTTCCGGGCCTTCACCGCCTGGCTGCTCGGCTATGTGGCGGTGGAGTTGCGGGAGATGGTGGACAACCCGGAGGAGTCCGATCCCGCGTTCCGTCTTGGCCTGCACCGGATGCCGCCGCAGGAGCTGCCCCTGCTGCGCGAGTCCGCCGCCGCAATGGCCGAGCGGGGCGGACCCGAGGGGCTCGCCGCGGGACTCGACGCCCTGCTCGACCGGTTCACTTCCTGAGCGGCCTGAGCGGCCTGAGCAACTCGCTGAACAGGGTGACCGGGCGGGGCAGGCGTTCGCCGTCCACGATCAGGTCGACGGCCTCGTTGTAGAAGGCCAGGTGTCCCGCGATGACACCGGCCGCGGGCAGAGGCTCCGGGTAGCTCCAGACGATGTTGCGCGGGACGTCCGCCTCCCGGCCGAAGCTCCAGTAGCGGGCGTTGCCCTTGTAGGGGCACAGGGACTTGTGCGCGGTGGCCTCGAACAGTTCGAGGCGGACGTCCTCCACCGGGATGTAGTACCGCGTCGGCAGTCCGGTCTCGAACAGCAGCACCGGACGGCGGGTGTCGGCCACGACGGTGCCGTCGATCTCGACCTGGACATGACGGCTGCTGCGAAGGGCGTCCACCCGGTGGTGCGGGTCGCGGGGATGGCCGAAGATCTCCTCTTCCTCCTCGTACCAGTGGTCCAGGCCGTCGCCCCGGCGCAGGAACCACTCGAACGCGATGTGTCCGGCGAGGTCGGCAGCCGGGAACGTCCAGGCCGCGTTCTCCACCCGCTCTCCGTCGACTTCGAGGTCGTAGAAGATCCGCGAGCCGGTGTGGGCGCCCGTCGGGGGTTTCTCCGCCGGGCGGAGGAGGTCGGTGCGGACCTCCTCGCGGGGGAAGGCGTAACCCGGTACGGGGATCCCCTCGGGTTCCCAGACCAGGACCGGGTGGCGGCTGTCCACGACGGTGACCTCGCCCTTGACGCCGCGCACCCAGCGCTCGCAGGGCTCCCACAGCAAGCCTTCGGGGGTGGTGCGGACGGACCGATCGCCAGGAATGGGCATGATCCACGCTCCTTCGGCTTCCCCTTCGGAGCCTACTGCGGCCCGCCGTCAGTGCGCCGCGTCCAGCCGCGCCCGCTGCTCGGCCGTCAGCTCCAGATCCACCGCCGCGAGGTTCTCCTCCAGCTGCGCCACCGAGGACGCCCCCGCCAGCGGGATGATCGGCAGGGACGCGCCGATCTGCCAGGCGAGGACGACCTGGTTGACGGTCGCGTCGGTCTCTCGGGCCACCTCGCGCAGGGCCTTCAGGCGGGCCGGGCTGCCCGGATGGTCGTAGTCCTGGGGCAGCGGCTTGTCCTGCCGGGTGTAGGCGCCCGCCAGCAGCGGCGAGTAGGCGACCAGGGTCAGGGCGGGCTCGGCTCGCAGATAGCCGAGGAGCTCCGGGCCGGCGTGGCCGAGGCTGCCGTCCGGGAACTGGTCGCTCGGCACGTCGAAGCGCGGGCGCAGATGGCTGTGCTGGTACTGGAGCACCTCGTACCCGGGCAGTCCCGCCGCCGCGGCCAGCGCGCGGGCCCGCTCCACCCGCCACACGGCGTGGTTGCTGACGCCCAGCAGCCCGACGGTCCCCTCCGCCACCAGTTCGGCGAACCCCTCGACGGTCTCCGCGAGCGGCACCCGCCGGTCCTCGACGTGGGCGTAGAGGAGGTCGATCTTCTCCACCCCGAGCCGTTCCCGGCTGCGCTCGGCGGACTCCCGGATCACCTTCGCCGACAGCCCCTCGGGGTTGTCGATGTAGCCGGTGCCGGGGGCCAGGGGGCGGGCGCCGAGCTTGGTGGCGATGACGATCTCCTCGCCGACGCCCCGGCTGCGCCGCCACCGGCCGAGCAGTTCCTCGCTCTGGCCGCCCTGGCCGCCGTCCTCCCAGTAGGCGTAGGCGTTGGACGTGTCGATGAAGTTCCCGCCGGCCTCGGCATAGCGGTCGAGTACGGCGAAGGACGTCTCCTCGTCGGTACGCGTGCCGAACAGCATCGCGCCGAGCGCCAAGACGCTGACGTCGCGGCGGTGCTGCGGATCGGTGCCGATCGTGCGGTACTTCATGCCGGTTCCTCCCGTTGGTGGCCTACGGGAGGGAGTCTTCAGCTTGAAGCGCACTTCAAGTCAAGCGCGCGGGCACCTACTTCGCGAACGGCCCCTCCAGCGCCGCCCATTGGAGCAACATGATCGTCTTGGCGTCGGCGATCTCCCCGGTCCGGATCATCTCCAGGGCCCTCGGGAAAGGCAGTTCGAGGATCTCGATGTCCTCGCCCTCCTCGTCCAGGCCGCCGCCCTCATGGGTGCGGGTGGACGGCCCGTACTCGGCCGCGTAGAAGCTCACCCGCTCGGTCACCGATCCGGGGCTCATATAGACGTCGAACACATGCTGTACGGCCCCGATGGTGTGGCCGGTCTCCTCCACCACCTCGCGCCGCACGGCGATCTCGGGGTGCTCGTCCTCGTCGTCGAGCAGTCCGCCCGGGGTCTCGACGAGCATCCCGTCGGGGTGGCCGTTGACATAGACCGGGAAGCGGAACTGGCGGGTGAGCAGCACGGTTTCGCGTTCGGCGTCGTACAGCAGCATCGTGGCGCCGTTGCCGCGGTCGTGGGTCTCGCGCTCCTGGGTGCTCCAGGTGCCGTCGGCGTGCCGGAAGTCGAAGGTGGTGGTCCGCTCGATGTACCAGTGGCTGGAGAGCAGCCGGACGTCCCGCACCCGCACGCGCGGGTTGCCGGTCAGGTCGCGGCCGGTCCGGTCGAGTCCGGTGCGGCCGCGCCGGTCGGGGGTGTCGGCTCCAGGAACACCGGGAGCACCCGGGTCACGGGGAAAAGGCGAATGGCTCATGGTCCGCTTCTACCATCACCGGCCGAACGGCCCTCGGCACCGGAGTGCAGCGCGGCCAGCACGTCGGCGTCCGTGAGCTGTTCGAAGTCGTCGTACCAGAGTCCGACGGCCATGAAGTCGACCGGCCGGTGCGGGCAGATCACCTCGTCGGCCTCCGGGCCCATCAGTGCCACGCCCTCGGGCGAGCCGACCGGCACGACCAGCAGCACCCGCGCAGGCGAACGGCCGCGGATCCAGCGCAGCGCGGCACGGGCCGTCACTCCGGTGGCGAGCCCGTCGTCGACCACGAGGACGGTACGTCCGCGCAGGTCGAGGGCGGGACGGCCGCGCCGGTACAGCTCCTCGCGACGGTGCAGTTCCGCGCGTTCCCGGGTCACGACGGGTTCCAGCGCGGCCTCGGTGAGTCCGAGCCGGCCGAGGGTCCACTCGTCGAACACCGGGGGATCGTCACCGCAGATCGCGCCGACGCCGAACTCCTCGTGGAAGGGCGCCCCGATCTTCCGCGCGACGAGCACATCGAGCGGCGCGTCCAGCGCCCGGGCGACCTCCTGGGCCACGGCCACCCCGCCCCGGGGCAGCGCGAGGACCACGGGATCCGTCAGATCGCCCCGTTCCCGCAGGTCCCGGGCCAGCTCCCTCCCCGCATGCCCCCGATCACGGAACAGTGCCATGGTGGTCACCCCGCAGAAGTGCCTCACTCACAGCATACGAAAAGGGCCCTCACGGACTCTCGTCCGCGAAGACCCTTCGCACCGTCGGGACGACAGGATTTGAACCTGCGACCCCTTGACCCCCAGTCAAGTGCGCTACCAAGCTGCGCCACGTCCCGGTGCGGTCGCACACAGTGAGCTGTGTGATCGCGCGAACAGCACTTTACCCCACACCGGGGGCGGCTTCGAAAAAGGCACCGGGCAGGGCGCAGGCGGCACAATCGGCGTATGGGCAGCACATCGCCGCGGCGCGCAGCCGGGGCACGGGACCGGGACAGCGAGGGGCGGGCGCGCAACGCACGGCCCCGGGACGGGCTGGGGCGGCCCCTGCCGTACGGCGAGGAGGGCGTCGCCCGGCAGCCGGAGGGGGTCCTGCGCACCCCTGAGGAGACCGTCGCCGAGGCGCAGGAGCTGCTGGACGCGGGTCGGCCCTTCCACGCGCACGAGGTCTTCGAGGACGCCTGGAAGTCGGGTCCCGAGGAGGAGCGAGGGCTGTGGCGGGGGCTGGCCCAGCTCGCCGTGGGGCTCACCCACGCCGCTCGCGGCAACGTCACCGGTGGCGCCCGGCTGCTCCGGCGTGGCGCGGGGGCGGTCGAGGAGTGGGCGACGGCGGCCGGGCACGAGCGGCCGTACGGGATGGATCTGGCGGCGGTGACTGCCTGGGCGCGGCAGCTGGCGCAGAGCGTGGAGAGCGGCTCGGCGGTGATCGACGCCGCGGAGAGCGCGCCGCGACTGGGTTAGCGCGGGCGGTGTCGGCGCTGTCGGTGGGGTGGGGCAGACTCTGGGCGTGCGAAAGATTCATGTCATCGGTATCGGCGCGGGCGACCCCGACCAGCTGACCCTCCAGGCGGTCCGGGCGCTGCGCAACACGGACGTGTTCTTCGTCCTGGGCAAGGGCGAGGTGAAGTCGGACCTCACGCAGCTGCGCCGGGACATGCTCGACGCACATGTGTCGGAGGGGACGTACCGCGTGGTCGAGGCGCGCGACCCGGAGCGGGACCGCTCGGCCGGCGGCTCCGCCTACTCCCCCGCGGTCGGCGACTGGCGCAGCGCACGCGCGGACATCTACGAGCGGATGATCACAGAGGAGCTGGGCGAGGAGCAGACCGGCGCCTTCCTGGTCTGGGGCGATCCGGCGCTCTACGACAGCACGCTCGGGATTCTGGAGGAGGTGCTGGAGCGGGGTCGGGTCACCTTCGAGTACGACGTCATCCCCGGGATCAGCAGTGTCTCCGCGCTCGTCGCCCGGCACCGGACAGGGCTCAACCGGGTCGCCCGTCCCGTGCAGATCACCACGGGGCGGCGGCTCGCGGAAGGGTTCCCGGAGGGGGTGGACGACGTGGTGGTGATGCTCGACGCCCACCAGACGTTCCGGCAGTACACGGACGAGGACATCGACATCTACTGGGGGGCCTACATAGGCACCCCGGACGAGATCCTCGCCTCCGGGCCGATCGCGGAGGCGGCGCCCCGGATCGAGCGGCTGCGCGCCGAGGCGCGGGAGCGCAAGGGCTGGATCATGGACACGTATCTGCTGCGCCGCAATCCCCGGGACGAGCACCGCAACGGCTGAGCCACCCGCGCGGTCCGCCCCCGAATGCGCGACGGGGCCACCGATGTGATCGTGACCTCGTGACAGTCGCCGAGGAAGCCCCACGGTCGCCCGCCGCCGAACCGCCCGTACTCGACAGACGCCGCCGCAACATCGTCTTCGTGACGATCATGCTCGGCATGCTGCTGGCCGCCCTGGACCAGACGATCGTCGGCACCGCGCTGCCGACGATCGTGTCGGACCTCGGCGGGGCCGAGCACATGTCGTGGGTGGTGACGTCGTACCTGCTCGCCGAGACCGTCTCGACCGTCCTGGTCGGCAAGTTCGGTGACATGTTCGGCCGCAAGGTCGTCTTCCAGGTCTCGGCGATCGTGTTCATCACGGGCTCGTTCCTGTGCGGCCTGGCCGGGAACATGACCATGCTGATCCTTTGGCGGGCGATGCAGGGCGTCGGCGCGGGCGGGCTGATGGTCACGTCCATGGCGCTGATCGCCGATGTGATCCCGCTGCGGGAACGCGGCAAGTACCAGGGCGCGATCGGCGCGGTGTTCGGGGTGGCCACGGTCATCGGGCCGCTGCTGGGCGGGCTGTTCACCGACCATCTGACCTGGCGCTGGGCGTTCTACGTCAACGTCCCGATCGCGATCGTCGTCGTCTTCGCCGCCGCCCGCACCATCCCCGTCGTCAAGGCGGCCTCGCGGCCCATCATCGACTATCTCGGCATCGCCTTCGTCGCGGTCGGCGCCAGTGCGCTGATCCTGGCGACGAGTTGGGGCGGCAACGAGTACGCGTGGGGCTCCGGCGTCATCATCGGCCTGTTCGTCGGCGGGGTGATCGCCCTCGGGCTGTTCTGCTGGGTGGAGACCCGCGCGGCCGAACCGATGCTGCCCATGCGGCTGTTCCGCAATCCGGTCTTCACCGTCTGCTCGGTCCTCAGCTTCATCGTCGGCTTCGCCATGCTCGGCGCGATGACCTATCTGCCGAGCTATCTCCAGTACGTCGACGGCGACTCGGCCACGGTCTCCGGCGTACGGACGCTGCCGATGGTGATCGGCCTGCTCATCGCGTCGGTGTTCAGTGGCAACGTGGTCAGCAAGACCGGCAAGTACCGGCTGTTCCCGATCATCGGCTCGCTGGTGATGGGCGTCGGCCTGTACCTGATGTCCCTGATGGGGCCGGAGACCGGGGCCTGGCTCGAGTCGCTGTACATGTTCGTGCTCGGCACCGGTATCGGCCTGTGCATGCAGGTGCTGACGATCGCCGTGCAGAACACCGTCGACTACGCCGACCTCGGCACCGCAACCTCCGGCGTCACCTTCTTCCGCACGCTGGGCAGCTCATTCGGTACGGCCGTCTTCGGCACGATCTACACCAACAGCCTCGCCCCCAACCTGCGCCAGGGCATCGCCGAGGCCTCCGCAGTGCCCGGCGCGGACCCGGCGATCGTGGCGCAGGCCGCGACCAGTCCCGAGGGCCTGCACGATCTGCCGTCGGCGGTGGCCGCGCCGATCGTCGACGCCTACGCGGACACACTCCAGATGGTGTTCCTGTGGACGGTGCCGGTCGCGGCCATCGGCTTCGTCGTCTCGCTCTTCCTCAAGCAGGTCCAGCTGCGCGACAGCGCCCGGATGGGCTCGACGGACATGGGCGAGGGGTTCGCGCAGCCGCGCGGAGCCGATTCGCAGGCGGTCCTGGAGGCCTCCGTGGCGAAGATCATCGGCAGTACGGATCTGGACACCGCGCGTCGGCTGGTGCAGGGGTCCGACACCCGGCTCGATGTGGCCGGTGCCTGGGCGGTGATGCAGGTGGAGCTGCTGAACCGGGTGGTCGGCCACGCGAGCCTCGGGCTGATCGCCGCCCGGCGCCATGTGCCGCCGGAGGTGCTGCTCCCGGTCTTCGACCGGATGGTGGACGAGGGCTATCTGACCCGCGACGGCTCCCTGCTCTCGCACACCCCGGCGGGCGCCCGCGAGGCCGAGGTCATCTCCGACGCCTGGGGCGCCTGGCTGATGCAGCAGGTCGAACAGGACATCGGCCGTCCCTCGGGCACGGCCCTGCGCGCCGCCGTCGACACCATCGCCAAGCGCCTCCTCAAGGAGGACCTCAGCAGCGGACTGCCGAGCAGTCTCGGGCAGACGGACACGGTGGGCGCCCGCTGAAGGCCAGTTGAGACGGTGGCGATGGGCGCCAGCTGAAACCCGATTGCCGCGCGAGGCCGGTCGCCGTCATGATCGGCCCATGTCTCCCGCCCCCGTCCGCTTCCACGACCCCGGCACCACCGAGCACGCCTTCCGCGAGTCGGTGCTGGTCCGCTGCCCTCGCTGCGACCGGGTCGCGCGCTTCGCGCGGGCCCGGGTGGTCTGCCGTTCCTGCGGGGCGTGCGGGCCCGTCGCCCAGGGCACCTGGCCGGCGCTGTGGCTGCGGGGCGCGACCCGGCACGGTGAGCTGTGGGCGTACAGCCTCGAACACCTCGATCTGATCCGCCGGTTCGTCGCGGCGGATCTGCGGGAGCGGGACCCCTGGTACGAGCACGGGCGGAAGATGACCTGCGTCGGCAGGCTGCCCGCGTGGGTGAAGAGCGCCAAGAACCGTGCCGAGGTGCTGCGCGTCATCGACCGGATGCGGGGCTCGGTCATCGAGGGCTGAACCCCAGCCGCTCCAGTACCCCGGCCGCGTCCGGCACCGCCGTCACTCCCTCCGGCAGCGCAGGCCGTCGTACGACCACCACCGGCAGCGCGAGTTGCCGGGCCGCCGTGAGTTTCGCGGAGGTCGCCGATCCGCCGCTGTCCTTCGTCACCAGGACGTCGACGCAGTGGGCGGAGAGGAGGGCGGTCTCATCGTCCACCGTGAACGGGCCGCGGGCCAGCAGGACTTCGGTGCGAGGCGGCAGCGGTGGCTCGGGGGGCTCCACCGACCGTACGACGAAGTGCAGGTCCGTCAGGTGGGCGAAGGCGGCCAGGCCCAGTCGGCCCGTGGTCAGGAAGACCCGCCGGCCGAGGCTCGGCAGCAGGTCGGCGGCCGCGTCCAGGGAGGGCACCGGATGCCAGCGGTCCTCGGGGCCGGGCTCCCAGCCGAGGCGGCGCAGCACGACCGCCGGGACCCCGGTGGCCGCGGCGGCGCGGGCCGCGTTCGCCGTGATCCCGGCGGCGAAGGGATGGGTGGCGTCGACCAGGGCGTCCACGCGCTCCTCGCGCAGCCACCGCGCGAGCCCCTCCGCACCGCCGAAACCCCCGATGCGCACCTCGCCGGTGACGGTCCCCGGCCGCGACACCCGGCCCGCGAGCGAGGTGGTGACGCGCACCCCGGGGAACGCGGTGAGCACGGCGGCGAGTTCACGGGCCTCGGTGGTGCCACCGAGGATCAGGACGTGCGGGGGCATGGGGTGAGCCTACGGCGGGGCGGTCGGGGCCAACGCCTCGGGCGCCCTGCGGCGAACTCTATGAACACAAACGATCAGACGGTGTTCCTCCTCCCCCGGCCCTGCCTAGCATCGCGCCCCGACGTCGAAGATGACGAGGAGTTGCGCCTTGAACGGAACCACAGCACGCGCCCTGAGACGGGGCCTCGCCGCCTGTCTGGCCACCCTGACCGTCGGTGCCCTGGCCGGCGCCGCACCGGTCGGCGCGGCCACCGAGGGACCCGCCCCCACCGTCTGTCCGGCGCCGCTCGCCGGCAAGGCCACCTGCTACACCGGGCAGGACGCGCACGGCGCCCACTACGCCATCGCCGTCCCCGCCGACTGGAACGGCTCCCTGGTCGTCCACGCCCACGGCGGCCCCGACCTCGGCGCGGTCTCCGACCCCGCGCGCAGCCTCGACGATCTGGGCCGCTGGTCGGTCATGGTCGACGAGGGCTACGCCTGGGCCGGTTCGTCGTACCGGCGGGGCGGCTACGGCACCCGGATGGCGGCGGCGGACACCGAGAGCGTGCGGCGGCTGTTCGTCGGGGAGTTCGGCGAGCCGAAGCGGACGTTCGTGCACGGGCAGTCGTGGGGCGGAAACGTCGCCGCGAAGGTCGTCGAGACCTACCGGGGCCACTACGACGGCGCGCTGCTCACCAACGGCGTCCTCGGCGGCGGCTCGCGGGGCTACGACTACCGGGTCGACCTGCGCGTGGTCTACCAGTACTACTGCCAGAACCATCCCCGGCCGAGCGAGGTCCAGTACCCGCTGTGGCAGGGCCTGCGCGCCGGTTCCACGATGACCTCCGCCGGGCTGCGTTCCCGCCTCCAGGAGTGCACGGGCTACGCCTCCGCCCCGCAGGACCGGACGGCCGTGCAGCAGCGCAACCTCGACGACATCCTCGGTGTCACCGGCATCCCGGAGCGCACCCTGGAGTCGCATCTGCGGTTCGCGACCTTCACCTTCCGCGACATCGTGCACGACCGTCTGGGCGACCGGAACCCGTTCTCCAACGCGGGTGTGCGGTACTCCGGTTCGCACGACGACGAGGCGCTGAACGCCGGGGTCGAGCGGTTCGCCGCCGATCCCACGGCCGTGCGGGACCTGTCGTACGACAGTGATCTGACCGGCGAGGTCCGCATCCCCGTGCTCACGCTGCACGCGATCGACGACCCGACCGCGTTCATCGAGCACGAGTCCGCGTACCGGGCCACGCTCGAAGGGGCGGGCCTGGAGCGGAACCTGGTGCAGACGTTCACCCGGGAGTCCGAGCACAGTGAGCTGAGCGGCGCCGAGTACGCCAACTCGATCGCCGCGCTGGACCGGTGGGTGCGTACGGACGTACGGCCGACGGCTCAGTCGGTGGCGGCGACGTGTACGGGCGACTGCTTCTACGACCCGGACTTCCGGCCCGGCTCGTACGCCTCGCGGGTCGAGCCCCGGCCGGGCGGGCTGCGGTGGCCGGCGATGACGGCGGAGCAGGAGCGGGTGTGGAGCCGCGTCCCTGGGGTCGGCATCGCGCCTTGAGGCACCCGGAGCGCTCCGGTCGCTATCGTCCGGGCATGGAATCCGTGCGTGCCGTGCTCATCGACATCGACGGTGTCCTCACCGTCTCCTGGCAGCCGCTCCCCGGCGCGGTCGAGGCCCTCCGGGAGATCCGCGGGGCCGGGCTCCAGGTCGCGCTCGTCACCAACACGACCTCGCGGACGCGGGCGTCCATCGCCGGGGTGCTGGCGGACGCGGGGTTCCCGGTGACGGCCGAGGACATCCTGACGGCGCCCTCGGTGACGGCCGCGTATCTCGCGGAGCACTGCCCGGGGGCGCGGTGCGCGCTGCTGAACAGTGGGGACGTCGCGGAGGACCTGGAGGGGGTGACGCTCGTCGAGGACGCGCCGGACGTCGTCATCGTCGGGGGCGCCGGGGAGGAGTTCGGGTACGCGGAGCTGAACCGGGCCTTCGGGCACCTCCAGCGCGGGGCGCGGCTGATCGCCATGCACCGGAACCTGTACTGGCGTACCGCGGAGGGGCTGCAACTGGACTCCGGGGCCTTCCTGGTGGGCCTTGAGCGGGCGGCGCGGACCGAGGCGGAGGTGACGGGGAAGCCCTCGGCGGCCTTCTTCGAGGCGGCGCTCGCGCGGCTGGGGGTGACCGCGGACCGGGCGGTGATGGTCGGGGACGACGTGGAGTCGGACGTACTGGCGGCGCAGCGGGCCGGGATCACCGGGGTGCTGGTCAGGACCGGCAAGTTCCTGCCGGAGACGCTGCGCGAGGCGAGCGGCACGCCCGACCATGTGATCGACTCTTTCGCCGACCTCCCGGCGCTGCTCCGTGGCAGGGCCTAGGGCAGCAGCAGCTGGACCCCGCCCACGACGGTCGCCGCGATGACGAGCCGCTCGAACAGGCGCTGGTTGATCCGGCTCACAGCCCATTTGCCGATGAACGCGCCGGGTACCACGAACGCGACGAGCGCCGCGTCGAGGAGCAGTGAGCGGCCGTCGATCAGGCCGAGGCCCACGCTGAAAGGCACCTTCGAGACATTGACGATCAGGAAGAAGAAGGCCGAGGTGCCGAGGAAGCCGAGCTTGCGGAAGCCCGCGGAGAGCAGATACATCGACATCACCGGGCCGCCCGCGTTGGCGACCATGGTGGTGAACCCGCCCAGCACGCCGTAGGAACGGGCCTTGATCCGCCCGCTGCGGGTGACCACGGCGTCCGGGTCCGGCTCGGCCTCGGCGGCCCGGCGGCGCCATACCGTCACCGCGGCCATCAGCAGCAGGATCGCCCCGATCGACGTCCGGACGATCCCGTCGTCGGCCCACATCAGGAACACCGTGCCCCCGACGACTCCGGCCGCGACCGCGGGGAACAGCCGCCACAGCGTGGGCCAGTGGGCGTGCCGCCGGTAGGTGAGGACGGCGAGCACGTCCCCCGCGATCAGCACCGGGAGCAGCACGCCGGTGGAGGCACGGGCGGGCAGCACCGCGGCGAAGATCGCCAGACTGACCGTATTGGCCCCGCTCACGGCCGTCTTCGAGAAGCCGACCAACAGTGCCGCGCAGGCGAGCGCGGCGAACTCCCAGCCGGTGATGTGCCACAGATTCATCGTGTCCATGCGGAGACCGATGCTATGCACATTCAATCAATGCGTCAGCACCGTCTCATCAGATGACCCTGGCACCCGGCTCGGCGAAGCTCAGTGACGCTCCACCAGCACCGCGCTCCCCTGCCCCACGCCCACACACATCGTCGCGAGCCCCCGCTCGGCCCCCGTGCGGCGCATCCGGTGCAGCAGGGTCGTCAGGATCCGCGCCCCCGAGCAGCCCAGCGGATGCCCCAGGGCGATCGCCCCGCCGCTCGGGTTGACCAGCTCCGGGTCGACGCCAAGACGGTCCACGCAGGCGAGTGCCTGCGCCGCGAACGCCTCGTTGAACTCGGCCTCCTGGAGATCCGCCACGCTCCACCGCGCCCGCGCGAGCACCTTCTGCGTGGCCGGGACCGGCCCGATCCCCATGACATCCGGGTGCACTCCCGCGGAGGCCCCGGCGACATACCGACCGAGCGACTCAAGACCGAGTTCGTTCAGCGCCTCCTCGCTGACGAGCAGCAGTCCGGCCGCACCGTCGTTCATCGGCGAGGCGTTCCCCGCGGTGACCGTGCCGCCCTCCCGGAAGACGGGCTTCAGCCGCGCGAGCCTCTCGTACGACGTGTCCTCGCGCACGCACTCGTCGAGGTCGACGACGACCCCGTCGGCGCGCTCCACGGGCAGCAACTCATCATCGAAATGGCCGTTCTTGCGGGCCTCGGCGGCCAGCCGATGGCTGCGCAGCGCGAACTCGTCCTGCCGCTCGCGCGAGATCCCGTACTTGGCGGCGACCTCCTCCGCGGTCTCCCCCATGGACAGCAGTCCGTGGAGTTCCCTCATCGCCGGGTTGACCAGCCGCCAGCCGAGCCGGGTGTCGACGGTCTCGATGCGGTGCGGCAGGGCCTCGTCGGGCCGGGGCAGCACGAAGGGTGCGCGGCTCATCGACTCGGAACCACCGGCGAGCACGATGTCGGCCTCGCCGGCGGCGATGGTACGGGCAGCAGTGGTGACCGCTTCGAGACCGGAGGCGCACAGCCGGTTCACGGTGGCGCCGGGAACCGACTCGGGCAGTCCGGCCAGCAGCGCGGCCATCCGGGCGACGTTGCGGTTGTCCTCGCCGGCCTGGTTCGCGGCGCCCCAGTACACGTCGTCGATGCGCGCCGGGTCGAGCGCGGGCACCTCGGCGACCAGGCCGCGGATCACGGTCGCGGCAAGGTCGTCGGGCCGGACGGAGGACAGCGCTCCGCGCAGTTTGCCGATGGGCGTGCGGCGGGCGGCCGCGAAGTGGACGGGACGCACGAGAAGGACTCCTCCGACAGCACGGGCGGTCCGATGACCGGCCATGACCAGCGACTCTCTTAATTAGCACCGCTAGTTTTGGACTATAGACCGCCGACCCGCCCCCTGGGAAGATCCTCCAGGACCTTCACCGACGCAACCGGAGGAGACATGGCCGACCCCCGCGAACACATCCTCGCCGCCACCCGCGGTCCGATCGTCGTGCGCGAGTGGCCAAGACGCGCCCCGCGCTACGTCGCCCTCCTGGTGCACGGCTACGGGGAGCACTCCGGGCGATACGAGGAGGTGGCCGGGGTCCTGACCCGGCACGGCGCGGCCGTGTTCGCCCCCGATCACACCGGGCACGGGCAGTCGTCCGGCGAGCGGGTGGTGATCGAGGACTTCGAGGACGTCGTCACCGATGTGCACGCGGTCGCGGAGCTGGCCCGCTCCGCCCACCCGGGCATCCCCCTGGTCATGGTCGGGCACTCCATGGGCGGCCTGATCTCCGCCCGCTTCGCCCAGCGGTACGGCGCCGAGCTCACCGCGCTGGTGCTGTCGGGGCCGGTCATCGGCGACTGGCCGCTGCCGCGCCGGCTGCTCGCCCTGGAGGAGATCCCGGACATCCCGATCAGCCCGGCCGCGCTCTCCCGCGACCCGGAGGTGGGCGCCTCGTACGCCGCCGACCCGCTGGTCTGGCACGGCCCGATGAAGCGGCCCACGGTGGAGGCCTTCGTCCGGACGCTGGACACCGTGGCCAAGGGCGGGGACATCGGACCGCTGCCGCTGCTGTGGCTGCACGGCGACGACGACCGGCTGGTCCCGCTCGCCGGGAGCCGCATCGGCGTCCAGGACCTGCGCGGCGAGCGGCTGACCGAGCACGTCTACCCGGGCGCCCGGCACGAGGTGTTCCAGGAGACGAACAAGGAGGAGGTCTTCGACGACTTGGTCCGCTTCCTGGACGACGTACTCGAAGAGTGAGACGTCTGGCCGGAAGTCGTCCGTGGGCCCGCCGCGAAGGCCCAACCACCCCTGCTCGCCGCCGTGTTGACGCCGTACCCGCCCGGCGAGGAGGTGGCCGAAGACAGTCTCCGCGGCGCCGCATGATCGTGAAAGACTGCCCGCAGCGCACACTTTGCCGAGCGATCAGAGGAGCACCGTGTGACCGGGACCGAGCCGGCCCTCCGTATCGACACGACCCGGCCCCATCCGGCCCGGGTGTACGACTGGTACCTCGGCGGCAAGGACAACTACCCGGTCGACGAGGCGCTCGGCCGGCAGATCATGGCGATCGACACGGGCGCCCCGCGGGCCGCGCGGAGCAACCGCCGGTTCATGCAGCGGGCCACCCGCCATCTCGCCGGGTCGGCCGGGATCCGCCAGTTCCTGGACATAGGCACGGGCATTCCCACCGAGCCCAACCTCCACCAGATCGCCCAGTCCTTCGCACCGGACGCGCGCGTCGTCTACGTCGACAACGACCCGATCGTCCTCGCGCACGCCGAGGCACTGCTGCGCGGCACGCCGGAGGGCGTGACGGAGTACGTCCAGGCCGACGCCCGCGAGCCGGGCGCGATCCTCGAACAGGCCGCCCGCGTCCTCGACTTCGACCGCCCGATCGCCCTGTCGCTGATCGCCCTGCTGCACTTCGTCGCCGACACGGACGGCACCTACGAGCTGGTCGACACCCTCGTCGACGCGCTGGCCCCGGGCAGTTGCCTGGTCCTGTCGTGCATGACCGCCGACTTCGAGCCGGAGAACGTCCGGGAGGGCATCGAGCGGTACGCGGCGGGCGGGGTGACCCTCGTGGCGCGCACGCACGACGAAGTGGGCCGTTTCTTCACGGGACTTGAGGTGCTGGAGCCGGGCATCGTGTCGGTGAAGGACTGGCGCCCCGACCTCGCCCTGGACGAGTCGCCGCTCGGCGACGGGCCCGTGTCGCTGTACGGCGCGGTCGGCGTCAAATCCTGAACTCCGCGCGCGGCAACGCGTCTAGGGCTGATCGCGCGGACCGGTGAGCATCCGCTCCAGCCGGTCGAAGCGGGCGTGCAGGGCGCGGGCCGTCTCGTCGTACAGCTCCTCGGCGTCATGGGCGAGCCTGTGCCGGCGTTTCTGCTCCCGTCCGACGAACCAGGTGGCCAGCGCGGCGGTGACCATGCCGTACGTCGTGATCCCGACGACCATCACCACCGCCGCGACGACCCGGCCCCAGAAGGTGACCGGGTAGAAGTCGCCGTATCCCACGGTCGTCGCGGTCTCGATGGACCACCACAGCGCCCGCGGATACGTCGTCAGGTTCGCACCCCTGGCGTCCTGTTCGGCGGCGACCACCGCCCATGACCCGGCGAGCATCACCACACCGAGGACTCCCGTCGCCCCCATCGCCGCCTTCAGATGCAGCGAGCGGCTCTCCCGGCCGAGCAGCGCGGCGACCGCCCTGGCGAGGAATCCGGGCAGCATGGTCACTCCTTCGCGTAGGGGCACGCCATGGGGTCAGTGTCGGGGCGGTACCACGGCCGGGCATGCCGGGAGACGCGTTCGAGTTGCGGCACCGGCGCCCGCCCCGCTCACCCGATCGGTCCGGTGCGGCTGGTGGGCCCGCGGGGCCGGTGGTGCGCTGAGGGAACGTGTCGCGTTCTCAGGAGGCCCCCGCCATGACCCGCTCCCGATCCGTCCACGCCCTCGCCTCGGCCCTGGCGGCAGCCACCCTGCTGACCTGCGCCGCCTGCTCGGACGACGACAGCGGATCCGGTGCCTCGGAGGTCGCCGCCTCCCCGCTCGCGGCGCAGACCACCGCCCCGGCGGCGCTCACGCCCGCCGGGGCCAGGGCCGCGCTGATCACCGAGACCGACATCGAGGACGACTGGACGCAGGTCGACGACGCCTCCGGCTGGCACGACTCCCTGCTCATCGGCACCGTCGACGTCGACGACTTCCTCACCGCGAAGGCGGACGCCACCGACTGCCAGCGCCTCCTGGACGACCTCTACACGGACCAGCTCCTCGGCAAGCCCTCCGGCGCGTCCGCGCTGCGCGGCTTCGAGGAGGGTGACTCCCGGCTGCTGTACCAGGTCGCCGCCTACGACGCCGCCGACCTGTCCGACTCGCTGGCCTGGCTGAAAACCCTCTCCGAGAAGTGCGACCGGTTCCTCGTGACCGACAGAGCGGGCCAGGAGCGGACGGTCGAGGTGATCGAGACCTCGGTGCCGGACGAGGGCGACGCCCGCCAGGGCCTGCGGGTCACGGTCCAGGGCACGGCCGACGGCTCGCCCGCCACCCTCACCCTGGACGTGGCCGCCGTCCGCGTGGGCAGCGACGCCATCACGGTCACCGCGGGCGGCCTGGACGGCGACGAGGACGACGCCGTCGAGGACGCGGTCGAGAAGGGCACCCAGCGCCTGAAGGACGTCCAGTCCGGAAAGACTCCGCAGTCCTGACCCGAACTGCGCCGTCTTCGCGCGACGTTCACCCTCCCGCAGCCCAACCTCCGCTGATCCTGTGCCGATTCCGGAGACACAGTGATCAAGGGACGGCACAATGGCGCTACGGCCGGTTTCGGCCGTGCGTGCGAGGTGCCGTGCGTGCGAGTCGCCGTGCGAGGAGAGGACGAGTCGTGACCGAAGGCCACACCCCGGCGGACAGGTCCGCGAAGCTCAACACCGGTGTGGCGCACAACGCGCGGGTGTGGAACTACTGGATCGGCGGCAAGGACAACTACGCCGTGGACCAGCAGGTCGGCGAGCAGGTCGCCGGGATGTTCCCGATCATCCGGGACATCGCCCGCGCGGACCGCGAGTTCCTCGGGCGCGCGGTGCGGTATCTCGCCGAGGAGCGCGGCATGCGGCAGTTCCTGGACATCGGCACCGGACTGCCCACGGCGGACAACACCCACGAGATCGCCCAGCGCATCACCCCGGACGCGCGGATCGTCTACGTCGACAACGACCCGATCGTCCTCGCGCACGCCCGCGCCCTGCTCACCGGCACCCACGCCGGGGTCACCGACTACATCGACGCCGATGTGCACGACCCGGAGGCGATCCTCGAACGCGCCAAGGGCACCCTGGACTTCACCGAGCCGGTCGCGGTGATGATGCTCGGCATCCTCAACTTCGTCCTCGACTTCGACAAGGCCCGCGACATCGCGCGACGGGTGATGGCCGCGGTCCCCTCCGGCAGCTGTCTGGTGCTGACCCACCCCACCTACGACGACAAGGTGGGCGGCGCGGGCCAGATCCCGGCGATGGAGTTCTGGAACAAGAACGCCACTCCCCCGATCACCGCCCGCAGCGGCGCGGACATCACCGCGTTCTTCGAAGGCCTGGAGTTCGTGGAACCGGGCCTGGTGTCGTGCTCGGTGTGGCGGGCCGGCGCCGACTCTCCCGCCGCGGTGCCGCAGTACGGCGGGGTGGCCGTGAAACCCTGACGCCCACAGCGAGTTTCGCGGCCCAGCTCGACGAGGAGAGCGCATGACCACCCTTGCCGACCCCGTGCCCGGAGGGCGTCCCGGAGACATCGAGCGGGCCACCGCGCTGAGCGGGGAGCTGTCCGGCCGTGGTGTGCACGGGATCGTGCTCGCCTACGTGGACACCGCGGGGATCACCCGGGTGAAGGCGATCCCGACGGCGAAGCTGGCCTCGGCGACGGCCTGGGGCGTCGGGATGTCCCCGGTGTTCGACACCTTCCTGGCGAACGACTCCATCGTCACCACCGATGTCCTCGGCTCGCCCGACGGCGATCTGCGGCTCTACCCCGATCTGGACCGGCTGACGGTGCTGGCCGCGCAGCCCGGCTGGGCGTGGGCGCCGGTGGACCGGATCACCCAGGAGGGCGAGCCTCATCCGGGCTGCACCCGCACCCTGCTGCGCCACCTGGTCGCCGACGCCGCCCGTCAGGGCCTGACCTTCCGGGCGTCGATCGAGATCGAGTGGTCCGTCGGCCACGGCCCCACCGCCGAGGGCGAGTTCAGGCCCGCGGTGCCCGGTCCGGCGTACGGCGCCGCCCGGCAGGTCGAGTTGAGCGACTGCGCCGCCGATCTGCTGGCCGCGCTCGCCGAGCAGGGCGTGGACGTCGACCAGATCCATCCCGAGTACGCGGCGGGGCAGTTCGAGCTGTCGGTCGGCGCGCTGGACCCGGTGGCTGCGGCCGACCGCAGCGTGCTGGTGCGCCAGACGATCCGCGCGGTGGCCCGGCGCCACGGCCTGGTGGTCTCCTTCGCCCCCGCGGTCTTCGCCGAGGGCGTCGGCAACGGCGGTCACCTCCACCTCTCCGCCTGGCGCGACGGCGCCAATCTGCACGCGGGCGGCGACCGCCGCCACGGCATGACGTCCGACGCCGAGTCCTTCACCGCCGGCGTCCTCCACCACCTCCCGGCGCTCACCGCGGTGACCGCGCCCAGCCCCGCCAGCTATCTGCGGCTCAAACCCTCCCAGTGGGCAGGGGTGTTCACCGCCTGGGGCCGGGAGACCCGCGAGGCGGGGGTACGGGTGATCACCGGCACGACGGGGCTGCGCGACCAGGCGGCGAACATCGAGATCAAGCCGGTCGACCTCGCCGCCAACCCCTGTCTCGCGCTCGGCTCCGTCATCGCCGCCGGTCTCCACGGCATGGCGAAGTCCGCGTCCCTGCCCAGTGAGATCACCGGGAACCCGGCCGACCTGAGCCCCGAGGAGGCCGAGGCGCGGGACGTACGCCGGCTACCGACCTCGCTCGCCGAGGCCGTCGAGGAGTTCCGCGCGGACGAGGTGCTGCGCTCGGCGCTCGGTCCGGTCCTCGCCGACGCGGTGATCGCCGTACGGCAGGGCGAGATCGCCGCCGTCGAAGGCCTCGACGACGCCGGGATCGCGGCGGCGTACCGCTGGCGGTACTGACGTGACGGCCCCCGCCCGCGGTCCGGTGCACGAGGCCCTCGCCGCCCAGCCCCTGGTCGACCACCACTGCCACGGTGTGACCACCGGTGACCTGGACCGCGCGGGCCTCGAGTCCCTGCTGACCGAGGGCGCTGCCTGGCCCGGGATCTCCCCCTTCGACACCCCGGTCGGCGTGGCCGTGCGCCGCCACTGCGCCCCGGTGCTGGACCTGCCCCGACACGCCTCGCCGGACGCCTACACGGCCCGGCGTGCCGCACTCGGCGCGGCCGAGGTGAACCGGCGCTTCCTCGCCGCCTCCCGCACCGACGTCCTGTGCGTCGACACCGGCTACGCCCCGCTCCCCCTGACCTCGCCCAGCGAACTGGCCGAACTGTCGGGCGGCACCGCCTTCGAGGTCGAACGCCTGGAGAACCTCGCCGAGTCGGTCGCGCGGGCGGGCGTCGAGCCGGACGAGTACGGCGCCGCCTTCCGCCGGGCCGCCGAGGACGCCGTACGACGGCCCGGCGTGGTGGCGGTGAAGTCCGTCGCCGCCTACCGGACCGGCTTCGACCTCGACCCGGCGCGCCCGACGGAGGGGGAGGTCACGGAGGCGGCCCGGCGCTGGACGGCCGCGGGCGGTCGGCTGTCCGATCCGGTGCTGGTGCGCCACGTGCTGTGGACGGCCGTGGACCTGGGCCTGCCGCTCCAACTGCACACCGGGTTCGGGGACAGCGACATCCGGCTGCACCGGGCCGACCCGGCCCGGCTCACCGACTGGCTGCATCTGATCGTGGGCACGATCCCCGTGCTGCTCCTGCACTGCTGGCCGTACCAGCGCCAAGCCGCCTACCTGGCCGCCGTGTTCGAGCAGGTGTACCTCGACGTGGGCCTCACCCTGCACCATGTCGGCCCCGCACGCGCGCGTGCGGTCCTGGAGGAGGCGCTGGAGATCACCCCGTTCCGCAAGCTGCTCTACAGCTCCGACGCCTACGGTCCGGCCGAGTTCTACCTGCTCGGCGCGGTGTCCTTCCGGCAGGGCCTGGCCGCGCTGCTCCAGGACCGGGTCGACGCCGACGAGCTGAGTCTGCCCGACGCCTTACGGATCGTCCGGTGGACCGGCTCCGCCAACGCCCGCCGCCTGTACGGACTTCCCGCCGAAACCGTCCCCCGGCGCGACTGAGCGCGCGTCGATCCCGGAAAGTATGATCAAGCAATGTCTGATATGACCGAAACCACGCCCGGTTGGCTGACCTCCGACGAGCTGGACATGGCCCGCGCCCGCATGCCGATTCTGTATGTCGAGGCCGTGCCCGTGCGCGTCGACGACAGCGGCGAGGTCACCAGCATCGGCCTGCTGCTGCGCATCGGACCGGACGGAACGGTCAGCCGGACCCTGGTCTCCGGCCGCGTACTGCACCACGAGCGGGTGCGTGACGCCCTGCTGCGCCATCTGGAGAAGGACCTCGGCCCGGTCGCTCTGCCCCGCGTCCCGTCCTCGCTCCAGCCCTTCACGGTCGCGGAGTACTTCCCGACCCAGGGCATCACGCCCTACCACGACCCGCGTCAGCACGCCGTCTCCCTCGCCTACGTGGTCCCGGTGACGGGCGACTGCCGGCCCCGGCAGGACGCCCTCGACCTGGTGTGGTTCAGCCCCCAGGAGGCCCTGTCCCCCGCGGTGCAGAGCGAGATGCCGGGCGGCCACGGCGTGCTGCTGAAGCAGGCGATGGCTCATGTCGGATGCGTGGTCTGACGGTCACGGACCGCTTCTCGTGCGCGCCGTGAGGCGGACTGGAGGGGAGTGCGGGAGGGTGCTGTCGTACGCGTGACGGGGCGTCGTGGACCGGCCCTCCCCACGACGTCTGCGCGCCATCAAATTTGAACGGATCGTTTTCTTGAATCGTTCGTGTTTTTGAGGGTAGGTTCGGCGCATGAGCTCATCCGGAACCCCGACCACCGCCGAGGAGCTGCGCGGTGTCGGCCTGCGGGTGACGGCCGCCCGGGTCGCGCTGCTGGAGACCGTCCGGGACGGCGACCACCTGGGCGTCGAGGCGATCGCCTCGGGGGTGCGGGACCGTGTGGGCCATATCTCCCTGCAAGCCGTGTACGAGGGGCTGCACGCCCTGACCACGGCGGGACTCATACGCCGTATCGAGCCGGCCGGCAGCCCGGCCCGGTTCGAGGGACGTGTCGGGGACAACCACCACCACGTCCTGTGCCGGGCGTGCGGTGTCGTCGCCGACGTCGACTGCGCCGTCGGTGACGCCCCGTGTCTGACCGCCTCCGACGACCACGGCTTCGCGATCGACGAGGCCGAGGTCATCTACTGGGGCGTGTGCCCCGACTGCTCGACCCCCCAAATTCTCTGAGCACGAGATCCACCAAGCCCGGAAGGATTCGCCATGGCTGAGAACCCCGACGCGATCGTCACCGATCCCAAGACGGAGGAGGGCACCGGGGGCTGCCCCGTCGCGCACGGGCGTGCCCCGCATCCGACCCAGGGCGGCGGCAACCGCCAGTGGTGGCCGGAGCGGCTGAACCTGAAGATCCTTGCCACGAACCCGCCGGCGACGAACCCTCTCGGCGAGGAGTTCGACTACGCCGAGGCGTTCCAGAGCCTCGACCTCGCGGCCGTGAAACAGGACATCGCCGAGGTGCTGACCACCTCGCAGGACTGGTGGCCTGCCGACTTCGGCAACTACGGCCCGCTGATGATCCGCATGGCCTGGCACAGCGCGGGCACCTACCGCATCAGCGACGGCCGCGGTGGCGCCGGCGCCGGTCAGCAGCGCTTCGCCCCGCTGAACAGCTGGCCGGACAACGGCAACCTCGACAAGGCCCGCCGGCTGCTGTGGCCGGTCAAGAAGAAGTACGGCCAGTCCATCTCCTGGGCCGACCTGATGATTCTCACCGGCAATGTCGCGCTGGAGCAGATGGGCTTCGAGACCTTCGGCTTCGGCGGCGGCCGCGCCGATGTCTGGGAGGCCGACGAGGACGTCTACTGGGGCCCCGAGACCACCTGGCTCGACGACCAGCGCTACACCGGCGACCGCGAGCTGGAGAACCCGCTCGGCGCGGTCCAGATGGGCCTGATCTACGTCAACCCGGAGGGCCCCAACGGCAACCCGGACCCGATCGCCGCGGCCCGCGACATCCGCGAGACGTTCCGCCGGATGGCGATGAACGACGAGGAGACCGTCGCCCTCATCGCCGGTGGCCACACCTTCGGCAAGACCCACGGCGCCGGCCCGGCCGACCACGTGGGCGACGACCCCGAGGCCGCTTCCATGGAGGAGCAGGGCCTGGGCTGGAAGAGCACCTACGGCACGGGCGTGGGCAAGGACGCGATCACCAGTGGCCTGGAGGTCATCTGGACCACGACCCCGACCCAGTGGAGCAACGGCTTCTTCAAGAACCTCTTCGAGTACGACTACGAGCCGGACACCAGCCCGGCCGGTGCTCACCAGTGGATCGCCAAGGACGCCCCGGAGATCGTCCCGGACGCCTTCGACGGCGAGAAGAAGCACCGTCCGCGGATGCTCACCACCGACCTGTCCCTGAAGCTCGACCCGATCTACGAGCCGATCTCCCGCCGGTTCTACGAGCACCCGGAGGAGTTCGCGGACGCCTTCGCCCGCGCCTGGTACAAGCTGACCCACCGTGACATGGGCCCGAAGTCGCTGTACCTCGGCCCGGAGGTCCCCGACGAGACGCTGCTGTGGCAGGACCCGCTGCCCGCGGCCGAGGGCGCGACGATCGACGCCGCCGACGTCACGGCGCTCAAGGCGAAGATCCTCGACTCGGGTCTGACCGTCTCGCAGCTGGTCT
The DNA here is from genome assembly GCF_000349325.1 of Streptomyces davaonensis JCM 4913. Lineage (GTDB taxonomy): Bacteria > Actinomycetota > Actinomycetes > Streptomycetales > Streptomycetaceae > Streptomyces > Streptomyces davaonensis. Next base: position 1,701,328 of record NC_020504.1, read on the forward strand.
CCGCCGCCTGGGCGTCGGCCTCCACCTTCCGCGGCAGCGACAAGCGCGGTGGCGCCAACGGTGCCCGGATCCGTCTGGAGCCGCAGCGCGGCTGGGAGGTGAACAGCCCCGACGAGCTCGCCCAGGTGCTGCGCACCCTGGAAGGCATCCAGGGCGAGTTCAACTCCGGCGCCAAGAAGGTCTCCCTGGCCGACCTGATCGTCCTCGGTGGCTCGGCCGCCGTGGAGAAGGCCGCCAAGGACGCCGGTGTCGAGGTCCAGGTGCCGTTCTCGGCGGGCCGCGTGGACGCGACCCAGGAGCACACGGACGCCGAGTCGTTCGCGGCACTGGAGCCGACCTCCGACGGGTTCCGCAACTACCTCGGCAAGGGCAACCGCCTGCCGGCCGAGTACCTGCTGCTGGACCGCGCCAACCTGCTCACGCTGAGCGCCCCCGAGCTGACCGTCCTGGTCGGTGGCCTGCGCGTGCTGGGCGCCAACCACAACGGCACCAAGCACGGCGTCCTCACCGAGACCCCGGGCAAGCTGACGAACGACTTCTTCGTCAACCTGCTCGACCTGGGCACGGAGTGGAAGGCGACCTCCCCGGACCAGACCACGTTCGAGGGCCGTGACCTGGCCTCGGGCGAGGTCAAGTGGACCGGCACGCGGGCCGACCTGGTCTTCGGCTCCAACTCCGAGCTGCGGGCGCTCGCGGAGGTCTACGCGAGCGACGACGCGAAGCAGAAGTTCGTGAACGACTTCGTCGCGGCGTGGGCCAAGGTCATGGACCTGGACCGCTTCGACCTGGTCTGAGCGATCCGGGCTCAGTAACCCGCCCTGACACCCGGGCCGGCCGACACCCGTCGGCCGGCCCGGCCGTCTGTCCGTGTCCCCGATCGACGAAGTGAGGCTGCCCCTGTGGAACTCGCGTTCACCGGCCAGGTCATCGAGTGGCGCGGCCCGTCGCCGTACTACTTCGTTCCCGTGCCGGAGGAGGAGTCCGCGGACATCCGCGAGGTGGCGTCGCTGGCCACGTACGGCTGGGGCGTGATCCCGGTGGACGCCCGCATCGGTGCGATCGAGTTCACGACGTCCCTGTTCCCGAAGGACGGCCACTATTTGCTGCCGCTCAAGGCAGCGGTCCGCAAACCGCAGGGCCTGTCGGCGGGCGACGAGGTGGCGATAGAACTGACGGTCCGGCTGTAGCGCCCCCGGACCCCGGACACGGAAAAGGCCGCCATCTCATCTCTGAGAAGACGGCCTCCGACCTGCTGTGAAGCTGGTCGGGACGACAGGATTTGAACCTGCGACCCCTTGACCCCCAGTCAAGTGCGCTACCAAGCTGCGCCACGTCCCGAGCCCCGCTGACCTGGGCTTTCCCCCGGCCGAACGAACAGGGAAACAATACCGCACTCGGCTCGGTGGTCGCGCACCGGTTTATTCGGCGCGGGCCCGCTCCGGCTCGCCCGAAGGCAGGGATCCGGCGGTCGGCGCGTCGGCGCGCTCCAGGTCCCGTATCGGCCGTACCGCGAGCAGGATCGCCGCGACGACCAGGCTCATCACGCCCGCGACCAGGAGCACCTGCTCGGCGCCCAGGGCCGACACGGACGGGCCCGCCAGGGCCTGGCCGACCGGCATCATCGCGAGGGAGCCCGCCACGTCGTAGGCGTGGATGCGGTTGAGGACGTCCGGGGGGACCTGGGTCTGGACGGTGGTCGCCCACATGACGCTCCAGAAGGACATGCCGGCGCCCGCCACGGCGGCGCCCGCGGCCATCGCGGGGACGTCCAGGCCGAGGCCCACCGTCGCCGGGAAGCCGACGAAGGCGAAGAGGCTGATCGCGCCCGCGCGGAGCATGCGACGGGGGCGCAGGCGCAGCGCGAGGAGGCCACCGACGACCGTGCCCGCGCCGAGCGCGGAGTTGATCAGGCCGTAGGCGCCGGGGCCGTGCTCGCGGACCACCGAGGTCGCCACCAGGGGCAGGCTCGGGCCCCACACCGTGAGCATGTAGAGGCACCAGACGGCGATCACGCCCCACAGCCAGGTGCGCGCCCGGAACTCCCGCCAGCCCTGGACGAGGTCCGCCCGGAAGGTGCTCGGTATCGGGGTGCTCCCGGCGGGCGGCGGGGGCAGGCGCAGCAGCAGGAGGCACAGCGCGCTCACCGCGTACGTCGCCGCGTGGGCCGCGAAGACGCCGCCCGGGGAGGCGAGCCCGACGAGCAGACCGGCGAGGGCGGGTCCGGCGAGCTGGGCCGCGGACTCCGCGATGCGTATGGCGCCGTTGGCGCCCTGGACGTCGGAGGCGAGCCGGGGTGTGGTGCTGGCGACGCCGGGCTGGAAGACGGCGCCCGCGACACCGTTGGCGAAGCCGATCGCGCAGATCTCCCAGAGGACCACACGCCCGGAGAAGAACAGTCCCGCGGCGAGCGCCTGGGTGCCGAGGCGCACCAGGTCGGCGCCGATCATCAGCCTGCGGGTGCTGAACCGGTCGGCGATCACTCCGCCGAAGACGACGAACCCGGCGAAGGCGGCGGCCGTGGCGGCCATGGCGAGGCCCACCGCGCCCGCGCCGTACCCGTGCTGCAACAGCCCCGCGGCAAGGGCGACGGGCAGCATGGTGTCCCCGAGCCGGGCGACCGCACGGGCGACGAAGAACAGGGCGAAGTCACGCGACCACACCGGGTGGACGCCCCCGGCCGCCCCCTCGGGCGACGCCTTCGACAACCCCCTCGCCATACCCCCCGCTCCCCTCCCCGCGCACCGGCCCCGGTGGGAGCCGGAGCCCCCTCCGCCCCGGCTCTCACCCTCGCTGCCGGATCATGCCACGCGGCACTGACAACGCCCGAGGCGATTTCATCCGTCGGACGGCAGCCCCAACTCGGGGTGGGCGTCGAGCAGTCGGGTGGGCGCCGCCTGCCGCCAGGAGTCGGCGAGGATGTCCCGCAGCTCCTCCTCGTCCTCCAGCGCCGCGAGCCGTACCCGCACCCAGGCGAACATCGCCTCATGGTCGGCGATCCAGAACTTCTCCGGCTCCGCCAGCGCCAGCTCGTCGCGCTCCTCCTTGGGGCAGCGCACCGCGATGGAGGTCTCGTCCTCGGGCACCGTCGCGAACATCTTTCCCGCCACCCGGAAGGTGGGCATGTTCCAGGCGACCTTCTCGGTGGTGTCCGGCAGGGACAGGGCGATACGGCGTACGTCTTCGGCATCCTGCATGCCAGGCACCGTAGCCCCTCCCACTGACAATCACCCGGTCAGAGCGCTCAGGTGCTTGTAATACAGGGTCGTCCCGCGCAGCACCCCGGCCGGGTCGGCGGCGTAGTCGGGGATCATGCCGGCCCGGGTCCAGCCCGCCCCGCGGTACAGGCGTTCGGCGGGGCTGTCGGTCTCGGTGTCCAGGTGGAGGAGGGTGACGCCCGCGGCGGCGGCCGCCCGCTCGGCGGTGGCCAGGAGCGTACGGCCGAGTCCGCGTCCGCGGGCCCGGCGGTGGACCATCAGCTTGACCAGTTCGGCGCGGTGGCGGCTGTTGGGCTTGTCGGGGAAGGCGAGGCTCACGGTGCCGACGATCCGCCCGCCGTCGACCGCCATCCACACCGCGAACGGCCCTGCCGCCCGCTCCTTCCACCAGGCCTCCGCCACGGCCCGGTCCAGCGGTGCCAGGAAGCCGACCGAGGCACCCCCGTCCACGGCGTCCACCAGCAGTTCCGCCAACTCACCCGCGCGGGCGAGCAGTTGATCCCCGTCCAGTCGCGAGACGTTCACGGCAGCACCACCGCCAGCACGTACCGCACCTCGTCCGGACCGGCGCACCGGAACCGCGTGGACCCCCACACCCGCAGCCGCAGACAGTCCCCGGCGGCCAGCTGGTGCTCGGCCTCCTGCGCCGTGACGTGGAGCGCCCCCTCCAGGACCCAGATGTGCTGCTCAAGGCCCGGTACGGGCGGCCGGTCGTAGGCGATGTCGGCGCCCGGGGCGAGCCGGCCCTCGACGAGTTCGCCGCGCAGCCCGGGGTGCGGCGGCGACACGGACCGCCGGACGAATCCGGAGGCCCGGTCCTGCCAGACCGGCTGCTCGGCGGCCCGCACCAGCAGGGCGGGCTCGGACTCGACCTCGCTGAGCAGTTGGGACATGGTCCGCCCGTACACCGCGCACAACCGGTTCAGCAGCGCGGCGGTGGGGCTGATCTCCGCGCGTTCGGCCCGGGACAACGTGGACTTGCTGACCCCGCTGCGCTCGGCCACCTCACCCAGCGACCAGCCGCGCTCGGCCCGCAGCGCGGCCAGCCGGGCACCGAGCCGCACATCGACGGGATCGGGCCCGCCCTCCACGACAGCCTGTTTCACATCCGGGACGATATCCCATATCAGAAATCAGGTCACCCCCTCCCCCCGAACGCCGCCAGCGTCCTCTCCAGCGCCGGCAGCGCCCGCACCACCCGCTTGGACCGGATCAGCAGATCCCATGCGGGCTCGAACTTCTTCCAGCCGCCCGCGTAGGCGAGATGACGCAGCCGCTCATGCGTGCCCGGCTGGGCTCCCGCGCCCCGCCAGATGTTGGACCAGCGGTAGAAGTCGCGGTACGCCCGCCAGTACCCGTCCTCCAGCTGACGTGGCGTCATGTTCTTGGGGCGGTAGACGACATGGCGGGTGTCGTACAGGTCCCAGTCCCGGTGGACGATCCGGTCCTCCGCCTCCATTTGTTTCCACAGCCCGGTCGACGGATAGGGCGTCATGATGTGGAAGGTCGCCGTCTCGATGCCCTGCTCCACCGCCCAGGCCACGGTCCGGTCGAAGACGTCTGGCCCGTCCTGGTCGAGCCCGAAGACGAAGCTGGCGTTGACCATCACCCCGGCGTCGTGCAGGCGCCGTACCGCGGCCGCGTAGTCGGTGCCGATGTTCTGGTTCTTGCGGCGCTCGGCGAGGTTGGCGTCGTTGACCGTCTCGAAGCCGACGAACAGGCTGCGCAGACCCGCCTCCACCGCACGCTCCAACAGGTCCGGCTTCAGTACGGAGTTGACCGTCCCGGCCGCCTGCCACAGCCGTCCCATGCCCTTCATCCCGTCGAACAGGGCCTCGGCGAAACGCCGGTTGCCGAGCAGATGGTCGTCGAGGAAGTAGAGGTGACGGCCGGGCAGCCGGTCGATCTCGGCCAGGGCATCGTCGACGGCCTGGGTGTAGAAGGACTTCCCGCCCTCGAAGAAGGCGTCCTTGTAGCAGAAATCGCAGTGGTGCGGACAACCCCGGGACACCACGATCGAGTTCGGGACGAGGTAGAGGTGACGCTTGATCAGGTCCCGTCGTACCGGGGGCAGTCCGGCCAGCGTCCGCTGGGTCGAGTCGTAGCGCCGGGCGGGGACGCCGTCGCGGAAGTCCTTCAGGAACAGCGGCCAGGTGTCCTCCCCGGGCCCGGTGAAGATCGTGTCGGCGTGGGCCGCCGCCTCCTCGGGCAGCGAGGTGACATGCAGGCCGCCCATCGCGACATGGACGCCCCGGGCGCGGAAGTGGTCGGCTATCTCGTAGCTGCGCCGGGCCGAGGTGATGTAGGGCTGGATCACCAGCAGATCCGGGGTGTCCAGGGACTCCAGGTCGATCCGCTCGACGTGCTCGTCGTGGAGCGTGACCTCGTCGCCGGGGTCCAGATAGCCGGCCAGGGTGGCCAGGCCCAGTGGCGGGAACAGCGAGTACTTGATGGGCCGGAACAGCGGGCTGGTCGCCTCGGTCAGGGCCGGAAGGATCATCGTCACACGCATGCCAACCCAGACTGCGCGCGACCCGTGGCCGGTTCCCGACCCTCTCTAGGCTGCCGCCGCCGCCCGCAGCGCGTCCAGCACCGGCCGGATCAGCGGATGCTCCTCCGCGCCACGGCGTACGGCCGCGAAGACCCGGCGCGTGGGGGCGACCCCGTCGACCGGGCGGACGATCACCCCGGTCAGGTCCATCCCGCGCAGCGCGGAGCGCGGGACCAGGGCGACACCGACGTCCGCCGAGGCCAGCGCCACGACCGCCCGGAAGTCGTCGGAGGAGTGTTCCAGGCGCGGCTGGAACCCGGCGCTCTCGCAGGCGAGGACGACCACGTCATGACAGGGGTTGCCGGGGTACGGCCCGATCCACGGGTCCTTGGCCAGCTCCCCCAGCGGCACCTCCGCCAGGTCGGCCAGCCGGTGCGTCATCGGCACCACCGCGTCGAAGGGCTCCGCGTACAGCGGGACATGGCTCAGCCGGGGGTCGTCGGCGGGCGGCGCCCCGCGGTACTCGACGGCGACCGCGATGTCGACCTGCCGGTCCAGCACCATCGGCAGGCTGGCGTCGCCCTCGGCGTCCTGGACCCGGAGCCGTATGCCGGGCGCCGTCTCGGCGAGGCGGGCCACGGCCGGGGCGACGACCTGCGCGATGCCGGTGGCGAAGGCGGCGACGGTGACCGTGCCGGCCGCGCCGGAGCCGTAGGCGGCCAGCTCCGCCTCGGCGCGCTCCAGCTGAGCGAGGACGGCGTTGGTGTGGCTGAGCAGGATCTCACCGGCGGGGGTGAGCCGTACGCCCTTGGCGCCGCGCTCCACCAGGCGGTGGCCGGTCTCCTGCTCCAGGGCGGTGAGCTGCTGGGAGACGGCCGAGGGCGTCAGATACAGCGCGGCGGCAGCCGCCGTCACCGTGCGATGGTCGGCCACCGCACGGAGGATGTGGAGCCGCCGCGCTTCGATCACCCGTCGATTGTCTCAGGTCAGCCGGCCAGCTCCGCCCGGGCGGCCACGAAGGCGTCCACGGCCCGGTTCACGTCCTCGGTGGAGTGCGCGGCGGACAGCTGCACCCGGATCCGGGCCTGTCCCTGCGGCACCACCGGGTAGGAGAAGCCGATCACGTACACCCCGCGCTCCAGCAGCTTCTCCGCCATCCGGCCCGCCTCGGAGGCGTCGCCGATCATGACGGGCGCGATGGCGTGGTCGCCGGGGAGGATGTCGAAGCCCTCCTCGGTCATCCGGCGGCGGAACAGCGCGGTGTTCTCGCGGAGCCGGACCCTCAGGTCGTCGGCGGACTCCAGCAGGTCGAGGACCTTCAGGGAGGCCGCGGCGATCACCGGGGCGAGGGTGTTGGAGAACAGGTACGGGCGGGAGCGCTGCCGGAGCAGGGCGACGATCTCCGCACGGGCCGCGACATAGCCGCCGGAGGCGCCGCCGAGGGCCTTGCCGAGGGTGCCGGTGATGATGTCGACGCGGTCCATGACGCCGTGCAGCTCGGGGGTGCCGCGGCCGCCGGGGCCCACGAAGCCGACGGCGTGCGAGTCGTCGACCATCACCATGGCGTCGTAGCGGTCGGCGAGGTCGCAGATCTCGGCGAGGGGCGCCACATAGCCGTCCATGGAGAAGACGCCGTCGGTGACGATCAGCTTGCGCCGGGCGCCGCCTTCAACAGCCTCCTTCAACTGCTGTTCCAGGTCGGCCAGATCACGGTTGGCGTAGCGGAAGCGGCGGGCCTTGGACAGGCGGATGCCGTCGATGATGGAGGCGTGGTTGAGGGCGTCGGAGATCACCGCGTCCTCGGGGCCGAGCAGGGTCTCGAAGACACCGCCGTTGGCGTCGAAGCAGGAGGAGTACAGGATCGTGTCCTCCTGGCCGAGGAACGCGGACAGCCGCGCCTCCAGCTGCTTGTGCACCTCCTGCGTACCGCAGATGAAGCGCACGGACGCCATGCCGTAGCCCCAGCGGTCCAGCGCCTGGTGGGCGGCGGCGATCACCTCGGGGTGGTCGGCCAGGCCGAGGTAGTTGTTGGCGCAGAAGTTGAGGACCTCGCCGGGACGGCCGCCCGCACTGACGTTGACGGTCGCGGACTGCGGGGTGTCGATCACCCGCTCGGGCTTGTGCAGCCCGGCGGCCCGGATCTCGTCGAGGGTGGCACGCAGGTCGTCGCGCACGGAGTCGAACATCGCAAAGGCTCCTAAGAGGGGTTACGCGTCCAGAGAGGGCTTACGCGGTCCAGTCGAGGATGATCTTGCCGCCGCGGCCGCTCGCCGCGTCGTCGAAGGCCGTCTCGAAGTCGCGGTAGTCGTACCGGCCGGTGATCACGGGGGTGAGGTCGAGGCCGGCCTCCAGCAGGACGGACATGGCGTACCAGGTCTCGAACATCTCGCGGCCGTAGATGCCCTTGATGGTGATCATCGAGGTGACGATCCGGGCCCAGTCGACCGGAAACTCCTCGGCGGGCAGGCCGAGCATCGCGATGCGGCCGCCGTGCGTCATGTTGGCGATCATGTCGCGCATGGCCTCGGGGCGGCCGGACATCTCCAGGCCGATGTCGAAGCCCTCGCGCAGGCCCAACTCCCGCTGCCCGTCGGCGATCTGCGTCTCGGCGACGTTCAGCGCCAGGCTCACGCCGATCTTGCGGGCCAGCTCCAGGCGCTCCTCGCTGACGTCGGTGATGACGACGTTGCGGGCGCCCGCGTGCCGGGCCACGGCGGCGGCCATCAGACCGATCGGGCCCGCGCCGGTGATCAGGACGTCCTCGCCGACCAGCGGGAAGGACAGCGCGGTGTGCACGGCGTTGCCGAACGGATCGAAGATCGCGGCCACATCGAGGTCGACGGGGACCCGGTGCACCCAGACGTTGGACGCGGGCAGCGCGACGTACTCGGCGAACGCCCCGTCCCAGCCGACCCCGAGCCCGACCGTGGCCCGGCACAGGTGGCGGCGTCCGGCCAGGCAGTTGCGGCACTTGCCGCACACCAGATGGCCCTCGCCGCTGACCCGGTCGCCGGGCTTGATGTCGCTGACGTCGCGGCCGGTCTCGACGACCTCGCCGACGAACTCGTGGCCGAGCACCAGCGGGGTGCTGATCGCCTGCTGCGCCCAGCCGTCCCAGGACCGGATGTGCAGGTCGGTGCCGCAGATACCGGTGCGCAGCACCTTGATGAGGACGTCACCGGGCCCGATGGCGGGCTCGGGGACGTCCGCGAGCCAGAGTCCCGGCTCCGCCTTCTCCTTGACCAGCGCCTTCACGCGTACGGCTCCCGTGGGTCGGTTTCCCGGACGCGGGCATGCCGAAGAAGGCCCGGACCGGGAGAAAAGGTGGTGTCGACTGCAATCTGCCGTACCGTCGTGCCCCGGGTCCATCGAGGATTTCTTAACCGCAGCCCAAGCTCCGCTTCACGCCCTCATCGGCCCGCGTCGGCCGTCGTCGGCCCCTCAGGGCCCGAGCCCGTCGCTCTCCCACCGTTCGAGGCGTACGACGAGGTCGGCGGCGGCGGTTTTGATCGTCTCCAGACCGATCCTGCCCCAGGGCCTGGGCGCCAAGTCGGCCACGCACACCGTGCCCAGCACCATCCCCGTGCTGTCGATCAGCGGCGCGCCCAGATAGGAGCGGATGCCGAACTCGTCCACGACCGGGTTGCCCGCGAACCGCGGGTAGTCGAGGACGTCCTCCAGGACCAGCGCCTTGCGCCGGACCACCACATGGGGGCAGAACCCGTGGTCGCGCGGCAGAATGCGGCCGACCTCCGGGCTGGTGCCGTCGCCCTTGCGGTAGGACCCGCTGGCCGGGCGGCGCAGGCCGGCGAAGAACTGCCGGTTCTCGTCGAGGAAGTTGACCATGGCGTACGGCGCCCCGGTGGCGTCGCCGAGACGGTCGGCGTAGGCGTCGAGGGCGGGGTCGGTTCGTTCGCCGAGTCCCAGCCGGCGCAGTCGGTGGGCTCGGGCGGGGGCCTCCTTGTCCTCCGGGGTGAGCAGCAGACGACCTGCCGGGCGGGGCGGGTCGTAGCTCATCGGCTCACTTCCTCGGTGTGGGCGTATGCCATGGGTGGGCTCCGTGGGGTGTGCGGGGATCACATATGGGCGCCATAGCCGGTCGCGGGGGCCGGAGTATGGGCGATGAGGTGTTTGACGAGGGTCAGCAGGGTCTGGACGCCGGAACTGGAGATCCGGGCGTCGCAGCGCACGACGGGGATCCCCGGGTCGAGGTCGATGGCGGCGCGGACCTCCTCGGGGTCGTAGCGATAGGCGCCGTCGAATTCGTTGATCGCGAGGATGAAGCCGAGCCCGCGCTGTTCGAAGAAGTCGACCGCGGCGAAGCAGTCCTCCAGTCGGCGGGTGCCGGCGAGGATCACGGCGCCGAGGGCGCCCTCGCAGAGCTCGTCCCACATGAACCAGAACCGCTCCTGTCCGGGCGTGCCGAACAGGTACAGCACATGCTGGGGGTCGAGAGTGATCCGGCCGAAGTCCATCGCGACCGTCGTCTCGACCTTGTTCTCCACGCCGTCGAGGTTGTCGGTCGCGGCGCTGACCGTGGTGAGCAGCTCCTCGGTACTGAGCGGTGCGATCTCGCTGACGGCGCCGACGAAGGTGGTCTTGCCGACCCCGAACCCTCCCGCCACCAGGATCTTCAGCGCGGTGGGGAACGGGTCTGCGCCGCCGTCGTAGTCAGAGCTGTCGTCGTAGTCCATCGAGCACTGCCTCCAGAAGAGCCCGGTCAGTGGGGTTGTGGTGGAACTCGGGGGGCTTGGTGGTGAGCGCCCCGCAGTCGACCAGGTCCGACAGCAGCACCTTGGTGACCGCCGCCGGCAGCTTCAGTTGGGCCGCGACCTCCGCGACCGAGACGGGGGCGCGGCACAGGTCGAGCGCCTCCGTGTGTTCGGGGCCCAGATAGCCGAGGGGGGTCGCCCCCGTGGCCATCACCTGGGAGATGAGGTCGAGGGCGACGGTGGGCCGGGTCCGGCCGTTGCTGACCGTGAAAGGGCGCACCAGCCGTCCGGCCGCGTCGTCGAGCCAGGGCCCGTCGCCGGCCGCCGCCACGCTCAAGGCCTCGACGCAGACGGTTCGACTGCGTGCTGGCGGGGCGCGGTCACCAGGTAGGGGCGGACGCTCTTGACCAGCATCGCCATCTCGTAGCCGAGCACGGCCGCGTCGGCCTCGCGGCCGGCCAGCACCGCGAGACACGTGCCGGATCCGGCGGTGGTGACGAACAGCAGCGTGGAGTCGAGCTCGACGACGACCTGGCGGACCTCTCCGCCGTCGCCGAAGCGGACTCCGGCGCTGCGGCCGAGGGAGTAGAGGCCGGAGGCCAGGGCCGCCATGTGGTCGGCGCTGTCGGCATCGAGGCCGTGGACCGACTTGACCAGCCCGTCGCAGGAGAGCAGCACCGCACTGGTCGTGTGCGGTACGCGCTGCACGAGGCCGCTCATCAGCCAGTCGAGATCGGATACATGGCCGGTCGGCGCTTCGCTCGCCATGGGGGATCGACTCCTTGAGGTACGAAGGTCTGCGGGAGCGCTGGGCGTGGGGGTGAATGCGTGCGTGGTCATCCGGCTGGTGTGCTCCCGTCGTGCCGGTTGGTGTGCTCGGAGTGGGACAGGTGCGTGCGCGCGTCCGGTATCCGCGCCGGGGTCACGTCCGTCTCCAGGAACTCCGCGGTCAGGGCGTCGCCGCCCAGGTGGTCCAGTTGGTGCTCCGACTCCAGGGACTGCTGGGCCTCGGCGAGACCGATCCCCCGCTGGAAGGCGGCCATCAGTCCGGGGTCATGCCCGGCGAGGTGCTCCGGTTCCGGGCGGGGGGCGGGGCCGTCGCGCAGTTGCGGGGCGATGTGTTCCTGGGCGCGACGGCGGGGCAGCTGGGGCTTGCCCATGGTGCCGCGGACGGCGCCGGTGCGCGGGGTGGGCGGCGCGACGGTGTGCTCGGCGACGATCGCCCGGTCCTGGGCCCGGATGCCGGGCACGGCCTCCGCGATGGTGGGCCGCTCCTCGTGGGAGCCGCGCACGGGCAGCGGCACGGCGCCGTTCACCATCGGCGCCCCGGCCCGCTGCCCGGACCGCTGCGGCGCCGCCTGGGCGGCGGGCCGAGCGTGCGCCTGCGGCTGCGCCTGCACCGCCTGCCGCGCTGTGTCGGTCCCGGCGCCGTCCGCCGTCGCGGGGCCGCCTGCGTCGGTGCCGAGCAGGCCCTGCGGTACGACGAGGACGGCCTGGACCCCGCCGTAGATGTTGGTCTGGAGCCGGACGTTGATGCCGTGCCGCTTGGCGAGCTGGGAGACCACGAACAGGCCGATGCGGCCGTCGGCCAGCAGCCGGGCCACGTTGACCTGGTCGGGGTCGGCGAGCAGGGCGTTCATCCGCTCCTGTTCGCCGACGGGCATGCCGAGTCCGCGGTCCTCGACCTCGACCGCGAGCCCCGCGGTGACGAGGTTGGCGCGCAGCAGCACCTGGGTGTGCGGGGCGGAGAACACGGTGGCGTTCTCGACGAGTTCGGCGAGCAGATGGATGACGTCGGCGACGGCGTGTCCACGCAGGGTGCCGTCGATGGGCGGGACGAGCTTGACCCGGGAGTACTGCTCGACCTCGGCGATGGCGGAGCGCAGCACCTCGGTCATGTCGACCGGGTTGCTCCACTGCCGACGGGAGACGGCACCGCCGAGGACGGCGAGGTTCTCGGCGTGGCGGCGGATCCGGGTGGCCAGGTGGTCCACATGGAAGAGGCCCTTGAGCAGGTCGGGGTCCTCGATCTCGTTCTCCAGCTCGTCGAGGATCGAGATCTCCCGGTGCACCAGCGACTGAAGGCGCCGGGCGAGGTTGACGAAGACCTCCAGCTTCTGTTCGCTGCCGGCCTGGCTGGACAGCTGTGCGGCCTGGACGACGGCGGTGACGGCCCCGTCGTGGGCGCGGGACAGGTCGGCGGCGAGCAGTTCGAAGTCGTCGGCGTCCTCGGGCGGGCCGCTGCGCGGTTTGCGCCGGGGCGGGCTGTCGCCGCGGCGCAGCGCTTCGACCAGGGCGCGCAGATCGGCCTCGCCGCGGGCGCTGCTGCGGCGCAGGGCGCCGATGCGCTCGCGGACCGAGCGGGCGGTGCGGTCGGCGACCACGGCGGCGATCACGATGCCCGAGAGGGCCACCGCGACCGCTCCGGCGAGCATGCCCCACAGGGTGAGGCTGGGCCGGGCGCCGGTGGTGCGGACGGTGAACAGCACGGCCGCGCAGCCGGCCAGGGCCACCGCGACCGGGGGGAGTACGGCGAGCCGGAGGAGCTGCGGCCGTATGTGCGTCTCGGGCAGCGCGGGGGCGGGGCGGGCGACCGGCCGTCCGTGCCGCCCGCCCTCACGGCGGTCTGCGCGTGCGGCCGGTGCGCGGAGGTGAGACATCGGTGTCCTCGTACTGTGTCCGTCGGGCGTGGTCCACACGACGCCCGGCTCTGTCTGAGCGTCGGGCGTGCGCCATCGCGGTGTCGGTCGAGAGAGCAGAAAAAACGGCCCTGCGTCGCCCGACGGACACTGACAGTAGTCGCCAAGGCATCATGTGCGGCGGGCAGTTGACAAACTCGTACGCGGAGCATCGCGCTCTGGTATGAGGGCTCGTACGGGAGATCGACCTCCACCGTCGAACCTCGCACCGGAACGACAACACATCGATCACACCAGGTCTGAAGCGGTCATACGCGAACGGCGAGGGGTAGAGAGCCTCTCGCTCCCTGCCCCTCGCCGTTCAACTTTTTCTCCGACCGCGGTCAACTCGCCGCCGCCGCATTCACCCTCCCGAGGGTTCTGGCCCGACCGTCACCCGCCGTGTCGCCCCCTCGTCTGCCGTCCGGCTGTCAGCTGAAGATGTCCAGGAGGTCCAGCCAGGAGCCCGGGTCTTCGGCGGGGCGCGGCCGCATCGGGCGCGGCTCCGGGTAGGTCTCCGCCGCGGCCCTCGCGCGGACGATGTCGGGCCCGCCGCACGCCTCGATCGCGAAGGCGCCGAAGACCTTGGCGAACGCGGCCGGGTCGCGGAACTCCACGCCGAACGCCCGGCCGTCCGTCAGTGGCACCCACACCACCCGGTCGACCCGTAGCCATTCCCCCACCGGCTGGTCGTCCGCGGTCGACCGTCCCTCCAGCCAGAGCCGCGCCACGTGCAGGAGGTTCACCTTCTCCATCGGCAACCGCTTGCGCCGCACCCGCAGTTCACGCGTCGTCAGCGCGACGCGCTGGTCCTTCTTCTCGTACCAGACGATGCCGACCCCGAACGGCACCCACAGGATGATCCCGATCAGCGGCCAGACCAGAGCGTCGCCCCACGACCGAAGCAGCCCGTCCAGCAGATACAGGACCCCGAAGACCACGACCCACTTCGCCGTCATCCGCCAGAACCCGGTGCCCTGCCGGTACAGGACCCGTCGCTTCCCCGTCATCGTCATGCCCACACGCTATCCGCCACCCCGCGGCGCCCCGTGGGCGGATCAGTCGCCGGTCCCCGTTCGCAGGCCCTCGCCCGCCGTCACCGATCACCCGCAAGGTCGAGATCGGGCTTCGGGGTCTCGTCGGGAACCTGCGTCGACCGGGGCCGCCGCCACGGGTGAGGGATCGGCAGGGACGCCACCCGCCACCAGGGCTGTACGGGGAGCAGTCCGCCGGGTTCGAAGGGCTCGCCGGGCCGGGGCAGGGCGGCGGCCTGGCCGACCTCGTCGGCGGCGTCCCTGGTCCACTCCCCCGGTTCCGCCCACGCGTGCGTGGCGAGGTTGAAGGTCGCCCAGTGGATCGGGAGCAGCACGCCGTGCGGCTGTCCGCCCTGGAGGTCGAGGTGGGCGCGCATGCCCTCCTCGGGCGTCATGTGGATGTCCGGCCAGAAGTCGCTGTACGCGCCGATCTGGATCATCGTGGTGTCGAACGGGCCGTACGCGGCGCCGATGTCCTTGAAGCCCTCGAAATAGCCGGTGTCGCCGCTGTGGAAGATCCGGTGCTCGGAACCGGCGACGGACCAGGAGGCCCACAGCGTGTGCTGGGTGTTGCGCAGACCGCGACCGCAGAAGTGCCGGGCCGGGGTGGCGGTCAGGGTGAGTCCGCCGATCTTGGTCGACTCGTGCCAGTCCAGCTCACGCAGCCGGTCGGCGGAGACGCCCCAGTGCTCCAGGTGGGCGCCGACGCCGAGCGGCACCGCGAACACCGTGTCCGTCCCGGCCAGCGCCTTGATCGAGGGAAGGTCCAGATGGTCGTAGTGGTCGTGCGAGATCACCACGACGTCGACCGGGCCGAGTGCGGCCAGCGGCAGCGGCACCGGGTGGAGCCGCTTGGGCCCGGCGAAGGAGAACGGGGAGCAGCGCTCGCCCCAGACGGGGTCGAAGAGCACCCGGTGCCCGTCGATCTCGGCGAGCACGCTGGAGTGGCCCATCCAGGTGATCCGCAGGCCGGTGGCGGGCGGATGCGCCAGGTCGGCGAGGGTGGTGGCGTGCACGGGCACCGTGCCCTTGGGGGATCTGCGCGGCCGCTCGTCCTTGGCGAAGAAGACCTTCGCGAACTCCAGCATCGAACCGGAGGGCCTGGTCCGCGCCACGCCCCCGGGGTTCTGGAAGACGCCGTCCTTGAAATGGGGCGATCTGCGGATGCGCTCCATACGCTCGCCCGTCGGCTCCGCGCCGAAGGCCGCCGGCTCCAGCGCGCGGAGCACGGAGCTCAGGGAACGGAAACCGGTCACGGTACCTCCAGGTGGAGTCGTCGAGACATCCCATTATGGTCGGCCCCTCCGACAACGACCGCCGCCCGTTCCCCGCTGATGATCCGTTCAGCACATTGACAGTGCGGACACCGGCTCAAGATACTGAATGACGATTCAGTAAGGAGACTTATGACCGTCCCACTCCTCTCGCTCACCTGGACCGACGACATCACCGGTCACCAGGGCTTTCTCGTGATCGACCGGCTGGTGCGCGGGGTGTGCAGCGGCGGTCTGCGGATGCGCGAGGGCTGCACCCTCGACGAGGTCACCGGCCTCGCCCGGGGCATGTCCATGAAGGAAGCGCTGCACTACGACCCACAGGGCCGCTACATCCCCCTCGGCGGTGCCAAGGGCGGCATCGACTGCGATCCGCGCGATCCGGCGGCGTACGGCCTGCTCGTGCGCTACCTCCGGGCGGTACGGCCCTACATCGAGAGCTTCTGGACCACGGGCGAGGACCTGGGGCTGAGCCAGGATCTGGTGGACCGGGCGGCGGCCGAGGCGGGTCTGGTGTCGTCGATCCAGGCGGTGTATCCGCTGCTCGACGACGAGCCCGCGGCCCGGCGGCGGCTGGCCGACGCCTTCGCCGTGGAGGTGGACGGCATCGGGCTCGACGAGCTGGCCGGCGGCTGCGGGGTGGCGGAGGCGGCGCTCACGGCCCTGGACCGGGCCGGGGTGCCTCACGCGGGCACGCGCGTGGCCGTGCAGGGGCTCGGCACCATGGGCGGGGCGACGGCCCGCTTCCTCGCCCGCGCGGGGCTGACGGTGGTGGCCGTCGCCGACCTCAAGGGGACCATCGCCAACCCGGCGGGCCTGGACGTCGAGGCCCTGCTCGCCGCGCGCGACGCGTACGGCACCGTCGACCGCGGCGCGCTGCGCTCCGCCGACCGGGAGCTCCCCGGGGACGCCTGGCTGTCGGCGGACGCGGAGGTGCTGGTGCCCGCGGCCGTGTCGTACGCCGTCGACAGCGTGAACCAGGAGCGGATCACCGCCCGGTGGATCGTCGAGGCCGCCAACATGCCGGTGCTCCCCGAGGCCGAGGCGCTGCTGGCCGCGCGGGGCGTCACCGTGCTGCCCGACGTCGTGGTCAACTCCGGTACGAACGCCTGGTGGTGGTGGACCCTCTTCGGCGACATCGGCCCCGACCCGGCGGAAGCCTTCGCCCACATCCGCCACGCCATGCGCACCCTGACCGAGCAGATGCTCACCCGCGCGGAGAGCGACGGCACGACTCCCCGCGCGGCAGCCCACGCCATCGCGGCGGACCGGCATCCGGTGATCGTGGAACGGTACGGGCAGTACCGGTGAGCGCGAGCCGATGGGCCGGGGGCGTCCGAGGTGAACGGCTGCGCACCGGCCCGCGCGGCGCGCCTGGTTGAGCCCTTCACCACCCCGGGGTGGACCCCGGTGCCCCGGTCACCAGGGTTTAGGGTGAGCGCCGTGGCGAGGGTGCGGTTGAGTGTGGCGGAGCGGCGTGAGGAGTTGCTGCGCGCCGCCATCGAGCAGATCGAGGCGCGGGGCGTGTCGGCCGTCAGGATCGCCGACGTGGCCTCGGCGCTGGGCGTGAGCAACGCGCTGGTGCTGTACCACTTCTCCACCAAGGAGAAGCTGGTCGCCGCGGCCTTCGCGTACGCCGCCGAGGACGACCTCGCGCATCTGCGCAAGCTGCTCGGCCGCCGTACGACCGCGCTGCGCCGACTGCGCACGGCCGTCCGCTGGTACGCGCCCACCGGTCAGGCCAAGGGCTGGCGGCTGTGGATCGAGGGCTGGGCGGCGGCGCTGCGCGAACCCGCGCTGCGTGAGGTCACCCAAGCCCTCGACCAGCGGTGGAAGGCGGCCATCACCGAGGTCATCGCCGAAGGCGTGGCCGCGGGCGAGTTCCCCTGCCCCGACCCCGAGGCCGCCGCCCTCCGCCTCACCGCCCTCCTCGACGGCCTCGCCGTCCAGCTGACGTCCTACCAGGGCGCCCTCTCACGCGCGCGTGCCCAGGAGTGGGCGGACGAGGCACTGGCCCGCGAACTGGGCATCGAGCGGGAGGCGTTGACGGCAGCGGCGCGCTGAGCCGCCGCTCCGGCCCCGCCCGGGGCGCCCTTGGCGGGGAACCTCAGACGGCCGCCTCGATCCGCATCTTGATGTCGTCCGGCGACAGGCTGCCCTTGGCCGTCACATGGTCGCCCGAGGACTCCCCACGCAGTCGCCGTCCGATCCACGGCACCAGGTACTCGCGCGCCCAGTGCACATCGTCCCGCCGGACCTCCAGCGTGCCGCGCGGCGGCAGGGGCGGCCAGGGCTGGTCCGGGTCGGCCGGCACCTCAAGGCCGAGCACCTGGCCCGCGCGCAGCGCCACGCGCGTGTGCCCCTCGGGCGAGAGATGCAGCCGGTCGTCGTCCCAGGCGCGCCGGTCCTGCACGGTCTTCAGCGACCACAGGTCGAGCACCGGGCAGCCGTACCGGTCGGCGATGGACCGCACATGCAGGTTGTACGTGGCGATCTTGCCGCGCAGATGCTTCAGCACGGGCACGCCACGGGTGTCGAAGCCGGTCGTCACCATGACGGTCCCGGCGGTCTCGGTGAGCTGGGCGATGGCCCGCTCGAATCGCTCGGCGACCTCGTCGGGGTCGGTGCCGGGCCGGATGATGTCATTGCCGCCGGCGCAGAAGGAGACCAGGTCCGGGGCGAGTTCCCGGGCCTTGGGAAGCTGGTCCGCCACGATCTGGTCCAGCAGTTTCCCGCGCACCGCCAGGTTCGTGTAGCCGAAGTCGCCCTCGGGCCGACGGTCCGCGAGCAGCACCGCGAACCGGTCGGCCCAGCCGACGAACGCCCCGTCCGGGCCAGGGTCGCCGACGCCCTCGGTGAAGCTGTCCCCCACCGCCACGTACGACCCGATCACTGCTCTGCTGTCACTCTTCGAATCGTCTGCCACATCGGCTCATGATTCACCCTCGAATGTGACCTACGCGACCGTAAGGAGGGGTTGACGGGCGGTGACATAAGCCACTCCTAAAGCCTTCACCAACTTTGGAATAAGCCCCGGATCAGGGCTGTTGAGGCGTCAATCGCCAGACCCGGACGCCGGGCAACACCGAAGGCCGGACCCGGGGATCGGGGGTCCGGCCTTCGGTTGCGTGTCAGGCAGGTTGCCGTGGGGCGGGGGGCCGTCAGCCGACGGAGACGCCCTTCGAGTTGAGGTAGGCGACCGGGTCCACGTCCGAGCCGTAGTTCGGCGTGGTGCGGATCTCGAAGTGCAGGTGCGGTCCGGTCGAGTTGCCGGTCGAGCCGGAGAGGCCGACCTGCTGGCCCGCGGTCACCGACTGGCCGCTGGAGACGGACAGCGAGGACAGGTGGGCGTACTGCGCGTAGTGGCCGTCGGCGAGCTGGATGACGACCTGGTTGCCGTAGGCGCCCGCCCAGCCGGCCGAGACGACGGTGCCCGCGCCCACGGCCTTCAGGGAGGTGCCGGTCGGGACGACGAAGTCGACGCCGGTGTGGTAGCCGCTGGACCACATGCTGCCCGCGACCTTGTAGGAGGTGCCGACACCGGCACCGGAGACCGGAGCGGAGAAGCCGTTGACGGTGCTCGGGGCGGTCTGGGCGGCGGGCTGCGCCTGGGAGGCGGAGGACTGGGAAGCCGTGGCGGACTGCGACGACTTCTTCGTGGCGCCCGAGGAGGACTTGGTGGAGGACTTCGCGGCCGGCTTCTCGGCGGCGTCCGTCGTGGCGGCCTTCTTGCCGATCGACAGCTTCAGACCGGGGTGGATCAGCGACGGGTCGGTGCCGACGGCCGCGCGGTTGTCCTGGTACAGCTTCTGCCAGCCACCGCTGACGTTCTGGTCGTCCGCGATCTTCGAGAGGTAGTCGCCGGAGCGGACCGTGTAGGTCTTGGCGGACTTCTTCGCGGCGGCCTTCTTCTCGGCCGTCTTCTTGTCGACCGACTGGACGGACTGGACCGACTGAACGGCCTTTTCCGAAACCGACTGCGCCGGGGCCGCGTGGGCGCCGGTGGCTCCCAGAAGCGGGAGGGCGAGCGCGGCGCCACCGGTTCCGGCGACGGCGATCGTGCGGGTGAAGCGCAGGCTCTTGGGACGGCGGTGCTTACCCTTCGCGGGCATGGCGAATTCCTCTCCGGCGCCTACGAGGTGAGCTGTCGGGTTCGGACTGGAGATGTCCGGCCGCGCGCTGGGCGCGACTTGACCCCGAGCCTGTTCCGGAGACCGGACCAGGCGGTTGTGCCTGTGGGTCCCCCGCTCCTGCCGTGCACGGGTGAGTGTGCGGATCCCGAGCGGCGGCAGGATTAGGCGTCCGCTCGGATTGGTGGCGAACGTAAGCGACCAAGACGCAAAGGGACAAGCAGAAGGTTCCGCCCGAAGGCACCTTTCTTGATCCCTTGTAAGAATTCCCGCTCACTTTCCGTGCATTAGGGAGAGATCGACTCCCGCAAATACCCTTGAAAAGCGCATGAATTACGTGAACATGACGGACGACGCACCGTCACGGATATGACGCTGCTCACGTGACGTTGCTCCAGACTCCTTTATTCCAGAGCGAGTTGGAATGAAGGCTGCAATTCGGACAGAACGGAATCAGAGGGATATAGGCACTGTTCGCCCGTTTTGACACATTCCCTGGGTGGCCGGATTCGATGTCGTATCGTCGAGGCGTGCCGTCGGCGAGCCGAGCCGGACGGACCCGGTGGGAGGAGCCCAAGTGACGCAGCAGGTCCCGTCGACCGAGCCGGAGCTGGCCGGAGTTCGCAACTTCCGAGACGTGGGCGGACTGCCGACCGTGGACGGACGCCGGGTACGGCAGGGCGTGCTGTTCCGCAGCGGCCATCTCGCGCACGCGACCGACCAGGACGCGACGTTCCTCGACACTCTCGGTCTGCACACGATCTTCGACTTCCGCAACGCCGCGGACCAGAAGCTGGAGGGCCCCGACGTCGAGCTGACCGGGGTGCGCAATGTGAACCTGCCGCTGTCCGACCCCGCGGACGGCGCCGAGTTCTGGAAGATGGTCCGCGACGGCGACATCGAGCAGCTGCGGGAGATCCTGGACGACGGCAAGGCCGCCAACCGCATGATCGAGTCGTACCGCACGATCATCAAGGAGCGCACCGCCGAGCACTCCCGGGTGCTGCACTCCCTCGCCGAGGACAGCGTCCCGGCCCTGATGCACTGCGCGGCGGGCAAGGACCGGGCCGGTCTGTCGATAGCGGTGACGCTGCTCGCCCTGGGCGTCGAGCGGGAGGCGATCCTCGCCGACTACCTGGAGTCCAACGCCAAGCACCGCCGCTACAAGGTGCAGCGCAACAACAGCTACACCCCCGAGGTGATCGAGCTGCTCAGCCCGCTCTTCGACGCGCGCGCCGAGTACCTGACCGCGGCCTTCGAGACGATCGACGAGACCTGGGGCGGCGTCGACACGTATCTGGAGCAGGCGCTGGGGGTCACCCCCGAGGTCCGGGAGCGGCTGCGGGAGCGCCTGCTCGACTGACGGAGGCCGAGCCGCGTGGCTACTGCTTCGCGCCCACCTCGAACAGGAAGTAGATGAACGCGGCGAAGACATGCCCCACCGCGATGTAGATGATCAGGCGGACCCACAGGGCGCGCGGGAACTTCTCCTCCATGTCGCTCATGGCGTCTCTCCAATGTGTGAAGGGGTCGGGCCGCCCAGGCACAGGGCGGCCGTGGGGCTCTGAAGCAGGGTGTGGACGAACAGGAGCTCGACCCCGTCCGGATCCAGGGCGGCGATCCGGTGCGGGGTGAGCGAGTCGAAGTGGGCGCTGTCACCCGGTTCCAGCCGGTGCGTGGCGTCCCCGAGGCGCAGCCGGAGCCGCCCGGTGAGGACGTAGAGCCACTCCTCGCCGGGATGCACCCGCACGATGTCGCCCTGGGAGCCGAAGGGGACGTGCACGCGCAGGGCCTGCATGCCGCGGCCGGGGGCGCCGGCCTGCCAGTACGTCCAGCCGCCGGCCGCCGTCGGTTCCATGGCGGCGGAGCGCACGACGGACTCCCGGTCGGCGACCGTCTCGCCGAGCAGCTCCGAGACCGTCGTACCGTAGATACGCGCGAGCGAGAGCAGCATCGGCAGTGAGGGCTGGCGCTGCCCGGTCTCCAGCCGGGACAGATGGGCCGGCGACAGACCTGCGGCGCGGGCCGAGGCCTCCAGGGTGAGGGCGGCCTGTCGCCTGAGGGCACGCAGCTGCGGCGCCACCACGGGCAGCTCGTCGGCCGGCCCGGTCTCGGGAGAGCTCATGCTCTCCATTCAGCCGGAATCTTGCCTCAGCGGCAAATTTCTTGCCTCCGAGGCAAACTCCGTCGAGGAACCTCTAGCGGTTGGCCACCGCCTGCTTCACCAGCGTCTTGCCGAAGTCCCACATCAGCCCGCCACCGCTGTGCGCGTCGTCCATCACCTCGGTGAAGGCGTCCACGAACCGCTCCACCTCCCGCTCCCCGATGATCAGTGGCGGGATCAGCTTGATCACCTCCAGATGGTCACCGGAGACCTGGGTGAGGATCCGGTGCCGCTGGAGCAGCGGTACGACGACCATCTGCGCGAACAGTCCCTTGCGCGCCGCCTGGAGCATGGTCCACCGGCTGCGCAGCTTCAGCGAGGAGGGCCTGCCGAACTCGATGCCGATCATCAGGCCCCGGCCGCGCACGTCGGCGAGCAGCTCGTACTTGTCGGTCAGCGCCGCGAGCCGGGACTTCAGCAGGTCGCCGGTGGCGCGGGCGTTCGCGACGATCTGCTCGTCCTCCAGGACCGCGAGCACGGCGAGCCCGGCCGCCATGGCCTGGGCATTGGCGCCGAAGCTCGCCGAGTGGACGAGGACCCGGTCCATCGAGGAGTAGACCTTCTTGAAGATCCAGTCCTTGCCGAGGGTGGCGCCGACCGGCACATAGCCGCCGGACAGGGCCTTGGCCACGCACACCAGGTCCGGCTCAACGCCGTCCTCGTGCTGATAGGCGTAGAAGTCCCCGGTCCGGCCGAGCCCGGTCTGCACCTCGTCGGCGATGAGCAGCGCCTTGTGCCGGTGCAGCAGTTCCTGGGCGGCCCGGAGGTAGCCGGGCGGGGCCGCGTGCACACCCTTGCCCTGGATCGGCTCGACGATCAGGGCGGCCACGTCGCCCTTCTTCAACTCCCGTGCCAGGGCGTCGAGATCACCGAGGGGTACGGCCGTGTCGGGCAGCAGCGGGGCGAAGCCGTCCCGGAAGCCGTCCTCGCCGTTGACGGACAGGGCGCCGGTGGTCAGTCCGTGGAAGGCGTGGTCGCAGTAGAGGACGCGGGGCCTGCCGGTGGCGCGGCGGGCGAACTTCAGCGCGGTCTCGACCGCCTCGGTGCCGCTGTTGCCGAAGAACACCCGGTCCAGATGCGGGCTGTGCGCGAGCAGTTTCTCGGCGAGCAGTCCGGGCAGCGGCTGGCAGTCGAAGCGGGTGAGGTCGGCGAGCTGGGCGTCGAGGACGTCGTGCAGCGCCTTGCGGACGACGGGGTGGTGGCGGCCCAGGCCCATCACGCCGAACCCGGCGAGCATGTCGAGGTAGTCGGCGCCCTCCGCGTCCCAGAAGTAGGCGCCCTCGGCGCGCTCGTAGACCTTGTCGAAGCCGATGGTGTGCAGCATGCGCGGGAGCTGGTGGTTGAGGTACTTGCCGTGCAGCTCGTAGCGCTCGGCTCCGCGCTCGGCCAGCAGCGCGCCGAGGTCGAACTCCGTGGTCATTCCGCTGTCTCCTTGACTGGCTCCTGGACGGCCAGGCTCGCGCTGATCCGTCCGGCGACCTCGACGGGCGTGAGGCCGATGTCCGCCAGTACCTCGCCGCGTTTGGCGTGCGCGAGGAACTGCTCAGGGATGCCGAACCGCCGTACCGGCACATCGACGTCGGCGTCACCGAGGGCGAGCGCCACGGCGGCGCCCACTCCGGCCGCCCGGCTGTTGTCCTCGACGACGGCGACGAGGCGGTGTCCGGCGGCGAGGCCGGGCAGCGCCGGGTCGACGGGCTTGACCCAACGGGGGTCGACGACCGTGCAGTTGATGCCGCGTGCCTCCAGCAGTTCCGCGGCCTGGAGGCAGACCGGAGCCATGACGCCGACCGCGACGAGCAGGACGTCCGGCTCTCCCGAGGAACGGTGCAGTACATCCAGTCCGCCGATCCGGTCCACCGCCGGGATCGACGGGCCCGCGGACTCCTTCGGGAACCGCACCAGCGTGGGCGCGTCGTCGACGGCGACGGCTTCCCGTAGCTGGGCCCGGAGTTGGTCGGCATCGCGGGGCGCGGCGATTCTCAGACCCGGGACCACCTGGAGGATCGACATGTCCCACATGCCGTTGTGGGAGGCACCGTCGACTCCGGTGACGCCGGCCCGGTCCAGCACAAAGGTGACTCCGCAGCGGTGGAGGGCGACGTCCATCAGGAGCTGGTCGAAGGCGCGGTTGAGGAAGGTGGCGTAGACGGCGACGACCGGATGGACCCCGCCGGTCGCGAGTCCGGCCGCGGACACGGCCGCGTGCTGCTCGGCGATGCCGACGTCCCAGACCCGGTCCGGGAACCTCTGAGCGAACTTGCCAAGACCCACCGGGTGCAGCATGGCCGCCGTGATCGCCACGACGTCCTCGCGCTCCTCGCCGATCTTCACGATCTCGTCGCCGAACACCGAGGTCCAGGAAGGGCCGTTGGACGGGGCGAGCGGCTCGCAGGTGAGCGGGTCCATCACGCCGACGGTGTGGAAGTGGTCCTCCTCGTGGGCGAGGGCGGGTTCGTAGCCGCGGCCCTTCTCGGTGAGGCAGTGGACCAGGACGGGCCCGTGGAAGCGTTTCGCGCGGCGCAGCGCGGACTCGACGGCGCCGATGTCATGGCCGTCGATGGGTCCGACGTACTTCAGGCCGAGGTCCTCGAAGAGGCCCTGGGGTGCGAAGGCGTCCTTGAAGCCCTTCTTGGCGCCGTGCAGGGCCTCGTAGACGGTGTGTCCGACGACCGGGGTGCGCAGCAGTACGTCCTTGCCCCAGGCCAGGACCTGCTCGTAGCTGTCGGTCGTGCGCAGCGTGGCGAGGTGGTTGGCGAGGCCGCCGATGGTCGGGGCATAGGACCGCTCGTTGTCGTTCACGACGATGATCAGCGGCCGGTCCTTGGCGGCCGCGATGTTGTTCAGCGCCTCCCAGGCCATGCCGCCGGTCAGCGCGCCGTCGCCGATGACCGCGACGACATGCCCCTTCTCGCCCTGCACCTGGCGGGCCTTGGCGAGGCCGTCGGCCCAGCCGAGCGCGGTGGAGGCGTGGCTGTTCTCGACGATGTCGTGCTCGGACTCCTCGCGCGAGGGATAGCCGGACAGGCCGCCCTTGCCGCGCAGCTTGGAGAAGTCCTGACGCCCCGTCAGCAACTTGTGCACATAGCTCTGATGGCCGGTGTCCCACACGATGCGGTCGACCGGCGACTCGAAGACCCGGTGGAGCGCGATGGACAGTTCCACCACTCCCAGGTTGGGCCCGAGATGTCCGCCGGTCCGCGCGACCGCGTGCACCAGGAACTCCCTGATCTCGTCGGACAGTTCCCCGAGTTCCGCCTCGGACAGCGCCTTCAGGTCGCGTGGTCCCCGGATGTTCTCCAGAATCGTCACGTCGGGCCCCCTTCGGTCCGTGCTGCTCAACTCACGGTGACGGCCGGCTCCCCCGACTCGACGCCGTCCTGCTCCATCTGCTCGGCGATCTTCATCGCCTCCTCGATCAGGGTCTCCACGATCTTCGACTCGGGCACCGTCTTGACGACCTCGCCCTTCACGAAGATCTGCCCCTTGCCGTTGCCGGAGGCGACCCCCAGATCGGCCTCCCGGGCCTCGCCGGGACCGTTGACCACACATCCCATGACGGCGACCCTGAGCGGCACTTCCATGCCCTCAAGGCCCGCCGTGACCTCGTCGGCCAGCTTGTAGACGTCGACCTGGGCGCGCCCGCAGGACGGACACGAGACGATCTCGAGGCGCCGTTCCTTCAGGCCCAGCGACTGGAGGATCTGGATGCCGACCTTGACCTCCTCGGCGGGCGGCGCCGACAGGGACACCCGGATCGTGTCGCCGATCCCGCGCGACAGCAGGGCCCCGAAGGCGACCGACGACTTGATCGTGCCCTGGAAGGCGGGACCGGCCTCGGTGACGCCCAGGTGCAGTGGGTAGTCGCACTGTTCGGCGAGGAGCGTGTACGCCCCGACCATCACCACGGGGTCGTTGTGCTTCACCGAGATCTTGATGTCCCTGAAGCCGTGCTCCTCGAACAGCGACGCCTCCCACAGCGCCGATTCGACGAGCGCTTCCGGGGTCGCCTTGCCGTACTTCTTCAGCAGCCGCCGGTCCAGCGAGCCCGCGTTGACCCCGATCCGGATCGGCGTGCCGTGGTCGGCCGCGGCCCGCGCGATCTCCTTGACCTTGTCGTCGAACTGCTTGATGTTGCCGGGATTGACGCGTACGGCCGCGCAGCCGGCCTCGATCGCGGCGAACACGTACTTGGGCTGGAAGTGGATGTCCGCGATCACCGGGATCTGGGACTTGCGGGCGATGGTGGCCAGGGCGTCCGCGTCGTCCTGGGTGGGACAGGCGACGCGGACGATCTGGCAGCCGGACGCGGTGAGTTCGGCGATCTGCTGAAGGGTGGCGCCGATGTCCGACGTACGGGTCGTGGTCATCGACTGCACCGACACCGGGGCGCCGCCCCCGACCGCCACCGGCCCGACCTGGATCCGTCGCGACACGCGCCGCTCGGCGATCGGCCGGACCGGTACCTCGGGGACGCCCAAGGGGATGGCGGTCATGATGTCACTCCCGGTTTCCGTTGACCGTCTCGCGCATGGCGCGCAGCGACTCCTTCAGGGAGCCCATGGTGGCGAGGACGGCGGTGGGCTCGTAGCCGCAGTGCGCCATGCAGTTGGCGCAGCGCGGGTCCTTGCCGCGGCCGTACTTGTCCCAGTCGGTCTCCTCGATCAGCTCCCGGTACGTCGGCACATAGCCGTCGCTCATCAGGTAGCAGGGGCGCTGCCAGCCGAAGAGGGAGTAGTTGGGGATCGCCCACGCGGTGCACGGGAAGTCGACCTTGCCCTCCAGGAAGTCCAGGAAGAGCGGCGAGTGGTTGAGCCGCCAGCGGCGCCGGTTGCCGCCCGCGAAGGCCTTCTTGAACAGCTCGCGGGTCTGCTCCACGCCCAGGAAGTGCTCCTGGTCGGGCGCCTTCTCGTAGGCGTAGGCGGGCGAGATCATCATCTCGTCGACCTTGAGGTCGTCGTTGAGGAAGTTGAGGACCTCGACGATGGTCTGCGGGGTGTCGGTGTTGAAGAAGGTGGAGTTGGTGGTGACCCGGAAGCCGCGCCGCTTGGCCTCCTTGATCGCCTCCACCGCCTCGTCGAACACGCCCTCCTTCGCCACCGACTCGTCGTGGCGCTCGCGCAGTCCGTCGATGTGCACGGCGAACGCGAAGTAGGGCGAGGGCTTGAACTTGTCCATCTTCTTGCGCAGCAGCATGGCATTGGTGCACAGGAAGACGTATTTCCGCTTGGCCACCAACTGCCGCACGATCTCGTCGATCTGAGGGTGCATCAGGGGCTCACCCCCGGCGATCGACACCATCGGCGCGCCGGATTCGAGCACGGCGCCCACCGCCTGTGCGACCGGCATGCGCTGCTTGAGCACCCCCGCCGGATGCTGGATCTTCCCGCAGCCCTCGCACTTGAGGTTGCACGCGAACAGCGGTTCCAACTCAACGATCAGCGGGAACTTGTCGCGCTTGCGGAGCTTTTGTTCGGCCAAGTAAGTAGCGACCTTGATGGACTGACGCAGCGGCATGGCCATCTGGCTCACCTCCTGGGGAGCAGCAAAGAACGGTGCCATTCGTAGAAAGCGGGAAGGACCGACCTGAGAACACGGAACGCTGATATTCCCCCGCGTACCGTGCCGATCCGGACGAGTTCATGTTCTGGAGCGTCCACGACCACCCGGACGGCCGCAACGGGGCGCTCACCCCCGCGCACGGCGCTCAGGAGCGTCGCCGCCGACTCCATGTCGACCGCGATTGCGCCGGTCGCGAGCAGATCGGACCGCTCCGGACCACGGACCACGTGATCGGAACCGGTGAGCGGCCCGGTGTGGACGGTGCGCCCCGGGACGGCGCGGACGAGTTCCTTGACGAGCAGCTCGGTCGCGACGCACTCGGTGGTCCCGCGCGGGTCCCGGGTCTCCTCGGCGACGACCAGGTCGCCGGGGTGCATCCCCGGGGCGAGCCCCGCGCAGAAGCCGGTCGCCAGGACGGCGGCCCCGGCGAACGCAGGGTCGGACAGGACCCGGGTGACGGACCGCTCGGCCGCCTTGGGTCCCATGCCGGTGCGCACCACGGTGACCGGCCCGCCGGCGTCACCGCGGTCGCCCGTGCGCAGCGCGAGATGCTCGATGCCGAGCGCGCAGGCGATCAGCAGCGGAGCCGGAGCGGGCTGGGTGTTCATCAGCCCCCCTTGGCCTCGGCGAAGGGCTCGCCGTGCACATAGCGGCCGAGCGCGGTGAGCGGGAACACCTGCCGGTAGAGGTGGTAGTTGATGGAGAAGTCCCAGGGGAAGCCGGTGCCGGTGAAGTACGGCTCGTCCCAGGAGCCGTCCTCGCGCTGGGTGGCGGCGAGCCACTCCACGCCCCGCTCGACGGCCTTGGACTCCCGCTCCCCCGCGGACAGCAGCGCCATCAGCGCCCAGGCGGTCTGCGAGGCGGTGGAGGCACCCCGGCCGCTCCAGCCCCGCGTGTCCTGGTAGGAGCGCAGGTCCTCGCCCCAGCCCCCGTCGTCGTTCTGCACCGACTCCAGCCAGGCCACGGCCCGCCGGATCGCCGGGTGCGAGCCGGGGAATCCGGCGGCGACGAGGGCGGGTACGACGGATCCGGTGCCGTAGACGTAGTTGACGCCCCAGCGTCCGAACCACGAGCCGTCCGGCTCCTGTTCGGCCAGCAGCCACTGGATGCCCCGCCGGGTGCGCGGGTCGTGGGCGAGACCCTCGACGGCGAGCATCTCCACGACGTGCGCGGTGACATCGGCCGACGGCGGGTCGATGACCTCGCCGAAGTCGCAGAACGGCAGCCGGTTGGGGAACGGGCTGGTGTTGTCGACGTCGAAGGCGCCCCAGGCGCCGTTGCGGGACTGCATGCCGAGGTTCCAGCGCACCCCGCGCCCAATCGCCTTCTCCACCCGCTCCGGGTCGTGGTGCCGGACCCGGCGCAGCGCGAGGACCACCTCGGCGGTGTCGTCGATGTCGGGGTAGTTGTCGTTGTGGAACTCGAACGCCCAGCCCCCGGGCGGCAGTCCGGGCCGTCGCACGGCCCAGTCGCCGGGCCGGACGATCTCCTCGCCGAGCATCCAGTCGGCGGCCTTGACCAGTTGCGGATGGTCGGCGGGGACCCCGGCGTCGGCGAGCGCGATGGTGGCCAGGCAGGTGTCCCAGACCGGCGACTGGCAGGCCTCGATCATCCGGGCCCCGTCCTCGCGCCAGACGGCGAAGCGGTCCAGTGATGCCAGGCCCTCACGCATCACGGGATGCTGGAGGTCGTAGCCCATCAGATGCAGGGCGATGACCGAGTACACCGCGGGCGGCTGGATCCCGCCCCAGCAGCCGTCGTTCTCCTGCCGCTCGATGATCCAGCGGGCGGCGGTGTTCATCGCGGCCCGGCGCAGCCTGCGCGGCGCGACCTTGCGCAACTGGTGCAGTGCCTTGTCGAGCCGCTGGAAGGCGCCGTCCCAACTCGCCACCGGAGCAAGGGGCTTGAGCGGATTGGGGTTCGCCGGGTCGGTGTGCAGCTCGTCCAGCGGGAACGGCGCGGGCCGTACCGGCCGCTTGGCGGAGACGATCGTCAGCGGGACGATGGTCTGCCGGGCCCAGCAGCCGAAGTCGTAGATGTTGAGCGGCACCCAGGTGGGGAAGTAGATGAGCTCGGGCGGGAGTTCGGGCAGGTCCTCCCACTTCCACCAGCCGAACAGGGCCAGCCAGATCCGGGTGAAGACCCGGGCGGCCGCGATGCCTCCCTGGGCCCGGATCCACTCCGCCGCCCTCGCCATGTGCGGGGCCTCGGGCTCGTCGCCGGCCAGCCGGAGGGCGACGTACGCCTCGATGGTGGCGGAGAGTTCGGCCGGTCCGCCGTAGAAGGTGGCCCAGGTGCCGTCCTCGCGCTGCTCGCCGCGGATGAACAGGGCGGACGCGCGGGTGGTGGACTCGTCCCGGATGCCGAGGAACTGACGGAGCAGCAGATCCTCGGCGTCCATGGTGACGTTGGTCTCCAGGTCGCCCTTCCACCAGCCCTCGGCGTCCTGCCGGGAGAGCAGGTGCTCGGTGGCGCGCCGGACGGCGTGCACGGCGGCGTCGTGAACCCCCGCCGCCACGGGGGTGGTGCTGGTTTCGCTGGCCGCGGCAGCGCGGGGCGGCAGGGCCCCGGTGCTTCCGTCGGTCGTCGCTGTCATGGCTTCCCCTTACGTGCAGTGTGCATGTGGTGCGTCTGCTGTGGGTCCGCCGTCGGCCGGTGCTCGATTTCCCGCGACACCGGCCGGCGACTACGCGAGGGCTATTCGGCCGATAGTGATCATCTCTTTCGTACGACGACGAAGTCGGCGAGCGCCGCGAACCGCGCCCGTACCCGGTCGGGCATGTCGACGGCGTCCAGGGCCTCGATGGCGATGGTGTGCTGACGGCGGGCCTCGTCGGCGGTCCACTCGCGGCCGCCGGCCTCCTCGATGAGGGCGGCGCGGGCGGCGAACTCCGCCTCGGAGAAGTTCTCGAAGTCGCTGCTCTTGGCGTCGGCGGCGAGCAGCTCGCCGAGCCGCTCGGAGGCGGATCCGCCCGCCGCGAGCGCGGCCACCACCGGCAGGGACTTCTTGCGCTGGCGCAGATCGCTCCAGGTCTGCTTGCCGGTGGACTCCGGGTCGCCCCAGATGCCGAGCAGGTCGTCGACGGCCTGGAAGGCGAGGCCGAGGTGGTAGCCGTACTTCTCCAGAGTGTCGGCGGTGCGGTCGCCCGCCCCGCCGAGCACGGCGCCGATGGAGCTGGCGCAGGCCAGCAGGGCACCGGTCTTGTTGCCCTCCATCTCCAGGCACTCCTCGACGCTGACGCGGTCGCGGTGCTCGTAGGAGATGTCCTGGGCCTGTCCGTCGATCAGGGCCCGGGTGGCGGTGGTCAGCCGGCGGGTGGCGCGGCCGGCCTCGACGGTGCCGATCTCCAGCAGCAGTTCGTTGGCGAGGGCGAACAGGGCGTCGCCGACCAGGATGGCCTGGGCGGGGCCGTGCACCTTCCACACCGTGTCGCGGTGCCGGCGCTGCTCGTCGCCGTCCATCAGGTCGTCGTGCAGCAGAGAGAAGTTGTGCACCAGCTCGACGGCGACCGCGCCGGGGATGCCGACCTCGGGTGCGGCCCCGGTGACCTCGGCGGAGAGCACGGCGAGAGCGGGGCGCACGGCCTTGCCGCCGTCGCCCGCCGTGGGCCTGCCCTGGGCGTCGATCCAGCCGAAGTGGTAGGCGGAAACGGTGTCCATGGGAGGCGCCAGGCGGTCGATCGCCGCCCGCAGTACCGGGGTGGCCAGGGTCCGGCCGCGCTCCAGGAGCGCGGTCACGTCCACCGCGGTCTCCTCAGCGGCCTTCGAGGCCGGGGGCACAGTGGGCACAGTCTCTCCTCTTGTTGCGGTACCGGGGGTGCGGGGGCCTGCCGCGCGCTCACCGAGCATCAGGCCGCCTCCTCTACGTCGAAGAGGTGGCTGGGACGGGGCCTGCCCAGGGCGCCGAGCGCGGCGTCCGCCGCGTTCACGCCACTGCGGACCGCACTCTCCATGGTCGCGGGCCACCCGGTGGCGGTCCACGCTCCGGCCAGGTAGAGGCCGGGTGCCTGGGTCCGGGTGCCGGGCCGCAGCCGCCCGACGCCCGGAGCGGGGGCGAACGTCGCTGTACGCTCCCGGGTCACGAAGAAGTCCTTCACCTCGGCCTTCCGGGCGAGCGGAAGCAGCCGGGCCAGCTCCGGCAGATACCGCTCGCGCAGCTCGGCCACCGGCGCGTCGATGTCGTGGTGCGCGGCCGACTGGGACAGGGCCAGGTACTGCCCCTCCCGGAGCCCAGAGGACTCGGTCCGGTCGAACACCCATTGCACCGGCGTGCCGAGGGCGGCGAAGAACGGGGTGCTGAGCACCGGGCGGTCGTAGACGACATGGACGTTCAGGATCGGCGCGGTGCCGATCCTGAGCAGTCGTTCGGGAGCGTCCAGGGCGCCGTCGGGCAGCAGGTCGTGGGCCTCGCTCTGCGGTACGGCGAGGACGACCGCGTCGGCCCGGAGGGTCTCCCCGGGAACCTGGACGGCCCAACGTCCGTTGTCGTCAGTGGAGATGGAGGTGACGCGTGTACGGACCTCGGTACGCACGCCCGCGGAGTCGAGCGCCTTGCGGGCCAGCCGGTCGTGCAGTTCGCCCAGCGGGACATGCGCCCATCCGATGTCGGCCGCGCCCGGGTCGGACAGCAGACCGGTCTTGAACACCATCGCGGCGAGCCCCAGCGAGGAGTCGCCCGCGACCGCGTTGAGCGTGGCGATCCCGACCAGGTTCCACAGCGCCGTCACGGCACGCTCGGACTGACCGTGCGCGGCCAGCCAGGTGCCGAAGTTCTGGTCGTCCAGGGCCGGATCGTCGAGGTCGAGCGCCTTCAGCGCGAGCGCGGCACGCCCGACGGCGGCCCGCTCGGTGAGGGAGAGGTGCGGGTAGGTGGCGAGGCTGCGCCCCAGATGCAGCGGTACGGGCAGCGGGTCGCGCTGGATCCTGCCGAGCCGCCGCCCCTCGGGCTTGGCCAGGTCGAGTACGGGCACGTCGAGACGATCCTGCAACGGCGCCAGCGCGCTTGCCTCGATCCGGTCGAGGAACCAGCGGTAGGCGGTGCAGCAGCGCAGATACACATGCTGGCCGTTGTCGACGGTGAGGTCGCCGCGCTGGAAGGAGAAGGCGAGCCCGCCGAGGCGTGGCCTGCCCTCCAGGAGCGTCACGCGCACTCCCGCGTCGGCGAGCGCCAGCGCCGCGGTGATCCCGGCCAGCCCGCCGCCGACCACGACGGCGTCGCCGCCGGTTGTCCTGCCGTCGGTCATCGTGCGTCCTCCCCCGAACGGCCGCCGCGGTGCTTGAACGATGCACGGTCGGCCGTCTCAGTCAGGGACGCCGCCGAAGTGCGGAGGGTTGCGTGCCATTTTTCGCCGGTGGCATCACCTTGGACCGGATTGTCCATCAGGCCCGCCTCCTGACGGTCCGCCGGGTCACATGCCGGGTGTCCAGACCGGACAGACCGCGCACCGCGACGTAGGCCTTCTCGCGTCCGGGCAGTGAGACCCGGCCGCGCAGCACGGCCTCCGGCTCGCGCTCGATGCGGTCCAGGAGCCGGCGGTAGATACCGGCCATGGCGGCGACGCAGGCGCCGCTGCGCCGGTCGAGCATCGGCAGCAGCCGGTAGCCCTCGGCGAACAGGGCGCGGGCCCGGCGCACCTCGAAGTGGACGAGGCCCGCGAAGTCGGCGCCCTCCGGCACGGTCGGCCCGGCGAACCCGGCCGAGCAGCCGAACTTGGCGAGGTCGTCGGCGGGTAGGTAGGTGCGGCCCCCCTCGGCGTCCTCGCGCACGTCCCGGAGGATGTTGGTGAGCTGAAGCGCGAGCCCCAGCGTGTCGGCGTACTCCGGCGCCCGCTCGGCGCCGCGCGCCCCGGGTTCGGTGCCGAACACGCCGAGCGAGAGCCGCCCGATGGCGCCCGCCACACAGCGGCAGTACGCCTTCAGGTCGTCCCAGGTCTCGTAGGTCTCGCCGCGTACGTCCATCAGCACGCCGTCGATCAGCTCGTCCAGGCCGTCGAGCGGGATCGGGAAGACCTCGGCGGCATGGGCGAGCGCGACCGCGACCGGGTCGGTGTCGTCCTCCTCGACCGCGCCGCCCCGCACCCGGGTCAGCAGCGCCCGGGTCTCCTCCAGCCTGGCGATCTTGACGTCGTCGGCCAGCGCGCCGTCACCGATGTCGTCGACGCGGCGCGAGAACGCGTACAACGCCGACATCGCGCGCCGCTTCGGCGTGGGCAGCAGCCGGATGCCGTAGGCGAAGTTACGGGCCTGCTGTCCGGTGACGGCCTCGCAGTAGCTGTAGGCGGCGAGTACCGGTGCGGACGCGTGTGGTGCGAACTCCACGGTCCGGATCACCCCTCTCCTCGCAGAGTCACGCCCACCTCGCGCAGCAGCTGAACCTTGCCGGGCTTGGGCGGGCCGGGAAGTACGTCGTATTCCGCGGCGGCGATCGCACGGATCGCCGCCCTTCCCCCCGCCACGAACCCCGCGAGCAGCAGTCTCAGCCTGCCGTGGACGCTACCCACAAGGGGGGCGCCTTCATTCAGGAGACTGCGGGCGCGTTCTGCTTCGTATGCAACCAGTGCGCGCACGGATGCGCTCGCGGTTTTTGTGGCGAGATCCGCCTCCTGGACGTGAAAGCGCTTCATGTCCGCGGCGGGCAGATAGATACGGTCGCGGCCGAGGTCCTCGGCGACGTCCTGGAGGTGCTCGACGATCTGGAGGGCGGTGCACACGGCGTCGGAGCGGCGGATCCGCTCGGGGGTGGCGGTGCCGGTGACGGCGAGGACGAGGTGTCCGACGGGGTTGGCGGACAGTTCGCAGTAGGCGAGCAGGTCGTCGTAGGTCTCGTAGCGGCTGATGAGCTGATCCTGGCGGTTGGCCTGGATCAGGCCGAGGAAGGGCTCGGGGGTCAGCGCGCGGCGGCGGACCGTCGGCTGGAGGCGGCGCAGCAGGGGGTGGCGGGGGGTCGAGTCGAAGACGCGACGGAGGTCCGCCTCGAAGGCGTCCAGCATCAGCAGTCGGTCGTCGGCGTCCGTGGCCGAAACGCCGAGGAAGCGGGCGTCGGCGCCGCCGGGGGCGAGATCGCCGTCGCCGATGTCGTCGACCAGGCGGGCGAAGCCGTAGACGGCCATGAGGTCGATGCGCCAGGCCCGGGGCAGGAAGAAGGGGGCCACGGGGAAGTTTTCGTGCGCGGCCTTGTCGAGCGTGCCGCGCTCCGTGTCTCCGGTGTGCGGCGTGCCGGTTCCCGTCACCACGGACTGCCCGGGGCGGGGACGGCACGTGCTGCGTTGAGCTGGGGAGTTTCCGTAGCCATTGCCGTCACATCTCCCGTTCTACACCGCCGACCCAATACACACTATTTCGGACACGCCGCCCGGCCGTCCGCGCGGGCTTCCCGCAGCGGGTGTGGGGCATTATCGCCCCACTTGCCGCGATTGGGGACCGGTACAGCTTACGTTGTACAGCGCACTGTGGTTCGCCGGGGTGTCCTGCGCATCACAAGAACACACCGATTGGTCCCAAGATTCCTAAGGCCAGGCGAAGTTGACGTTTCCTTTGCAGACGCGGAGCCCCGCCGGAAGGGTTCCGGCGGGGCTGCGGGAAGCGGGCTGGGCCGGGTGCGCCGGTCCGGGGTGGACTACTTGCCCGTGAACTTCTCGTACTCCTTGAGGACCTCGTCCGTCGGACCGTCCATGCGCAGCTCGCCCCGCTCCAGCCACAGGACGCGGTCGCACGTGTCGCGGATCGACTTGTTGTTGTGGCTGACCAGGAACACCGTGCCGGCCTCCTTGCGCAGTTCCCGGATGCGGGCCTCGGAGCGCTTCTGGAACTTGCGGTCACCGGTGGCCAGGGCCTCGTCGATCATGAGGACGTCATGGTCCTTGGCGGCGGCGATGGAGAAGCGCAGCCGGGCCGCCATGCCGGAGGAGTACGTGCGCATCGGCAGGGTGATGAAGTCGCCCTTCTCGTTGATGCCGGAGAAGTCGACGATCTCCTGGTACCGCTCCTTGATCTGCTCGCGGGACATGCCCATGGCGAGCCCGCCCAGGATGACGTTCCGCTCGCCGGTCAGGTCGTTCATCAGGGCCGCGTTGACGCCGAGCAGGGAGGGCTGGCCGTCGGTGTAGACCTTGCCGCTCTCGGCGGGCAGCAGGCCCGCGATGGCGCGCAGCAGGGTCGACTTGCCGGAGCCGTTGGAGCCGATCAGGCCGATGGCCTCACCGCGATAGGCGGTGAAGGAGACACCGCGCACGGCGTGCACCTTGCGCACCCCGCGCTCCTCGCCGCGCTTGAGGATGCGGCTGAGCGCGGCGGTGGCGCTGCCCTTGCCGCTCTTGGCGCCGTTGACGCGGTAGACGATGTGCAGCTCGTCCGCGATGACGGTGGGACGGGGGTCCGTCCGCTGCTGATCAGCCACGGCCGTACCTCTCTTCCGCCTTCCAGAAGTAGACGAAGCCGAACGCACCGGCGAGCACGGCCCAGCCGAGGGCGAAGAGCCAGACGTGCGGGGGCAGGTACTCGGAGCCGTATCCGTCGATCATCGCGAAGCGGATCAGGTCCATGTAGATCGCCGCGGGGTTCCACTGGAGGACCTCGGTGACCCAGCCGGGCAGGTCCTTGTCCTCCAGCATCGCCGGGATGCTGAACATGACGCCCGAGGCGTACATCCAGGTCCGCAGGACGAACGGCATCAGCTGGGCCAGGTCGGGCGTCTTGCTGCCCATGCGGGCGAAGATCAGCGCGAGGCCGGTGTTGAACACGAACTGGAGGACCAGCGCGGGTACCACCAGCAGCCAGGAGAGACCGGGGTAGCTGCCGAACGCGATCATGATCGCAACCAGCACGATCATCGAGTACAGCAGCTGCTGGAGCTGCTGTAGCGAGAACGAGATCGGCAGCGAGGCGCGCGGGAAGTGCAGGGCACGCACCAGGCCGAGGTTGCCGGAGATGGCGCGCACCCCGGCGAGCACGGAGCTCTGCGTGAAGGTGAACACGAAGACACCCGTGACCAGGAACGGCACATAGATGTCGTGCGGGATGCCCTCCCGGGCTCCGAGCAGCAGGCCGAAGATGAAGAAGTAGACGACGGCGTTGAGCAGCGGCGTGGCCACCTGCCACAGCTGGCCGAGCTTGGCCTGGCTGTACTGGGCGGTCAGCTTCGCCCGCGAGAAGGCGAGAATGAAGTGACGCCGGTCCCAGAGCTGGCGGACGTACTCGACGAGCGAGGGGCGGGCGCCGCTCACGCTCAGCCCGTACTTGGCGGCGAGTGCGGCCGCCGTGAGTCCCTCGTCGGGCGACGGAGGCGCGGTCACCGCGACCTGGCCGTCGTGCGTTGTCTCACTCACTGGTGGAAACTTTCGTCTTCGGGATGCGCAGCCTGTGCGGGCGTGCCGTGTTCCTGAGGTCTGGGTGTGGACCTCCTGTGCGTTCAGTGCAGCTTGTCAGATGACAGGAGGGCGGCCCAGCCGGGTCAGCCGCCACACCGTACGCCACTTCATCGGCCTGCGGGGGCCGCACGGGCTGGTCCAGCCCTCCCGGAAACCGCCGAACCAGGCCCTCAGCGCGGGCCGCGAGGGGCGGCGCACCAGGGTGAGCAGCAGCCAGACGCCCAGGTACACCGGGACCAGCGGCGCGGGGAGGTTGCGGCGGGCGAGCCAGACCCGGTTGCGGGCGACCATGCGGTGGTAGACCGCGTGCCGGGAAGGGGCGGTCGTGGGGTGGTACAGCACCATGTCGGACCGGTAGTCGATCATCCAGCCCGCGTCGAGGGCCCGCCATGCCAGGTCGGTTTCCTCGTGTGCGTAGAAGAATTCGTCCGGCAGCCCGCCGACTTCGGCGAAGACCCGGGTGCGGACGGCGTTGGCGCCGCCGAGGAAGGTGGTGACCCGGGAGGAGCGCATCGGGTCCTTGGCGCGCAGCCGGGGGACGTGGCGGCGCTGGGTCTCGCCGGTCTCGGGGTCGGCGATGCGGAAGCTGATGATGCCGAGTTCGGTGTCGGCGGCGAAGGCCTGGCGGCAGAGTTCGGCGGTGTCGTGCTGGGCGAGGAGTCCGTCGTCGTCGAGGAAGAGCAATATGTCGACGTCTCGGCCGCTGGGGCCGAAGGCCTCGATGCCGACGTTGCGTCCGCCGGGGATGCCGAGGTTCTCGGGCAGCTCGATCGTGCGCACGCCCTCGGGGACGTCCGGCACGGGTGAGCCGTTGCCGACGACGACCGCCTCGACGCGGTCGCCGTCCTGCTTGGCGATCGAGTCGAGGAGGGCGCGGAGTTCGTCGGGACGGTTGCCCATGGTGATGATCACCGCGCCGACCTTCATGGGCGCGCTCACTTCAGCCTGCTCGACGCGAGGATGGAGACCAGGTGCAGCAGCGTCTGGAGCAGCGCGATGCCCGCGAGTACGGCGACGCCGAGCCGCGAGTAGAACAGGTCGCCGCGGGCCTGGTCGGCGACGGCCAGCACGAGGATCAGCAGGGACGCCTCGATGCCGAGGATGAGGCGGTGGAACTTGAGCATGGCGGCGGCCTTGCGGGCCAGGGCCATGCCGGAGGAGCGCATCTCGGCGGCGGCCTCCTGGACCGGCGGCTTGCCGGCCTGGTGCCGGGCGACACCGACCAGGTCGGTCTCGGCCTTGATCAGGATGGCGCCGAGCGCGGCCAGCGTGCCGAGGAAGGCCCACAGCCAGTCGATCCGGCCGCTGCCCCACACGTCGGCGGCGCGCAGCCCGAAGCCGACGAGGACGGCGGCGTCGGTGAGGTAGGCGCCGACCCGGTCGAGGTAGACACCGTTGAGCGAGTACTGCTTCTTCCAGCGGGCGATCTCGCCGTCGACGCAGTCCAGCAGCAGGTACATCTGCACGCAGACCACGCCGAGCACGGCGCCCGGGATCCCCGGCACGAGCAGTGCCGGGGCCGCGAGCACGCCGAAGACGGTCATCAGGTACGTGAGCTGGTTGGGCGTGACCCTGGTGTTCACCAGGTAGCGGTCGACCCGCAGGGACACCTCACGCATGTAGAGGCGTCCCATCCAGTGCTCACCGCTGCGCCGGTCCTTCACCCCCGCGGGGTGGACGACCGGACGGAGTTCAGCTACCGATGGCCTTGACATAGTCGGCGTAGATGTCCTTGATCTGGTCGGTTTTCAGGTCGAGGTGTTCGAGGATCGTGTAGCGGCCGGGCCGGGTCTGAGGGGCGAACTCCACGGCACGGACGAACTCCTCCGTGCTGAAGCCGATCTCCTCCGGCAGCACCGGCAACCCGTGCCGGCGCAGCACCTCGGCCATGTAGGCCGACTCCTCGTGGGCTCCGCGCAGGTACATCGCGAAGGCCGCGCCCAGTCCGCACTGCTCGCCGTGGGCGGCGGCGCGCCTGGGGTAGAGCAGGTCGAACGCGTGGTTGATCTCGTGGCAGGCGCCGGAGGACGGGCGGGAGTCGCCCGACACCGACATGGCGATGCCGCTGAGGACCAGTGCCTCGGCGAGCACCTGGAGGAAGTCGGTGTCCCCGATGCCTCCCGGGTGCCTGAGCACCGCCTCGCCCGCCTGCCGGGCGATGGCGGCGGCCAGGCCGTCGATCTTCTCACCCTTGACGCGGTTGGCCAGCTCCCAGTCCGCGATGGCGGAGATGTTGGAGACGGCGTCCCCGATCCCGGCGCGCACGAAGCGGACCGGGGCCTCCCGGATGACATCGAGGTCGATGACGACCGCGATCGGGTTGGGCACGCCGTAGGAGCCGCGGCCCGCGTCGTTGTCGAGGGTGGCGACCGGCGAGCACAGTCCGTCGTGCGCGAGGTTCGTCGGTACGGCGACCAGCGGAAGGCCGACCCGTGCCGCGGCGAACTTGGCGCAGTCGATGATCTTGCCGCCGCCGAGTCCGACGACCGCGTCGTAGTGGCCGGCCTTTATGGCACCGGCCAGCCGGACCGCGTCGTCGAGGGTGCCGCCGCCGACCTCGTACCAGCTGGCGCCGGGCAGCGAGGGGGCGAGCCGCTCCCGCAGCCGGGCGCCGGAGCCGCCGCTGACGGCGACGGCGAGCTTGCCGGAGTGCGAGACGCGCTCGTCGGCGAGCACGCAGGCCAGATCGTCGAGGGCACCCGGGCGGATGTCCACGACGACCGGCGAGGGGATCAGCCGGGTCAGTACTGGCATGCGATCTCCCGTCCGCGGGCGAGATCGTCGTGGTTGTCGATCTCCACCCACTGGACGTCGCCGATCGGCGCCGTGTCGATCTTGAAGCCGCGGTTCACGAGCTCCTGGTAGCCGTGCTCGTAGAACTGCTGCGGGTCGGTCTCCCAGACCGTCTTCAGGGCGTCGGCCAGCTCGGGGGCGGCGTCTCCCTCAATCAGGGTGACGCCGATGTACTCGCCGGTGGCCTCGGAGGGGTCCATCAGCTTGGTGATCTTCGTGACGCCCTTGTCGGGGTCGACGACGACCTTCATCTCCTCGTCCGCGAGGGACTTCACGGTGTCGAGGGCGAGGATGATCCGCTTGCCGTCGCCGCGGGCGGCGAGCAGCGTCCGCTCGACGGAGACCGGGTGGACGGTGTCGCCGTTGGCGAGGATCACGCCGTCCTTGAGGGCGTCACGTCCGCACCACAGGGAGTAGGCGTTGTTCCACTCCTCGGCCTTGTCGTTGTCGATGAGGGTGAGCTTGAGGCCGTACTTGGCCTCCAGCGCCTCCCTGCGCTCGTACACGGCTTCCTTGCGGTAGCCGACGATGATCCCGACCTCGGTCAGCCCGATCTCGGCGAAGTTGGCGAGGGTCAGGTCGAGAACCGTGGGTTCGCCCTCTATGCCCGCGGGGCCCACCGGCACCAGAGCCTTGGGAAGGCTGTCGGTGTAGGGGCGCAGACGCCGTCCGGCGCCGGCCGCCAGCACGAGGCCGATCATGCGGGTTCTCCTTCATCGTGTACGGCGGGCGCCCCTGCGGACACCCAGAAGCGGATGCTCTCGACGAGCACCACGAGGGCGACGGCCACGGCCAGGACCGTGAGCGCGACCGGGAACTGCGCAGCGGTGAGTACCGCGGCCAGGACGGTGACGAGCAGGGTCCGTCCTTCGTGCCCCCCGACGGCGCGCACCAGCCAGGCCGGCGGCGCTCCGGCGTTGCCGCGAATGCGGTACACCGTGTCGTAGTGATGGTAGGCGACGGCGGCCACCAGGCCGAAAGCCGCAGGAAGGGCTCCGTTCACCTCCGCGTTGGCAGCGAGCGCGAGCACGGCGCCGTACTCGGCCGCCCGGAAGAAGGGCGGCACCAGCCAGTCGAGGGCGCCCTTGAGCGGGCGGGCGACGGCGAGGGCCGAGGTGGCGACGTAGACCAGGGCGCCGAGCACGGGCCACGGTCCGCCGAAGTCGGTGAACACCGCGGTGGCTACCAGCACGAGGCCGCCGAGCAGGGCGACGGCGGGGGCGGCGAAGCCGGGCAGCTTGCGCGCGCGGTCCCCCAGCGCCTGCGCCAGGGCCTGGGCGAGCGGTCCGGAGTCGGCGAGGTCGGCCAGCGCCTGCGCCGCCCGGTCGGTGCGCCGTGCCTTGCGGGTCAGGGAGCGCAGGACACGGCCCGCGGTGGTGTACGTCGCGGCGAAGGCGCAGCCGATGAGCAGGGCGTAGAAGGTGATGCGCGGAGTCGTGACCGCCGTGAGCACCGCGATCATCGCCCAGCGCTCGCCGATCGGCAGCACGATCATCCGCCGCATCCACACCGTCCAGCCGACGCTGTCGAGCTTGTCGGAGAGGGCGGCCGTGGGGCTGGTGTTGGCGGTGGCGTCGTGGTTGGCCTCGTTGAAGGAGAAGTCCACGACATGGCGGCAGGTCTGGAGGACCATCGCGCCGAGGGCCAGGGCCCAGACGTCGTCGCCGCCCCGGGCCGCGCCGAGGGCGAGGCCCGCGTAGTAGGCGTACTCCTTGGCCCGGTCGAAGGTGGCGTCGAGCCAGGCGCCGAGCGTGGAGTACTGAAGGGAGTAGCGGGCGAGCTGGCCGTCGGTGCAGTCCAGCACGAAGGAGAAGAGCAGCAGCAGACCGGCGGCGACGAAGCCGCCGCGGGTGCCGGTGGCCGCGCAGCCCGCCGCGATCAGCGCGGTGAGCAGGGACGCGGTGGTGACCTGGTTCGGGGTCAGGCCCCGGCGGGCGCACCAGCGCGCGATGTAGCGGGAGTACGGGCTGATGCAGTACGTGGTGAAGAAGCCGTCGCGGGCCTTCACCGCCGACTTCAGACGTATGGCCTCGTCGTCCACGGCGGCGACGGCCTGCCGGGCCTCGTTGCGGGCCTGAGGGTCGGCGGGGACCTCCGCGACCAGGCTGCCGAGCTCGGGGCGGTGCACCTCGGTGTCGAGGGTCTCGACGAGACGGTCGGCGAGGCTGTCCACGAGGGTGGTGCCGACGCCGGAGTTCTCGCGGGCCAACGCCCGGGTCAGGGCCTGCCGGGCGGCGGGCTGCGCGGTCACGGCGCCGGGGATCGCGGCGAGCGGGAAGCGCGGGTCGGTCAGGCCGAGGCGCAACGCGTGCACATGGCCCACGAAGCGGGCGTCGACCACGGCGACCCGCTCCTGGCCGGACACCTGGGCCAGCAGCGTCTCCGCCTCGGCGGCGTCGGCGGCGGCCCGGACCTCGAAACCGAGGGAGCGCAGCTCGCCCTCGATGGACGAGCCGGGGACCGGCTGACCGGTGAGGATGGCGGTCGACAACCGAACTCACTCCCTGGGTGCCGACGCGCTGGCGCCGGTCATTGACATGGTGGGGCGCCCCAGTCCGCGGCACCCGGGCGGCATGTCGGCAGAGGTTATCGGATAACGGGAACGCGGCGTTCACCGCCCGTTTCACGGCCGGATCGACACGGTTCGCACTCACCACTGCCGCGATCATCATCGGGGAAACGGGGCCCGGCCCACAAACTGCGCCCCCAGAGCGGACATTCAGCGCATTTCTTTCGGCGGCGGGGCCGGAGCATAGGGTGAGCCACCATGACATGGCTGATCACCGGCGGGGCCGGCTACATCGGGGCACACGTGGCGCGGGCCATGAGCGAGGCCGGGGAGCGGGTGCTGGCGCTGGACGACCTCTCGGCCGGGGTGCCCGAGCGGCTGCCGGTCGGGGTGCCGCTGGTGCGGGGTTCGTCACTCGACGGCGACCTGCTCAAGCGGGTCCTGGCGGACCACGCGGTGACCGGTGTGGTGCATCTCGCGGCGCGGAAGCAGGTCGCCGAGTCGGTGGCCGAGCCGACCCGGTACTACCGGGAGAACGTGGGCGGTCTCGCCACGCTCCTGGACGCGGTGGCCGAGGCGGGCGTGCGGCGGCTGGTGTTCTCCTCCTCGGCCGCGGTCTACGGCAACCCGGATGTGGACCTCATCACCGAGGACACCCCGTGCGCGCCGGTGAACCCGTACGGCGAGACCAAGCTCACCGGCGAGTGGCTGGTCCGGGCCGCCGGTGCGGCGCACGGGATCTCCACGGTCTGCCTGCGCTACTTCAACGTGGCCGGGGCGGCCGCGCCCGAGCTGGCGGACACGGGTGTGTTCAACATCGTGCCGATGGTCTTCGACCGGCTGACCCGGGGCGAGGCCCCGCGGATCTTCGGCGACGACTATCCGACGCCGGACGGCACCTGTGTCCGCGACTACATCCATGTCGCCGACCTCGCCGAGGCCCATCTCGCGGCGGCCCGGCGCCTGTCCGACCTGAGCGGCGACCTCACCGTCAACATCGGCCGCGGCGAGGGCGTCTCCGTGCGCGAACTGATCGACGTCATCGGCGAGGTCAGCGGGGACGCCCGGCCGCCGGTGGTGGAGGGGCGCCGCCCGGGGGACGCGCCGCGGGCCGTCGCCTCGGCCGCGCGGGCCGCCGAGGAGCTGGGCTGGACCGCGTCCCGCACGGTTCGAGAGATGGTCGAGTCGGCCTGGCGAGGGTGGCAGCGGCACCACGGCGGATGATCGGCCGAGTGCCTTGACCTGCGGAACGTTTCCGCAGGTCAAGGCACATGACAACGGTGTTCAGTGCCGCGTTGCCTGATACCCCCCACCCGTAGTTCACTGTGATCCGGAAGCGATGACAGGAGGCGGCTTTCCATGGGGGCTGGGCACGATCACGGACACGCCCACGGCGGTCACGGCGGCCGTACGGCGACCGCGGCGTACCGGGGCAGACTGCGCATCGCGCTGTCGATCACGCTCACCGTGATGGTGGTGGAGATCGTCGGCGGTGTGGTCGCCGACTCCCTCGCGCTCGTCGCGGACGCCGCGCACATGGCGACCGACGCGGTGGGGCTCGCCATGGCGCTGCTGGCGATCCACTTCGCGAGCCGCCCGGCGACCGGGAACCGCACCTTCGGGTACGCCCGCGCCGAGATCCTCGCCGCGCTCGCCAACTGTCTGCTGCTGCTCGGCGTCGGCGGTTACGTCCTGTACGAGGCGATCCAGCGGTTCATCGAGCCGGTCCCCACCGAGGGCGGGCTGACCATCGTGTTCGGCGCGATCGGCCTGGTGGCGAACATGATCTCGCTCACCCTGCTGATGCGCGGCCAGAAGGAGAGCCTGAACGTCCGCGGGGCGTTCCTGG
Organism: Streptomyces davaonensis JCM 4913; assembly: GCF_000349325.1. Classification (GTDB taxonomy): domain Bacteria; phylum Actinomycetota; class Actinomycetes; order Streptomycetales; family Streptomycetaceae; genus Streptomyces; species Streptomyces davaonensis. The sequence continues at coordinate 1,745,104 of NC_020504.1, forward strand.
AGGTGGCCGCCGACGCGCTGGGCTCGGTCGCGGTGCTGATCTCCGCCGTGGTGATCCTCACGACGGGCTGGCAGGCGGCCGACCCGATCGCCTCGCTGCTCATCGGCCTGATGATCGTGCCGCGGACCATCAAGCTGCTCCGCGAGACCCTCGACGTACTGCTGGAGGCGGCGCCCAAGGGCGTCGACATGACGGAGGTACGGGCCCACATACTGGCGCTCGACGGCGTCGAGGACGTCCACGATCTGCACGCCTGGACCATCACCTCCGGGATGCCGGTGCTCTCCGCGCATGTGGTGGTCAGCTCCGAGGCGCTCAACGCCATCGGCCACGAGAAGATGCTGCACGAACTCCAGGGCTGCCTCGGGGACCACTTCGACGTGGAGCACTGCACGTTCCAGCTCGAACCGGCCGGACACGCGGACCACGAGGTCAAGCTCTGCCACTGAGCAGGGCGGTCACCGGCGCGGCATCCGCAGAAATCCGGCATTGTCCGGGTTGATTCCGTCCCGTTGATGTCAGACGAGGATGTCAACTGATGTCAGTCGGCACCCGGCGACGATGCTCTGGGATCGCCTCATGAGAGGCGGGCCAGAGATCCACGGTGCGCATCTCCCCTGCCGGGCAGTGGGCTCTGCCCAGCGGATGGAAAGGCTGTGGTCACAGGCTCGTGGGCGTGGCGAGGACACGCTGGCGCTATCAGCCACGCCGCCGCTGAAGCGGCGACTGCGCGAGGCGGGCCCTGCCCCGCTCCGGACACGTTCTTGTCGTCGGCATGGGGCAGGTGGGACTGCGCCTATGTCAGGCGCTGCGTAGGCTGGGTACACCTGTCGTCGCGGTCGAGCGCGAATCGACGGCGCCGAACCTGCATATCCGCGTCATGCTGCGCGCAGGTGAGGATGAAGCGATAGCCGAGACTCGGTCCCTGTTGCCCCTAGGGGTCACGCGCGACGTCACGAGGACCAGTGCCGCGTTCGTCCTCGCCCACCTCGCCGGTGAGCAACCCCTTCGTGTGGTGGCCGATGATGGCGGCGACTACTTGGATCTACCAGGGCGAGGACTCGTTTCGGCCTTCGTACCAGCACGAAGCAGCTGCGGCCACTCCTCTGCCGGACGATCCGTCGTGCACAGTCCAATGACCACGCACCGCCGCTGAAAGAACAAGCCGAGTGAGCCCAAGCTCGTCTGCGCGCGACTCGGCTGGTCAGCAGGCCGGTCACCCCGGCGCGGGGACGGTACGGCGTGGACGGCTTCGACGCGGCCGGAGTTGACGCAACGGAGGGGTCGACCAGTCCGGGCCGGAAGGGCAGGGTCAGCATCAACGGCTTGGGCTCGGCGTGGAGGACGTACCGCTTGATGGTATTGAGGCCCAGGCCGAGTCGGCGGGGGCATTCCAGCAGGCCAACGCTCTTGTCGAGCAAGTCGTGAACCTGCTGGCAGCGCGCGCGGGTGTCGAGCGATTTCATGTAGCACCAGGTCGTCGGGCTCCAGTCCGGACACATGCCAGATCCAGCGGACCACTACTAATTCCTCCGCGGCAGCAGACAGCGTCCGTGCCCCTGGGCAGGCAGCCGGCCCGCCCTCCGGGTAGGTGCGGCAGCCGTAGGTCGGTCGCGCGGGCCTGGATCCGCCTCGCCCCTGTGCGGCACGAGGCCTACCCACCGCGGGCCACGCCCTGGGTCTGCAGATAGCGCGACAGACCCGCCCCCAAAGAGCCGGCACCCTCCACACCTGCGCGACTCATCGAGACACGCCCTCACAGCCCCACCGGCTGCCATTCCTGGTTGGAGCCGCCGTTGGCGGGCCACTGGATGACCTTGGCGCCGTCGGCGGAGGATCCGCTCTGCACGTCTGCGCACAGCCCGCTCTTGATGTTGACGAGGCGGTAGTAGCCGCTGGTAGCCGCCGGTACGAGCTTCCACCACTGGTGGGTTCCGTTGGCGTCCGACCGCTGGTCCAGGGCTGTGCCGTTGCTGGTGGACCCGTCCGGGACGTCGAGCACCTTGCCGCTGTTGACGTTGGACAGACGGAACGAGCCGTCGTGGTCGGGGAGCAGCTTCCACTGCTGGTTCGCGCCGCCGGACCACGTGTACTGGATGACCGAACCGCCGTCGGAGGTGGAGGAGCCGGAGATGTCCATGACCTTGCCGCTCTTGCGGTTGACCAGCTTGAAGGGGCCGGTCAGCAGGCCGATCGTGATCGTGGTGCTCGTCCCTGCGGTCAGCGACACCCTGCGGGCATGGTTGCCCAGCGACGACGTGGTGACCGTCGCGCCGGTGCTGATGGACGTGATGCCGCGCCGGCAGATGAAGGTGACGTTCTGGTCGATGTCGGAGGTGAGCGTGACCGTGGCCGTGCGAGCCGCCGTGTCCCAGGTCAGGGACTGGACAGTGATGCGGTTGCGGCCGCGGACGCCCTTGATGGTGCCCTTGCCCAGCTGTTCGGGGAGGGCGGGGAGGATCTCGAGGACACCGGGGCGCGTGTAGACGAGTGCTTCACCGAGGACCGCGGGGATGGCGTTGGCGGCGTCGCAGTTGTAGATGTCCAGGTTGGGGTTGTGGGAGGTCATCAGACTCCGCCACACCATGTTCTTGCCGTAGATCTTGAGCAGGTCGCCGTAGACGCCGGGGCCGTCCTTCAGGCGGGCGCGGGCCAGCGCCCGGTGGAGGCTGCCGTGGGCGGAGTAGTTCTGGTCGCCTCGCTTGTCCAGGGCCTTGGCCGCGTACGTGACGAGGTCGGGCTTGTCCTCGGGGTTGATCTCGTGCAGCGGCCAGGCGCCGTACAGGTGCTGGACGTGCCGGTGGTTGTAGCGGTCGGTCAGGCCCGGCCAGGACCACTCGGCGAGCGCCCCGTCGCTGTTGACGGTGTAGTCGGGCAGCTTGGCGAGCAGGGCGGTCCAGCGTTGCACGCCCTGGCCGTTGCCCTGCTCCAGGCCGAGGGTGTCGGCCGCGTCGATCGCGGCCTGGAGGGCGTGCCGGCCGGCCATGATGTCGCCGGTGGCGTTGACGGAGAACGCCTGGCCGGTGCTGAGCGGGGTGTTCTCCATGGAGTAGGAGGGGACGAAGACGACCTTGCCGCCGGCGTCGGTGCGGGTGAGGAAGTCCTCGTAGAACAGGGCCAGTTCCATCAGGGCCGGACCGAGCTTGTTCTTCAGGAAAGCGCTGTCGCCGGTGACCTGGTAGTACTCCAGAAGCGGGTAGAGCAGCCAGTCGGCGCCGCCGGTCCAGGCCTCGCCGGGGAAGCTGCCGCTGTTGAAGTGCAGCATGTGCCCGTACTCGCCGTCGGTGCGGGACGGGGCGAGGAAGCCGCGGGCGCCGTAGAGGTTGGTGGCGTTGTCCCGCCAGTGGGCGAGCTGGCCGAGGATGAGGTCGAAGTAGCCCTGCATGGCGTCGGTGAGGTCGAGGATGTTGCCGCCGGCGACCTGCAGGTTGATGTTGGCGTCCGTGGTGAAGTCGTCGGCCCAGGAGCCGTTCCAGGTGCCGGTCCAGATGCCGGTCAGGCGTGGCGGCAGGACGCCGCTGGAACTGATGAAGAGGTAGCGGCCGGAGTCGTACATCCGCTCCAGCAGTGCGGCGTCGATGGCGGACGCGTTGCTGTTCTGCCGGGCTATCAGCTCGCTGGTGGCCAGCCGGCGGTCGGCGGCGGAGACGTCGAGGTCGATGCCGGAGCGGTCGTACATGGTCTGGTGCTTTGGTGCGTGGCGCCCCAGGAGGGTGGCGTAGTCGGCCGTCAGCGCGGCGAGGGCGGTCTGCAGGGGCCGGCTGTCCCAGCCGGTGGAGGTCTCGTACCGGCCGAGCTTGGTCAGCAGCAGCACCTTGGTGGCCTTGGCGACCACCAGGGTCTGCCCGTCGGCGGTCACGGAGGAGCCGCTGCCGGAGGCCACGACGCGGGTGACGCCCTCGTAGCCGTAGGCACCCCCGGAGGGGTAGGTGCCGCGCAGGTTCAGGTAACCGTCGCCGCTCGTGACAGTGGCGGTGGCGGTGGCGGAGAAGGACACGCTGGTCGGCACGCCCGCAAGAGCGGTGTTGACGCTGATGGTGGTATCCACGGTGCGGCCGGTGGCGGGCACCAACTCGTGGACGATGACCTGGTCGGCTCGGGAGACGAAGACGTGGCGCTTCCAGGTGCCGTACTGGTCGGTCCAGGTGTGGGTGACCTCGCCGGTGCGGAAGTCGGTGATGCGGGCGAAGTCGTTGACGGTGGTCATGCCCGGGGTGCTGAGCTGGAGTTCGTAGCCGGGGTGGAAAATCTGGGTCCAGCGCAGGCTCCAGCCGTGCGCGAAGGTGGCGGAGGCGCCGGAGTAGTCGCCGGCCAGCGCCTGGTCCCGGGCGGTCTCGAGATAGGGCGAGAGCACGGGGGGCAGGACGCTCCGGCTGCCGTTGGGCAGCACGAACCGGTGATGGTTGAAGATCACCTTCTCGAGCGTCGGCGCCCCGTAGTAGACGGTCCCGTATTCGCCGTTTCCGCTCAGGAACCCGTCAGTCCAGGCGGACGCAGTGGCGCTGTCCCAGATTCCGCGGTCGGGCAGGGTGACCTGGGGCGGTACGGCCGCGGCGGCCTGGGAGGCGAAGACGAAGCCGGGCATCGTCGCGGCGCCTGCGGCGAGGGCACCCGTGGTGAGGGCGCCCGTGGTGAGGAAACGCCGGCGGTTGAGGGGAAGGCCGGGCAGGGACATAGGGCGACTCCGTTGTAGGACGCTGAGCACAACTGGGTATAGGGGTGACGCGCTGTCGACCGGTGCGGGTGCGGTGGCGGACATACAGCGGTTTGCCAGACATGCGGTGGCCGGCTGAGCCGTCGACGGCAGAACCGGACGGCTGAGGCCGGCCCGCCCCGTGGGGACGGACCGGCCTCGGGTGTCTACGGGGTCACGGTCACTCCGGGTGCCATCTCGGCGGTCCCGTTGGTGAGCTTTCCGGAGCCGGCGGCGCCTTCCGAACTGACAAAGCGCAGCTCGTGGTTGGTGCCCCCCGCGTTGCCGACTGCGAGCAGGAGCGTGGACTGGTTGGCCGCATAGGCGTTCTGGACGAAGGCGGTGATGTCGACGGTGATGTCGCGGCCGTCGATGGCGTTGCCCTGGTGGGCTCCGCCGCCCTCGGGGACAAGGGTTGAACCGAGCGTGAAGGTGGCCGACTTGGCGACGGAGGAGGTTGTGGCGGTGAAGCTCGGCCGGTTCTGCCAGGTCATCGTGGTGACCGGGCAGGACGTGCCGCCGCCGGTACAGGTGGTGTCGCTGACGGGCTGTACGAGGAGTTGGTCGGTGTCGGTCGACGGGACCGTCGAGTAGCGGTGGCCGACGTAGGTGAGATGGAGTGTCGCCTGGCTCGGTGCCCTGGTGAGGCTGTTGAGGGGGAACTGGAGGTAGGAGAGCTTTCCGTCCCCGGATCCTGTGGTGTACTGCTCGCCCATCAGGCCGACCCCGGTATTACGGGTGATGAGGGTGAGGTCCGAGGAGCTGTTCTTCGTCTGGTCGCCGGTCCACGCACCCACCCAGGTGTCGCCGTTGGTGAGGGTGCCGGGCTTGACGTTCTTCGTCTGGCCATTGGCGTCGGTGTAGGTGGTGGTGAGCGTACCGATGCCGCTGGTCGTCAAGGGGAACTGGCTGGTGTATTGGACGAGTTGGCCGGCCACGTGCAGGTTGTTCAGCGTCGCGTCCGTGATGCCGCTCAACGAGCTGCTGCCCGTCGGCTGCCGCGAGAACCACACGTTGTCCATTTTGAAGGTGCCGATCGGGGACCTGCTGTACGTGTACGTGGTGCCCGACCCGTCAGGGTTGGGGGCGTACCCGTAGATCGCCTGCTGTTCGGCGGTGATGGTCTTGGTGGCGTCGCCGTTGGAGACCCCGACCGGCCCCTTGTTGATGAACCGGGAGTTGTCGATCGAGCTGTTCTTCACCACGACGCTCATGTTGGGGTCCCGGTTGGGGGCGTGGCCCATGGTGATGCCACCGGCCGACGGCGACACGGAGTTGAAGTTGTCGAAGGTGTAGCTGTTGGTGCGGTAGCCGTACCCGGGGAGTCCGATCCGGATCGCGTTGCCCGCACCGACGGACCAGTTCAGGGTGTTGCTAACCGAGATGTTCTTCGTGTCCTCGTGGTCCCAGTGGTAATTGTCGAACCCGAGTGCGTCGGCGACGGTGTCGTGGGCGCCTGCCGCGTCGACATAGCCCTGGATGTCCGGGGTGGAGGTGCCGAGCTTGAAGTTGTTCCACACGCCGGGGGCCAACGGGGTGAACCCGTCGCTGGGGTTGTAGTGGCCGGAGGCGAACGCGTCGTCGTTGCCGAGGGTGAAGACGCCGTTGGCGGCGATGTCCTGACCGCTCGCGAAGTTCGTCCCGTCGATCCACGGCTGGCCGTACGGGGTGAGGGCCTTGATGTTGTTGAACCTCACCCGCTTGGCGCCGTGGGTCTCGTAGTTCCACTGCTTCGAGTCACGCACGTAGGTGTCGTCGAACGTGATGTCCGAGGAGTGCATGACCATGACGCCGCCCTGGTGCTGGCTGCTGTTGGCGTCGTGTCGATCACCGCTGCTACCGGCGTTGTAGTTCGCGACGCCGTTGCCGTCGAATACGCCACGCCCGTCAAATTCGATGTTGCGCGAGTTGATGATCCCGACCGCCGGCTCGAACGCCTCCATGTAGGCCTGGATGCGGTTCTTCAGCAGGGCCCCTTCGTCGGTGTAGACCTTCAGCTTGCCGCCCTTGAGCTTGCTGCCGTCGAGACCGTTGATCAGGAGACCGGACGACACATACGTACCGTTCGGGAAGTAGAGCGTGTTGAGGGCCGTGGGGTTGGCCTTGATCGTGTCGATGGCGGCCTTGAGGGCGTACGTGACGTCGCCGGCGGCCATCGTCCGCACCTTCGGGTAGCGCACATTGACGGTGCTCGCGCTCACCAGGCTCCCGGCCGATGTCTGCTGACCGGCGGGGATGGCGGTACCGTTCACGCTCTTGCCGGCCATGGAGCTCGTCTGCGCGGCGGGAGCATTCTGAGCCTCGCTGTTCGGGTGCGCCGCGAGGTACTTCGCGGCGAACTCCTGGAAGTTGAGGACGCCGGTCCCCAGGTTGACGCCGGAACCGTCCGGTGCGCTCGTGGTGTCCGGACGCTGCCCCGCGCCTTCCAGGGGGTCGTTGATGACCGCCAGGTAGGGCTGACCTGCGGCGTTGGTCGAATCGCCGTTGACCATCACGATCGCTTGGTTCAACTTGGCGGCGGCTGACATCCGGAACGTCAGGGTGTGCTTGTCCGCGCTCACGGACACGCTGCCGGCCGGGTAGTAGCGGGCCGGGTACACGTTCACCGTGTCGATCGTGGTGCTGGGCAGGGTGACCGTGATCGTCGGTGTGCGGGAGTCCGACGCGAAGCGCGCGATGTCGAAGTTGTTGCGGTTCGCTGTGTACTTGACCGCCTGGACGGGCGTACCGGCGACTTGCACCTGGTACTTGGTGGACGGCACGTCAGGGGACGCAGTCGTACCGCCTCCCACTCCCGTCGGTGCGTACGTGTGGACGGTGGTGGCGGCGTGCGCGGGGGCGGTGCCGGTGAGCAGGAGGCTCGCTGCCGCAAGGGAGGCGCCGACGGCGGCCGCGATGAAGCGCTTCAGGCGCGATCTGCGTCGCGGCGGGGCGGGGTGCGGGGCAGGGTTCGGGTCGGCGTCGCCGCCGGCCTGTCGGTACATGCCTGTCTCTCCTCCGGACGAGACCTTTCCAGGTCTTCTCAGGTCGTTGCGGGTCTTTGCAGGCGCTCGCCGCCTGCTGGAGATGGCGCGGAGCATGTGCGAACTTGCGGCCGGAACGCGGCCGTTGGACCGTCGCGGCCGGGAGGACCACTACGTTGACCGATCCAAGTAATCCGGCGTGGCGGGGACGTTACTGCCGCATTTCCGGAGCCGTCAATGCTCCGCACACGTCAACCCGCGGAAACACGCACCACCTGTCCATGGCGCCCTCACCATGCTCCGCAACGGTTCCAGCAACCGTCATGCGCGAAGTATTGCCCTGCGCCGACAGCCGTCCTACAGTGACGCCACTTTCGTGGATCGATAAATGTTTCGGGGAGACTACGTGGTGACGATGGCGGATGTGGCCGCGCGGGCAGGGGTCACCAAACAGACCGTCTCCAATGTGGTTTCGGGCAAGAAGGTGCGCCCGGAGACCCTGGTGAAGGTGAACAAGGCCATCGCCGAACTCGGCTACAAGCCGAACCTGGTGGCGCGCTCGCTACGCACGGGCAGCACGTCGACGGTGGGCCTGTTCGTTCCCTCGGTGGCCAACGCGTTCTATTCGGAGGTGGTCGAGGAGGTCGAGAACCTCCTGGTCGGCCACGGATACAACCTGTTGCTCGCCACGACGCGCGACGATCCCGACTACACCCGGGCCCACCTGGAGAACCTCACGGCACGCTCGGTGGACGCACTCCTTGTCGCCGGGGACAACGGCGTCGAACAGCACCTCCCGATGCTCGCCGCGGCCAACTTCCCTGTCGCGCTGTTCGCTTGGGAGGGCGATCCGCCGACCACGCTGCCGGTGGTGTCCATCGACTACCAGCACGCAGGGTTTCTGGCCGGGTGCCATCTGCGGGATCTCGGCCACCGCAACGTCGCGGTGATCGCCGACCTTCCCGCACACACGCCGCGCGTCGCGGGGTTGCGCAGGGCGTTCGCCGCCGACGGTCTGGACGACCGCAAGGTGTTCGCGTGCACCAGCGACGACGCCGCCGGCGGCTTCGCCGCGGCCTGCGCGGCCCTTGAGGCGGATCCGGACCTGACGGCGATCTTCGCCACCCACGACGTGCTGGCCATCGGCGCCATAGAAGCGGTGGTCCGCTCCGGTCGGCGGGTCCCCGACGACGTCAGCGTCGTCGGCTTCGACGACATCGCCCAAGTAGGGCGGATCCGGCCGGCATTGACCACGGTCACCTTCCCCAAGCGCGAGATGGCCCAGCAGGCCGTCGAACTGCTGCTGCGAGCCGTCGATACGGGCAGGCCGCCGACCAATGTCGTATCTCTGCTGCGCCCGACCTTGACCGTCCGCGACAGCAGCGGGCCCGCCCGGGGCAATCGCTAGGCGCCCGGCACTGCCTCACCTGCCACGGCACACCCATGACTTGCCGACGCAATCAATTCCGGCCATCTCCCGCCACCACGGGGCAGCTTGAGAGGAAACACCTTCACTGATGAACGACCTCGACCCCAACGCCTACGTCGAAGACCGGTCGCCGGGCACCGGACGGCTGCGGCCACGCGCCGCGTTCGCTTCCGACCTGCCCACGCTCGCGCTCGACGGCGACTGGAGATTCAGGCTGGCGTCGGGGCTGGACGACCTCACCGGGGACTTCTCCGCACCGCACTTCGACGACACCGCCTGGGACCTGCTCGCCGTGCCGTCCTGCTGGCAGATGAGCGGCCTGCCCGGCGAACCACGCTACGGCGCCCCGGCTTACACCAACATCGCGTACCCGTTCCCGGTCGACCCGCCACGGGTGCCTCGGCAGAACCCGACCGGCGAGTACCGCCGCGAGTTCAATGTTCCCGACGGCTTCCCGGCATCGGCCGCGGTGCTCCGGTTCGAGGGCGTCGACTCCGCGTTCGCGGTGTGGCTGAACGGCGTTCGGCTCGGTGACGGCAAGGGCAGCCGCGTGACCACCGAGTTCGACGTCTCCGCCGCGTTGCGGCCCGGCAGGAACGTACTCGCGGTCCGCGTGCACCAGTGGTCGTCCGGCAGCTACCTGGAAGACCAGGACATGTGGTGGCTGTCCGGGATCTTCCGGTCGGTGTCCGTAGCCGCACGCGGTGTCGAGGACTTCTTCGTACGCGCCACCTTTGACCACACCACCGGGCAGGGCACCCTGGCCGTCGACGTCACCGCCCCGTGCGGGGCGCTGCTATCGGTGCCCGAACTCGGCATATCCGGCGCCGATCCGGCCGGCCCGTACGTGATCGACTCCGTCGAGCCCTGGTCGGACGAGCAGCCGCGCCTGTACGCAGGGGAACTTGTCTCCGACGCCGGAGAGCGGATACCGCTGCGCATCGGCTTCCGCACCGTGGCCGTCGTGGACGGCGTGCTCACCGTCAACGGCAGGCCGATCTCGCTGCGGGGCGTCAACCGCCACGAATGGCATCCGCTGACGGGGCGAACCCTGACCGAGGACACCATGGTGACCGATGTGCTGCTCATGAAGCAGCACAACATCAACGCGGTGCGCACCAGCCACTACCCGCCCGACCACCGTTTCCTGGACCTGTGCGACGAGCACGGCCTGTGGGTGTTCTGCGAAGGCGACCTCGAGACGCACGGCTTTGAACCTGACAACTGGCACCGCAATCCCAGCAACGACCCCGCGTGGCGCGAGGCGTACCTGGACCGGACGGCTCGGCTGGTGGAGCGCGACAAGAACCACCCCTCGGTCATCGTCTGGTCGCTGGGCAACGAGTCCGGCACCGGCGCCAATCTGGCCGCCGCGGCCGCCTGGATCCGGCAGCGCGACGACAGCCGGCTGATCCACTACGAGGGCGACTTCGCGAGCTGCGCGTACGTCGACCTGTACTCCCGCATGTACATCGGTGTGGACGAGCTGGCCGCCATCGGACGCGGCCAGGAGGCACCGACGGCCGATCCGGCCGACGACGCGCACCGCCGCGCCCTGCCGTTCGTGCTGTGCGAGTACGGGCACGCCATGGGCACCGGCCCCGGCGGTCTTTCCGAGTACCAGCAGGTCATCGAGGCGCATCCGCGTCTGGCTGGCGGATTCATCTGGGAGTGGCTCGACCACGGGATCGCCCGGCGCACCGAGGACCAGGAGCCCCGCGCGTTCTACGCCTACGGCGGCGACTTCGGCGAGGAGGTCCACGACGGCGCCTTCGTGGCCGACGGGCTGCTCTTTCCCGACCGCACGCCGTCGCCGGGTCTGGTCGAGTACAAGAAGGTCATCGAGCCGATACGGATCCACGTCGACCCGGCGGCGCGGCAGTTCAGCGTGCACAACCTGCACCACGTCCGCGACAGCGGCTACTTGGACTTCCGGTGGAGCGTCGAGGACCGCGGCGATCCGGTGGGCTCCGGCGACCTGAAGGTGCCCACGACCGCTCCGGGCGCGACGACCACCGTCGAATGGCCCGCGGAGGTCGCCGCCGCGCTCGATGCGGCGCGCGAGAACGGCTCCGGCGGCGAGGTGTGGCTGTCCGTGACCGCGGTGCTCGTCGCCGACGAGTCCTGGGCCGGGGCCGGTCACGAGATCGCCTGGGCGCAGGGGCTTGCCGTGGCCCCGGCCTCGTGCTCCGTCCCCTCACCGTCGGCGCCGGCGCTCGCCCACGACGGCCACGTCACCCTGGGACCCGCGCAATTCGACGCCCGCAGCGGGGAGTTGATCCGGCTCGGCGGCCTGGAACTCGGCGGACCCAGGCTGGACATCTGGCGTGCCCCTATCGACAACGACCTGCTCAACGCGTTCGGCGAGCCGCAGATCACCGCCTGGCTCGACGCCGGACTGCACCGGATGCGACACGAGGTCCTGAGCGTCGAGCCCGACACGCAAGGGCTCACGGTCACCGCCCGGCTCGCCGCCGCCGGGTCCTCCGCGGCGCTCGGCGTGGTCTACCGCTGGTCGGTCGGCGACGGACCGGACGCGGGCCAGGGCCGGCTCCGGCTGGAGTGCACCGTCACTCCTGACGGGGCCTGGTCGGTGCCGCTGCCCCGGCTGGGGATCGCGCTGTCACTGCCGGGCACCGACGCCGAGGTCGAGTGGTTCGGCCTGGGTCCCGGCGAGGCGTACCGCGACTCCCGCAACGCCGTACGCGTCGGCCGTTATCGGTCGACGGTCTCGGCGATGCAGACCCCCTATGTGCGTCCGCAGGAGAACGGCAACCGCCACCAAGTACGCCGCGCCGAGATCACCACCGCGGTCGGCACCCTGCGCCTCACGGGCGACCCGGTCATCGACCTGACCGTGCGTCCGTGGAGCACCGCGGCCCTGGCCGCCGCGGCCCACCAGCATGACCTGGTCGGCGACGGCCGAATCCATCTCCACCTCGACCATGCGCACCACGGCCTCGGCAGCGCGTCCTGCGGGCCGGGTCCCTCGGCATCGGACGTCCTGGCCGCGGTCCCGACGGTGTTCCGCGTCGAGTTCAGCACCGGTCGGTAGGCGGGCCTGGCCGCCCGCCCACCGACAGTCCAGCAAGTCAGTCCCCATCACGAAGGGTTTCCCTCACATGGACCGCACCACCATACGCACCCGCAGGCTCCTGGCGCTCGCTACCGCGTCCGTCATGGCATTCGGCGTCGGCGCGTGCAGCGACGACAAGAAGAACTCCGCCGGGGAATCGGGCCAAAGCGGGCCGGTGAAGATGGAGTTCTGGGGCTGGGCCGGCTACGAGAAGATCGTCGACCAGTGGAACGCCGCCCACCCGGACATCAAGATCACCTTCAGGAAGATCCCGTCGGGCCCCAAGGGCGGCTACACCCAGATCAGCAACGCGCTCACCGCGGGCGATGGCCCATGCCTGGCCCAGATCGAGTACCAGAACATCCCGTCGATGCTCGTGAAGAACACGCTCATGGACATCACGGAGTACGCAAGCGACGGCATGGACAAGTACGTCCCGTCGGCCGGCGCCTTCTCCAGCGTCGGCGGCAAGGTCTACGGGGTTCCGGTGGATGTCGGCCCGATGGTCCTCTTCTACCGCAAGGACCTGTTCGCCAAGTACGGCATCAGCAAGCCGTCGGCCACCTGGGCCGACTACAAGGCCGACGCAGAGAAGGTCAAGGCAGCAGACCCCACTGTGAAGTTCGGCACCGTGCTCGGTGGCGGCGACGCTTTGGCGTCTTTCACCCTGCAGACCGGTCAGTCCTGGTACTCGACCAAGGGGGACAGCTGGACCGTCAGCATCGACAACCCCGGCACCCGCAAGGTCGCCGCCTACTGGCAGGACCTGAAGGACCAGGGGCTGACAGCGAAGCACGGCAGCGCCTGGGACCCGCAGTTCAACAAGGCCTCCGAAAACGGCAAGGTGCTGACGTTCGTCGCCCCGGCCTGGGCCGCCGGTGGTATCAAGTCGGACCTGAAGGGCCAGGCCGGCAAGTGGCGGGTCGCCCCGATGCCGACCTGGGAGGCCGGCGACGGCACCAGCGCCAGCGGCGGCGGATCGGCCACCTCGGTGATGACCGGGTGCAAGACGCCCCGCGAAGCAGTGCAGTTCGCCGATTTTCTGTCCAGTGACCCGCAAGCCGTGAAGACGGGCGTCGAAACCGGTCTCTACCCGGCGTCGAAGGCCGGACAGGACGACCCGTTGCTCGCGGGCGGTGACCCGTTCTTCGGCGGCCAGAAGGTCGGTGACGTGTACAAGGCCTCCGCCTCAGGGGTGCCCAGCACCTGGACCAACGGCCCGACCTTCCAGCAGGTCGAGACGGACTTCACCGCCGCCATCGGCAAGGGCACGCTGCCGGAGGCGGTCACCAAGGTCCAGGCCTCGACGGTCGCCGCGATCAAGCAGCTCGGCTTGTCGGTGACCAACGGCTGAGGCGGCACGACTCCAGCCGCTCCGAAGGATTCCCGCGGCCGCCCGTACCCGGCGCCGCGGGAATCCGCTCCCTGACGACGAACCGCCCAGCGAGGTTTCCATGAGCAGTGCAAGCAGCACCCGGACCGCGTCACCCCCGCGGCCGACGCCCGCGGCCACCCGCCGCGTCACCCCCGCCGGCCGGCCGCGGCGCGCCAGCCTGCGCAGCGCGTTGACCGCGTCGGGTTTCCTGGCGCCGTTCGCGGTCCTCTTCCTGACCATGATGGTCGCGCCGATCGGCTACGCGATCTACCAGAGCTTCTTCACCATCCGCCGCGCCGGGCTGTTCGGCGGTGCGCAGACAACTGAGTTCGCGGGCCTGTCCAACTACGCCGACGCCCTCAGCGACCACGAATTCCTCGCGTCGATCGGCCGGGTCGCGCTGTTCGGCTGCGTCCAGGTCCCGTTCATGCTCGGCCTGGCCCTGCTGCTCGCGCTCCTCCTGGACTCCCGCTCGGCACGGCTGCGCAAGACCTTCCGGCTCACGTTCTTCCTGCCGTATGCGCTGCCGGGCGCGATCGCCGCGCTGATGTGGTCCTACCTCCTGGTCAAAGACCTCTCGCCGTTCACCGAACCGCTGTCCCACCTCGGCATCCACACCGACTTCCTGTCCGCGCCGTGGGTTCCGGTCTCGATCGGAAACATGATCACGTGGGGCTGGACCGGCTACAACATGCTGATCATCTACTCCGCGCTGCAGACGATCCCGTCCGAGGTGATGGAGGCCGCCGCGCTCGACGGCTGCACCGGATGGCGCCTGGCGTGGGCGGTGAAGATCCCGCTGGTGCGTCCCGCGCTGGTGCTGACCACGGTCTTCTCCATCATCGGGACGGCGCAGATGTACACCGAGCCGGCAATCCTGGTCGCCGCGCGCCTACCGGGCGTCGACCCGAAGTTCTCCCCGATCATGAACACGACCGTGAACATGGACGTGGGCGGCCAGAATCTGGCCGCCGCCCAGTCCGTCGTCCTCGCCTTGATCACCCTCGTGCTCTCGCTCGGATTCCTCAAGTACAACCAGCGCAAGGGAGCGATGGCATGAGCGTGATTTCGGCCGGCCGACCCACCCGGCCCGCCCGACCGGCCACGCCCGCCCGCCGCAATGGCATCGACATGGCCAGCAAGACCGTCGTCAACGGCGTACTGGGCCTGATGGCCCTGTACACGCTGATCCCGCTGTGGTGGCTGTTCGTCTCCTCGACCAAGGAATCGGGCTACCTCGACACCGGTCAGCCCCTGTGGTTCTCTCACTTCGACCTGGTCACCAACATCAGGAACGTCTTCAGCTTCGAGGACGGCATCTTCCCCACCTGGCTCGCCAACAGCGCGCTGTACAGCCTCGTCGGCGCCAGTGTCGGAACCCTGCTGTCCGCGATGGCCGGCTACGCGCTGTCCAAGTTCCGCTTCCGCGGCCGCGAAGGCGTGTTCAACGTCATCCTCGCCTCGGTGCTCATTCCGGCGCCGATGTTCGCCCTGCCGTTGTTCCTGCTCATGGCCAAGGTCGACATCACCAACACCTACTGGTCGGTGCTGCTGCCCTGTTGCGTCAGCCCGTTCGGCGTCTACCTGTGCCGGATCTTCGCCTCGGCGTCCGTCCCGGACGAACTCCTCGAAGCCGCACGCCTCGACGGAGCAGGTGAACGGCGCACCTTCTTCCGGATCGCCCTGCCGCTGATGTCACCGGCCCTGGTCACCGTCTTCCTGTTCCAGTTCGTCGGCATCTGGAACAACTACCTGCTGCCCGCGCTCATGCTCAACACCCCCTCCCTGCAGCCCGTCACGGTGGGCTTGGTGCAGTGGCGCGCGGAGCGGGCCAGCGGCGTGCCGACGCTGATACCGATCACCGGTGCGTTCCTGTCGCTGATCCCGCTGCTCGTCGCCTTCGTCTGTCTCCAGCGGTTCTGGCGCCAGGGCCTGACCGCAGGGGCCGTCAAGTAAACGCGCTCGCCGCCCCCTCCCCTCTTGAACTGCAAAGGACCACCGCAATGCCGCGCGCCCACGTCATCCTCGACAGGCAGGCCGTCATCGCCCCTGTCCGTCGCCGCACCTTCGGCTCTTTCGTCGAACACCTCGGCCGCTGCGTGTACACCGGGCTCTACGAGCCGGACCATCCGACCGCGAACGAGGACGGGTTCCGTATGGACGTCGTCGAGCTCGTCAGAGAGCTGGGCACCAAAACCGTGCGCTACCCCGGCGGCAACTTCGTGTCCGGTTTCCGCTGGGAGGACTCGGTCGGGCCACGCGAGACGCGACCGGTGCGGCGCGACCTCGCCTGGCATTCGCTGGAGTCGAACCAGGTCGGCCTGGACGAGTTCGCCCGCTGGCTCAAGCTCACCGACTCCGAGATGATGCTCGCGGTCAACCTCGGCACACGCGGCATCCTGCCCGCCCTCGACCTGCTCGAATACGCCAACCACCCCTCCGGTACGGAGCTTTCGGACCTGCGCATCGCCAACGGCACGCCGCACCCGCACAACATCCGCATGTGGTGCCTCGGCAACGAGATGGACGGGTCCTGGCAGACCGGTTTCCTGAACGCCGAGGACTACGGCAAGCTCGCCGCCCGTACCGCCGCCGCCATGAAGATGGCCGACAAGGACCTCGAACTCGTGGTCTGCGGCTCCTCCAACTCCGGGATGCCGACCTTCGGCGACTGGGAGCGCACGGTGCTCGAGCACACCTACGAGCACGTCGACTACGTCTCCTGCCACGCCTATTACCAGGAGCACGACGGCGACCTCGGCTCCTTCCTGGCCTCGGCGATGGACATGGACTACTTCATCGACACCGTCGTCGCGACCGCCGATCACGTGGGCTACAAGAAGCGCACCAAGAAGAAGATCAATATCTCGTTCGACGAGTGGAACGTCTGGTACCAGAAGGAGTTCGCCGAGTCCGACGAGGTCAACGACGAGTGGCGGCACGCCCCGCGCCAGTTGGAGGACGTCTACTCGGTGGCGGACGCCGTCGTCGTCGGCAATCTGCTGATGACGCTGCTCAAGCACAGCGACCGCGTCACCTCGGCCTCGCTCGCCCAACTCGTCAACGTCATCGCACCGATCATGACCGAGCCCGGTGGCCCGGCCTGGCGGCAGACCACCTTCTACCCGTTCTCGATCACCAGCCGGCTTGCTTCCGGCGAGGTGATCCGACCCGTCATCGAGACGCCGACGTACACCACGGCACACCACGGCGAGGCATCCGTCGTCGACGCCGTCGCCACCGTCGACGAGGACCGGGCCGCGGTCTTCCTCGTCCACCGCGGGCTTACGCAGGCCACTCAGGTCACGATCGATGTACGCAGCCTCGGCTCCGCACGGATTCTGGAGGCGGTCACACTCGCCGACAAGGACGCGTACGCGAAGAACACCCTCGCCGAGCAGAACCGCGTGACCCCGCACACGAACCCGAGCGCGATCCTGTCCGACGGACAGCTCAGCATCGAGCTGCCGCCGGTGTCGTGGACCGCGATCGCGCTGGGCTGAGGACAGCATCCACATGACGGCAGCCCTGGTGCTGCCCGCCCCGGCCTGCTGACACTGCAGCGCCGGCAGGGCGACTGGGCCGGTCCGAGCTCCCCCTCGGACCGGCCCAGTCGTACGGCGCGTGATGACGCGACGGATCAGCGCCCCCGCACCGCACCCAGCTGCGCACGGCCGAGTCCGGGGTCGGTGAAGGTCCGCGCGACCGTGTGCAGCACGCGGGCCATCGCCTGGGCCGCCGGGGTGCCGGCGCGCCGGGCCGGAGCGGCCAGGAGGATCCTGCGGACCGGGGGCGCGGCGCCGGACGCCTTGTCATGGGCCAGCGGCAGCAGCCGTACGTCACTGCGCCGGTTGGTCAGCGCAAGGCGCGGCGCGAGGGCGAGGCCAAGACCCGCGGCGACCATCGCCTGCGCCTCCTGGTAGTCGTGGGAGGCGTAGGCGATGCGCGGTTCGAAACCCGCCTGGCGGCAGGCCCGTCGGAGCACGTCCGCCACCGGGTGGTTCTCGGCACGGATGATCCACTCCTGGTCCGCGAGGTCGGACAGGGGCACCTCCGCCGAGTCGATCAGCGGCGAACTCGCCGGAACGACGAGGACCGTGGGGTCTTCGAGCAGCGGCGTGAGGATCAACTGGTCGTCGTCGACGCGGTTCCAGTCGTAGTCCCACAGCAGCGAGAGCTCGACTTCACCGGTGTGCAGCATCTCCTGGAGCTGGGCCAGCACTCCGGCGCGTACGACGGTGCGCACCTGCGGATGGGAGCGGCGGAAACGGGTCAGGGCCGGCGGCAGCAGCGAGGCACTGGCCGTAGGGAAGGAACCGAGGGTCACGACGCCTCGGTCGACGTGCCGGAACGCCTCCAAGTCAGCTTCCGCGGCCTGGAGTTCACGCCGGACCGCACGGCCACGCTCGGCCAGCGCGGCACCTGCTGCGGTGGCGCGTACGCCGCGCGGCAGTCGCTCGATCAGCGGCTGCCCGACCTCGCGCTCGAGCAGGGACATCTGCTGGGAAGCGGCCGACGTGGTCATGGACAGCGCCTCGGCCGCGGCCGTGAGCGAGCCGCGCTCGGCGACCTCGGCGAGCAGCAGCAAGCGGCGGACATTGAGCATTCAGTGAGTTTAGAACAGCTTAACCATCCTCAAGAAATCAGACATTGTGCTCAAGGGAACGGCTCTGCGAAAGTCTCCGGAACGCGGCGGCCCCGCACCCGCCGCGCCGAGAGAAG
Organism: Streptomyces davaonensis JCM 4913; assembly: GCF_000349325.1. GTDB lineage: Bacteria > Actinomycetota > Actinomycetes > Streptomycetales > Streptomycetaceae > Streptomyces > Streptomyces davaonensis. The sequence continues at coordinate 1,763,362 of NC_020504.1, forward strand.
GACGCTCTGACATGCACGTTCCCGCAACCCTGGTACGCGGCGGCACCAGCAAGTGCTGGCTCTTCGCCCAGGTGCACATGCCCGCCGATCGCGATCGGATCGAGCGCGTTCTCGTCGACGCGTACGGCGCGACGGATCCCGTTCAGCTCGACGGCGTCGGCGGTGCGACCCCCACGACGTCGAAGGCGGCCGTGGTCGGCCCCAGCGCTCGCGACGGCGTCGACATCGACTACCTCTTCGCCCAGGTCGGCATTGGAACCGGCACGGTCGAATGGGGCAGCAACTGCGGCAACTGCGCGACAGCCATCGCCCTTTACGCGGTGGCCGAGGGCCTGGTGCCGATCAAGGGCGACCGCACCTGTGTGGTCATGCGCAACACCAATACGGGTGCCGTCCTCGAAGCCGAAGTGGACACCCCGGGCGGCCGGGTCCAGGAGTTCGGGGACCGTACGGTCCCGGGCACGCTGGCCGGCGGTGTACCGGTCGGGCTGACCTTCCGCTCCCCCGCGGGCGCGGCGACGGGCCGCCTGCTGCCGACCGGCCTTCCGTCCGAACAACTCCCGGTCGGTGAGCGGTCAGCGGCCGTGAGCATGGTGGACGCCGGAGCGCCGGTGGCCCTGGTGGACGCGGCGCACACCGGTAGGACCGGAGCCGAGACACTGGAGCAGCTTCGCGAAGAGGTGACCTGGCTGCGCAAGGTGCGACAGGCCGCCGCGATCCGCATGGGACTGGCCGCACCCGGTGCGGTGCCCGTCGACGCGGTCCCGAAAGTGGGACTCGTCGGCCCGCCCGTCCCCTACACCACCACCCTCGGCGAGGCGGTGGCCGCGGACGCATACGACGTGTCCGTACGGATGCTGTCGATGAACTCCCCGCACCCTGCCATCGGCCTCACCTCGGCGGTCGCCATGGCCGCCGCCAACCTCGTCGAGGGCACCGTGGTGGCCCAGGCGTCCACCGCCGCCGGCCGCGGCGTCCTGCGCATCGGCACCCCGGCCGGTGTGCTGACGGTGGAGTCCTTCGGCCCCGGGCCGGACCGCGTCACCGTCGCGCGGGCAGCGCGCGTGCTGTGCCAGGCGCGCATCCTCGTACGCGATCCCGCGCTGCCGGCCGCTGCCTGACGTCTCCGCCGCGCCCTCCCGGTGAACCGCAGTCACCGGGCGTTCCCACCTGCCCATGCAGGACAAACCACGCAGGACTAAGAGGACAATGATGTCTCCTGAGCTGATCTCCGTCGGCGCACTGCTCGTCATGTTCGTCGTCGGCACCGTCCTGCCGATCAACATCGGCATCCTGGCCTTCGTCGCCTCGTTCGCGGTCGGCACGACCGCGTTGAACATGACGGAGGATCAGATATTCGAGGGCTTCCCCGTGGAGCTCTTCCTGACCATCGTCGGCGTCACCTATCTGTTCGCGGTCGCCCGCCGCAACGGCACCGTCGATCTACTGGTCTCGGCCGGCGTCCGGCTCGTACGCGGCAGAACCGCTTTGATTCCCTGGGTGCTGTTCCTGCTGGCAGGGGTACTGACCGCCCTTGGCACCTTCACGCCCGCCGCGGTGGCGATCCTGGTGCCCATCGCGATGAACTTCGCCTTCCGCTACCGGATCAACCCGCTGATGATCGGAATGATGGTGATCAGCGGCGCACACGCCGGCGCCTTCTCGCCGATGGCCGTCTCGGGTGCACTGGTGCTCGGCATGGTCGAGGACACCGAACTGTCCGTGACCCCGGCGACCCTGTTCCTCGCCAGCTTCCTCGTCAATCTCCTGCTCTCACTGCTCACCTTCGCGGCCTTGCGTCACCGGCCCATGGCCGGGGCGGCGGACGCTGCCGCCGCAGACTCGGCGGACGACTCGGCGTCGGAACGGGCCACCGTGCACCAGTGGGCCACCCTGGCCGCCCTCGCGGTCCTCGTCGTGTGCGCCCTCGGCTTCCAGATGAAGATCGGCGTACTCGCTCTGGCGGCCGGTGCGCTCCTGGCTCTCATGGACATGAAGCGCCAGGAGAAGGCCGTGGACGGCATCAGCTGGCACACCCTGCTCCTGGTCGGCGGCATGATGACCTACATCGCGATGCTGGAGCACGCGGGAATCATCGAGAAGATCTCCGAGCACGCGGCGGGTTTCGGGACACCGCTGCTCGTGGCCCTGCTGCTCTGTTTCACGGTCGCCGTCACCTCGGCCTTCGCCTCCTCGACCGCGATCCTGACCGCGATCATCCCGATCGCCGTTCCGCTGCTGCTGACCAGCCACCTCAGCGCCACCGGGCTGATCGCCGCCCTCGCCGTCTCCACGACCATCGTCGACGTCTCCCCGTTCTCCACCAACGGAGCGCTGGTGCTGAGCAACGTACGAGGAGTGGACCGACGCGCGTTCTACCGCCAGATCATCGGCTACACCTGCGGCATCGTCGCGGCGGGGCCGGTGGTGGCCTGGGGTGCACTCGTGCTGCCCTGGTCCTGACGGCGGGGAACTGGCGTATGGGGCTCCGCCGACGCGGCGGAGCCCCATGTGCCGTCACAGCGCGATGATCTGCCACTGCTGCCGAGGCAGTGCCGCGTACGGCTGTTGTTCGATGGCCGCGCCGTCGGCGGTGCTCCCCTCGTCGACGGCGAGGCAGAGGCCGCTGTAGCGGTTGATGAGGAAGTAGTAGCCGTCGCCGGTGGGTGTGACGGCCCAGTGCTGTTGAGGTGCGTCGGCGTCCGACCAGATGCCGACGGTGCCGCCGTCGGCGCGGGAGAGCGCCGAGACCTCCATCAGCTTGCCGCTGCCCACGCCCTTGATCTCGTAGTAGCCGTCGCCGGTGGAGGCGAAGGTCCACTTCTGGTTGTTCGCGGTACGCCACGGCCACTGGATGACGCTGGTGTTGTTCGCGGTGCCCCCGGCCTTCACGTCGGCGACCTTGCCGCTGTGCCGGGCGACGAGCCGGTAGGCGGTGCCGTCGCCGGGCAGCGTGGTGGACACCAGGGCCGGCTTGGCCGTCCGGCCGCCGATATGGACGCCGCCCATGTTGGCGTAGCCGCCGGCGGCCGTGTTCGCCTGGAGCCGTACGAAGCCGGCGGTGCGGGCGGGCCATTCGGCCACCTTCGTGGCGCGGTCGGCGGTCCAGGTGCCGGTGGCGACCTGGGTGAAGTTCGTGCCGTCGGTGCTGGTGGAGATGGTGTACGAGGTGATGTCCCCGTCGGTGGTGTTGGAGCGATTCCACTGCTTGGGCAGGTACTCCAGGGTGGAGATATTGCTCCACACGCCGCCGAGGTCGATCGTGATCGAGTGCGGCAGGGCCGACGAGAGGCCCCAAGTGGACCAGCAGGTCTCGTAGTTGCGGTCACTCAGGCCGTCGATGGCGTTCAGCGGGCCCTCGCCCGTGCGGAATCCGGTCGCGTACGCGCTGACGGGCGTCACCGGATGTTCGGCACGCAGCAGCTGCCGCGGCAGCGGTGGCCGCGAGAGGTCGGGGCTCCAGGCCGCCCCGACCTCGGCGAGCCGGTTGACGATGTTGGTGTCCAGCCTGCCGTCGCGGTTGGGCGGGCAGTTGAGGATGAACGAGGTGTACTTCGGTTCCAGGTCCGCCAGGTGGGACAGGATCGCGTCCTTGCTCATCGGGTTGTCGGTCGCTGTCCTCGGATGCCAGAACCAGCCCCAACTGATCGTCTGCCCCTGGGTGGCGGCATAGGTGTTCCCGGCCGGCGCGGAGACGCTCAACGGCTCCTCGAAATAGATCGCGTCACCCAGGAAAGGAACCGACAGCGCGCCGTGGTCGATCATGACGATGTCCGGCTGGAGGGACTTCACGTGCTCGCGGATGCGCTGGTACGAGACGGCCTGCTGCCCCATCTGCCACCCGTAGCCGTCGGTGACGAGCATGTCGATGGTGCCGTAGTTGGTGAGCAGTTCGGTGAGCTGGCCGAGGATGAAGGTCAAGTCGGACGGCTGGATGGCATCGGTGATCTCGAGTCCGGACACCTTGTGCCGGCTTTCCCACGCCTCGACGCCGTAGGTGCGGTCCCATATCGAGTAGTAGAACCCGACCCTCAGTCCCTTGGCCCGGAAGGCGTCGCAGTAGGCCTTCACCACGTCCTGCTTGTAGCCGCTGTTCGCGACGTTCTGGGTGCCATAGGCGCTCGGCCACAGGGCGAAGCCGTCATGGTGCTTGGTCGTGAGGATGCCGTAACTCATCTTCGCCGCCGCGGCGGCGGCCGCCCACTGCGCACAGTCCACCGCCGTGGGGGCGAAGCGGGCGGGGTCCTGGTTCGGGGCGGCCCACTCCTCGTTGGTGAAGGTGCCCATGCTGAAGTGGTTGAACATGCCGAAACGCATGTCCACCAACTTCTCCAGGTTGGTCTGGGGGTCTGCGGCAGCCGCCTGCGCCACAAAGGGCGACAGCGCGGGGAGAGTTGGCAGGGCGGTCGCGGCAACGGCGGCGCCCGCGGCACCCAGCAGGGTGCGACGGGACAGTCTTCCTGAGGACATGGGTGTACTCCCTGTGTGGGTGGCTTTCATTGCGGCGGTGCGGCGAATCGGAGGCAGCAGCCCGAGGCCGTGCGGTCTCCGGACCGTCAGGCGCGGCATTCCCGGTGAGCTCTGAGGCGCCGGATGTTACGCATGAAGTTCGATGACGTAACCGCCCCGTGTCAACGGGTAAGTGGATGAAAGTTGCTTGGGCCGAGCGCAGTTGAGGCAGTTTCGCCACGTAAAGAAATGATTCATCCCGCATGAGACATGCCATGTTTCATGGCAGCACCCGCCTCACCTCTGGCCCCTACGCATCACGGGATGCGCATCATTCCCCCGCTTCGGGACCAGCGCGAGGAACTCACGATGAGACTGAGAAACGCCCTCTGCTCCACCGTCGCCGCCCTGTCCGCCCTGGCGCTGCTCAGCGCCTGCACCGACTCCGGCACGACGGCGTCCGGTGGCGGAACGCTGGTCGGTGTCGACTACCCGCGTTCCGACACCGACTTCTGGAACTCGTACATCAAGTACACGCCGGAGTACGCCAAGGACCTCGGCCTCTCCCTCAAGACCACCAACTCGCAGAACGACGTGGCCAAGCTCACGGCCAACGCGCAGACGTTCATCAGCCAGGGCGTCAAGGGCCTCGCGATGGCCCCGCAGGACACCGCGGCCATCGCGCCGACCCTGGCGCAGCTGGAGGCGAAGAAGATCCCCGTCGTCACCGTCGACACCCGGCCCGACAGCGGAAAGGTCTACATGGTCGTACGCGCCGACAACCGCGCGTACGGCGAGAAGGCCTGCCAGTACCTCGGTACGAAGCTGGGCGGCAAGGGCAAGGTCGTGATGCTCCAAGGGGATCTGGGTTCCATCAACGGCCGTGACCGCACCGAGGCGTTCAACGACTGCATGAAGAAGGACTACCCCGGCATCACCGTGTTCGGCGAGGCCACCAACTGGGACGGCGCGGTTGCCGCGCAGAAGCTCCAGACCCGTCTGACGCAGCACCCGGACATCAAGGGCGTGTACATGCAGTCCAGCTTCGCCCTGTCCGGCACCCTCCAAGTCCTCAAGCAGAAGAAGCTGTTGGTGGACCCGAAGAACGACAAGCACGTCTTCGTCGTGTCCAACGACGGCATTCCGGAGGAGCTGAAGTCCATCGCCGCCGGGAAGATCGACGCCACGGTCTCCCAGCCGGCCGACCTCTACGCCAAGTACGCCCTGTACTACCTCAAGGCCGCGATCGACGGAAAGACCTTCAAGCCGGGCAAGACCGATCACGACAGCACCATCATCCAGGTCCGCGACGGGGTGCTCGAGGATCAGCTGTCCGCCCCGCTCGTCACCGCCGACGGCGCCGCTTACGGCGGTGTGCCCAGCCTGAAGAGCGACGACAAGTCGCTGTGGGGCAACAACCTCGGCTGATCTGCCCTTTCGGCATCCAACGACCCACGAGTACAAGGCGGTTGTGATGAGCGACGGGGAGCGTACGGTCAGCCCCGCACCCGCTCCGGCGGACGACGGGCGGTCCCCCTCGGGCCCGCCTGTCGTCGAGGCGGCGGGCATAGTCAAACGATTCGGTCCCACGGTGGCCCTCGACGGCGCCGGGATCACCATCAGTCCCGGCGAGACCCATGCGCTCGTCGGCCGCAACGGAGCCGGCAAGTCGACCCTCGTATCGGTCCTCACCGGTCTGCAGGCCCCCGACGAGGGATCGGTCACCTTCGGCGGCAGTCCCGCGCCACGGCTCTCGGACCGCGACGCCTGGCGACAGCGCGTGGCCTGCGTCTACCAGAAGTCGACGATCATTCCCGCGCTGACCGTCGCCGAGAACCTCTTCTTGAACCGGCACGACCACGGCCGCAGCGGGCTGATCCGCTGGCAAGGGGTACGGCGGCGGGCTCAGGAGCTCCTGTCCACCTGGTCGGTGGACGTCGACCCGCAGACCCCGGCCGGCGATCTGAGCGTGGAGCAGCGGCAGTTCGTGGAGATCGCCCGGGCGCTGTCCTTCGGCGCCCGGTTCATCATCCTCGACGAACCGACCGCGCAGCTCGACGCGGCGGCGATCAACCGGCTCTTCGACCGCATCCGCGACCTGCAGCGCCAGGGCGTGACCTTCCTGTTCATCAGCCACCACCTCCAAGAGGTCTACGAGATCTGCGACATGGTGACGGTGTTCCGCGACGCCCGGCACATCGTGACCGCCCCGGTCGCGGAGCTTCCCCGTACCGAGCTGGTCGCCGCCATGACCGGCGAGGCGGCGATCGACCAGCTGCAGGATCGCGCGAGCACTCTCGATGTTGCCGCCACTCCCGCGCTGACCGTCAAGGCCCTGTGCAGTGACGACACTTACGGTGACATCACCTTCCGGGTGGGCGCCGGGGAGATCATCGGCCTTGCCGGAGCTGCCGGGAGCGGGCGCACCGAGGTCGCCGAGACCGTCATGGGGCTTCGGACCGCGGCGGCGGGCGAGGTGGAGATCGCCGGGAGTCGGCCCAGGCCGGGCAGTGTGCCCGCGGCGCTCGCCGCCGGCGCCGGGTTCGTCCCCCAGGACCGGCATCATCAGGGCTTCGTACCGGAGATGTCGATCGCGGACAACGCCACGCTGTCCGTTCCGCACCGGCTCGGCAAGAACGGCTTCCTCAGCCGCGACCGCAAGGACCGGCTCGCCGACAACATGATCGAGAAGTTGGCGATCAAGACCCCGGGTCCCGAACTGCCCGTCTCGGCGCTGTCCGGGGGTAACCAGCAGAAGGTCGTCATGGCCCGCGCCCTGGCCGACGATCCGAAGCTGCTTGTACTGATCAATCCGACCGCAGGTGTGGACGTGCGCTCCAAGGAGTTCCTCCTCGGCAAGGTCGAGGAGACCGCCGCAACCGGCACCGGAGTGCTCATCGCCTCCGACGAACTCGACGACCTGCGCATGTGCGACCGGGTCCTGGTGATGTTCCAGGGCCGTGTGACCTCAGAGATCGCCCGCGGCTGGCACGACCACGAACTCGTGGCCGCGATGGAAGGAGTGGACCTCAATGCCTGACACCGTCCTCGCGGACACGCCCGCACCCACCGCCGAACCTGCGGCCAAGCGCGCCGCGCTGCTCGGCGGGCGCATACCCCTGGCCCGGCTGCGCGACCTCGCACTGGTCCCCGCGATCATCGTGATCGCCGTCGTCGGGCAGATTGTCAACCCGATCTTCCTTCAGGCCGACAACCTCATCAACGTCCTGCAGACCATGTCCGAGATCGCCCTGCTTGTGCTCGCCCAGACGATGGTCCTGATCGTCAAGAAGATGGACCTGTCGCTGGAATCCACCATGGGCCTCGCGCCCGGCGTCGCGGCCTGGCTGATCGTGGCGCCCGGCACCGGCCCCGGACTGGGACTCGTCCCCGGTGCCTGGTCGATTCCGTTGACCCTCGCGGTGGGCGCGCTGATCGGGGTGGTCAACGCCCTGCTGATCATCCGTTTCGGCCTGAACGGCTTCATCGTCACCCTCGGCATGCTGATCGTGCTGCGCGGTGTGCTGACCGGCATCTCCGGCGGCCAGACGTTCTTCCAGCTGCCGGAGTCGATGCTCTACCTGGGCTCCGCCCAGTGGTTCGGGATGCCGGCCTCCATCTGGCTCTGCCTTGCGCTGTTCGCCGCCGCCATCGTCGTCCTCGGCTGGACCAGCTTCGGCCGCTCCCTCTACGCCATCGGCGGCAACGTCGACGCCGCGAAGGCGGCCGGCATCCGCACCGACCGGGTGCTGTGGATCGTCATCGTCACCGCCAGCGTGCTCGCCGCCCTCGCCGGACTGCTGCTGTCCGGGCGCCTGGCCTCCGTGGCCTCCGCGCAGGGCGACGGCTACATCTTCACCGTGTTCGCCGCCGCCGTGATCGGCGGGATCAGCCTGAACGGCGGCAAGGGAACGATGTTCGGCGCGTTCTGCGGCATCCTGCTGCTCTTCATGATCCAGAACGTGCTCACTCTGGGCGGCGTCCCGGCCCAGTGGATCGGCGCCCTCAACGGCCTGATCATCCTCGTTGCCCTCGCCATCTCGCGCATCACGGGCGGCAAGGTCCAGGAGTGACCCGGGCGGCCGTCGCCGGCCGCCGACCGCGCCGCCTTCACGTCTCATCGCAAGGGGATCGATTCCCCTGTGCTCTCACAGGAGTTGCCGTCATGTCCTCCATCCTGCCCTCATCCGCCCGTATCACCGCCCTGGACGTCCTGGACGTGCGGTTCCCCACCTCCGAGCACCTTGACGGTTCGGACGCCATGAACCCCGAACCCGACTACTCCGCCGCCTACGTCGTGCTGCGTACCGATGCCGGCGACGGTCTCGAGGGCCACGCTCTGGCCTTCACCACCGGCCGCGGCAACGACGTGCAGGCCGCCGCGATCGCCGCTCTCGCCCCGCACGTGGTCGGCCTGTCCGTCGAGGAGGTCTGCGCCGACCTCGGATCCTTCTCCCGCTCCCTCGTACACGATCCCCAACTGCGCTGGCTGGGCCCCGAGAAGGGCGTCATCCACATGGCCACGGGTGCCGTCGTGAATGCGGCCTGGGACCTCGCGGCCAAGCGCGCCGGCAAACCCGTGTGGCGCTTCCTCGGTGAGATGTCGCCGGAGGAACTGGTCGCGCAGGTCGACTTCCGCTGGCTCAGCGACGCGCTCACCCCCGAAGAGGCCCTGGACATCCTGCGCCGCGCCGAATCCGGCCGCGCACTGCGCATCGGCCACCTGCTCGACAAGGGGTACCCCGCCTACACCACCACCCCCGGCTGGCTCGGCTACTCGGACGAGAAGCTGGCCCGGCTGGCCCGCGAGGCCGTCGCCGACGGTTTCACCCAGATCAAGCTCAAGGTCGGCGCCTCCCTGGAGGACGACATACGGCGCATGCGCACCGCGCGCGAGACGGTCGGTGAAGGTTTCCGTATCGCCGTCGACGCGAACCAGAGATGGGACGTGCAGGACGCGATCGACTGGATGCGCGCCCTGGCACCGTACGACCCGTACTGGATCGAGGAGCCCACCTCGCCCGACGACATCCTGGGCCACGCCGCCGTCCGCAGGGCCGTCGGACCGATCAAGGTCGCCACCGGAGAGCACATCGCCAACCGGGTCGTGTTCAAGCAGCTGTTGCAGGCCGGGGCGGTGGACATCGTGCAGATCGACTCCGCGCGGGTCGGCGGCGTCAACGAGAACATCGCGATCCTGCTGCTCGCCGCGAAGTTCGGCATCCCGGTCTGCCCGCACGCCGGCGGTGTGGGCCTGTGCGAGATGGTGCAGCACCTGTCGATGTTCGACTACGTCGCCGTCTCCGGCACCATCGAGGACCGCGTCATCGAGTACGTCGACCACCTCCACGAGCACTTCGTGGACCCCGTCCGCATCACCGACGGGCACTACCTCGCGCCGGCCCTGCCGGGGCTGAGCGCACAGATGCACCCGGACTCGGTCAAGGAGTACGCCTACCCCGACGGCCCCGTCTGGGCCGCCCGTGTCTGACGTCCAGGGCCTCGTGGACGCGCACCACCATGTGTGGGACCTGGACATCCGGCCGCAGGCCTGGCTGGACGAACCCGGGCTCCAGGCCATCCGACGCACTTTCAGCACCGCCGACCTGCGCACGGCGGCGACCGCGAGCGTCGCGGGTCGACGGCTGGAGCGCACCGTACTGGTCCAGTGCGTGCCCTCGGTCGACGAGACGCGCGAGTTCCTCGCCCTGGCCGAGCAGGCCCCGCTGGTCGGAGCGGTCGTCGGCTGGGCGGATCTCACGTCCCCGGCGATCGGCGACGCACTCGACGCACTGCGCGCCGGAGCCGGCGGCAGGTACCTGCGGGCCGTACGGCACCTCGTCCAGGGCGAAGATGATCCCGCGTGGCTGCAACGGCCGTCCGTCGAGCGGGGTTTGCAAGCAGTGGCCGAACGCGGGCTCGGATACGACCTGTTGATCCGCAGCCACCAGTTGCCTCAGGCGATCCGCCTGGCCGAGCGTCTCCCTGCCCTTCCCCTGGTCCTCGACCACGCCGGCAAACCACCCCTAGCCCGACGCGACCTGGACGAGTGGGAGCGGGGCGTTCGGCGGCTGGCCTCGCATCCCCAGGTCCGGTGCAAGGTGTCGGGCCTGGTCACCGAGGCCGACCACGTGAAGTGGACGACCACCGACATCCGCCCGGTGTGGGAAGTCCTCCTGGACGCTTTCGGCGCCGACCGGCTGATGTTCGGCTCCGACTGGCCGGTCTGTGTCCTCGCCGGCGGCTGGAACCGCTGGGCGTACGCCGTCGAGGAACTCCTGGCCGGCTGCTCCGCCGCCGAGACCGGGGCGGTCCTCTCCGGCAGCGCCACCGCCTTCTACCGGCTCGAGCCCACCCGATGAGAGGAGACAGCCGATGCTGCTGACCGAACTCCTGCACCCCGGCATCCTTGAAGCGCTGGCCGGCGCCGGGCACGGAGCCCGTGTCCTGCTCGCCGACGGCCACTATCCGGCGAGTACGGCCACCGGTGAGCGGGCCCGAACCGTCCATCTCAACCTGGCGCCGGGCCTGCTGGATGTGACCACCGTGCTCGACGTCCTGCTGCGGGCGCTGCCCGTGGAGTCGGCGCACGTCATGGTGCCGCCCGAGGGCGAGCCGGAGCCGCCCGCCATCGCCGAGTACCGCTCAATGCTGGCACCCGTGCCGGTCGACACGCTCGGCCGCTTCGAGTTCTACGACGCCGCCCGCTCCCCCGACTTGGCGCTCGCCATCGTCACCGCCGACACCCGCACCTACGCCAACCTGCTGCTCACCATCGGCGTCCGCGCTGAAGGGACCTGGAAGACACCATGACACTCGCAGTCCGCTATCTCGCCGCCCGCACCCTGGACACCGCACCCGCCGAGACCCCGCCACTCGGCCCCGGTGAGGTGGAGCTGGCCCCCGCCTACGTCGGTATCTGCGGCACCGATCTGCACATCTTCCACGGCGACATGGACACCCGGGTCGCCGTGCCCGCCGTCCTGGGACACGAAATGTCCGGCCTGATCCTCCGGGTCGGTCCAGGCGTGGCGGACTGGGCACCCGGCGACCCGGTCACCGTGATGCCGCTGCGCTGGGACGACACCTGCCCCGCCTGCCGGGCCGGACACCAACACGTCTGCCAGCACCTCGACTTCATCGGCATCGACTCCCCGGGCGCGATGCAGCAGCGCTGGACCGTACCCGCCACGACCCTCGTACGGCTGCCGGGCTCCCTCTCCCTGGACCACGCCGCGCTCGTGGAGCCCACCGCAGTGGCCGTCCACGACGTCGGCCGGGCACAGGTCACCGACGGCGAGAAGATCGTCGTGGTCGGCGGCGGGCCGGTCGGCGTGCTGATCGCACTGGTCGCGCGGGCCACCGGAGCCGACGTCCGAGTGGTCGAACTGAGCGCCCACCGACGGTTGCTGGCCGAGGAGTTGGGGCTGACCACCTGGGATCCGGCCGCCGACAACGTGCCCGAGCTGGTCCGGCAGTGGACCGGCGACGCCGGCGCGGACGTCGCCTTCGAAGTCTCCGGCGCGCAAGGCGGCGTGGACACCGCCATCGACGTGCTCGGCGTGCGGGGGCGGCTGTGCCTGGTCGCCATCCACCCCCGCCCGCGCGAGGTGAACCTGCACCGCTTCTTCTGGCGTGAACTCACCCTCGTCGGCGCCCGGTTGTACGACCGCTCCGACTTCGAGCACGCGGTCACCCTGGTCGCCGACGGCACAATCCCCGCCGACCGGCTGATCAGCAAGGTCGTCCCCCTCACCCAGGCGCCCGCCGCGTTCGAGGCCCTGGAGGGCGGCGGCGACGTGATGAAGATCCTCCTCGACTGCACCGACACCACCGACCACGGCGACAGCGACCACGCCCAGGGAGCCGCCGTATGACCGCCTTCGACCTCACCGGAAAACTCGCCGTCGTCACCGGAGCCCGCCGCGGTATCGGCCGTGCCATGGCCCGCGCCCTCGCCGAAGCCGGGGCCGACATCATCGGCGTCAGCGCGAACCTGGAGGAATCCGGCAGCGACATAGAGAAGTACGTCACCGCCACAGGCCGCACCTTCGAAGCCATCCGCACCGACTTCGCCGACCCCGAGGCCGTACGGGCCCTCGGCACCGACCTCGCCAGACGCGAACGCCCCGTGGACATCCTCGTCAACAACGCCGGCACCATCCGCCGCACCCCGGCCGCCCAGCACACCGACGCCGACTGGGACCTGGTCCTCCAGGTCAACCTCAACGCCCAATTCGCCCTCACCCGCGCGGTGGGCGCGTCGATGGTGGCCCGCGGCCACGGCAAAGTCATCTTCACCGCCTCGCTGCTCAGCTACCAAGGCGGCATCACCGTCCCCGGCTACACCGCCGCCAAGCACGGCATCACCGGACTCACCAAAGCCCTCGCCAACGAATGGGCACCCCACGGCGTCAACGTCAACGCCATCGCCCCCGGCTACATCGCCACCGACAACACCCAAGCCCTCCAGGACGACCCCATCCGCAGCAACGCCATCCTCGACCGCATCCCCGCCGCACGCTGGGGCACCGCCGACGACCTCGCCGGCGCCACCGTCTTCCTCGCCTCCGACGCCGCCGCCTACATCCACGGCACCACCCTGCCCGTCGACGGCGGATGGCTCGGCCGATGAGCGACGGCCGCTCCGCTCTCCGTGCCGACCGGAACCGTGCTCGGGAGCGCGAGGTGACCGACTTGGTGGCACTCGGCGAGGTGATGCTCCGCTTCGATCCGGGCGAGGGCCGGATCCGCACCGCGCGCACCTTCCAGGTCTGGGAGGGCGGTGGCGAGTACAACGTCGTACGCGGACTGCGGCGCTGCTTCGGCCTGCGCACGGCCGTCGTAACCTCCCTGGCCGACAACCAGGTGGGGCGGCTGGCCGAGGACCTGATCCTGCAGGGCGGCGTGGACACCTCGCTGATCCGCTGGGTGCCGGCGGACGGTATCGGCCGCACCACGCGCAACGGTCTGAACTTCGTCGAGCGCGGCTTCGGCATCCGGGGCGCGCTGGGTGTCAGCGACCGTGCGGGCACGGCCGTCTCGCAGTTACGCAAGGGAGATGTGGACTGGGACGCGCTCTTCTCCTCGGGGCCGCGTTGGTTCCACACCGGTGGGATCTTCGCCGGACTGTCGGACACCACCGTCGACGTCGCCGATGAGGCCATGGCGGCAGCGCGGCGCCACGGCGTGACGGTGTCCTACGACCCCAACTACCGCCCGAGTCTGTGGCAGGGCCGGGGCGGCGCGGAGCGGGCGCGCGAGGTCGACCTGCGGCTCGCCCGGCACGCCGACGTCGTCGTGGGCGCCTTGGGACTGGCAGGTCCATACCCGGGGGCGCTGCGCATCGCGGCGGACGAGGTGCACGGCGCCCTCGCCTCCGTGGCCGGACTCCTGCCTCAGGCCGCAGTGCTCGCGACGACCCTGCGCGAGGTGCTCTCGGCCGGGATCAACGACTGGTCCTCGGCCGCCTGGTCGGCCCGCACCGGGTTCGTCCGCGGCCCGGAGATGTCCGGCGTGCCCGTCCTGGACCGCATCGGCTCGGGTGACGGCTTCGCGGCCGGAGTGATCTACGGACTGCTGAAGGTCGGCGTTGACGAGTCCGCACCGGAGTCTCCTGACCGGCCGTTGGCGCACCTCGACGCCGCCGCACTGCAGCGTGCCCTGGCCTACGGGACCGCGCACGGCGCGCTGGTCATGACCACCCCGGGCGATGTGTCCATGGCCTCGCTCGCCGAGGTCGAGGCCCTGATCGCAGGCGGCTCGGCCGCCGTCAGAAGGTGACGGATCCATGGGCGCGCACGCCGTCCCCGCTCCCCAGGAGAACAGTTGGCACATCACAGCATGCGGCGCCAGAAGATAGGCAGCACGGATGCCGGGATCACCGAGCTCGGCTTCGGGGCGTCCGTCATCGGCAACCTCTACCGAGTCACTCCGGCGCACGAGGCGCAGGCTGCGGTCGAGGCGGCTTGGCAGGCGGGCATACGGTACTTCGACACCGCACCGCACTACGGTCTGGGGCTCACCGAGCGGCGCCTGGGCGCGGCTCTGCGCGAGCACCCGCGGGACAGCTATGTCGTCTCCTCCAAGGTCGGCCGCCTCCTCGTCCCCAACGAACGCCCGCGCGGCACCGACAACGAGGGCTTCGCCGTACCGGACGACCTGCGCAGACAGTGGGACTTCAGCCGCGACGGAGTCCTGCGGTCCATCGACGACACCCTCGCCCGCACGGGCTTCGACCGTCTCGACATCGTCTACCTGCACGACCCCGACGACCACTGGCGGCAGGCCGCCGAGGAGGCCATGCCCGCCCTGGCAGAGCTGCGCGACCAGGGGGTGATCGGTGCGATCGGCGCCGGCATGAACCAGTCGGCCATGCTCGCCCGTTTCCTGCGCGAGACGCCGGCCGACGTGGTCATGCTCGCCGGGCGCTACACCCTCCTCGACCAGTCGGCCTTGGACGACGTCCTGCCCGCCGCGCAGGAATGCGGCAAGAGCGTGGTGGCGGTCGGCGTCTTCAACTCCGGTCTCCTCTCGCGCGAGTGGCCCGCCGAGGGTATGACGTACGACTACCAGGAGGCTCCGCCGGCGATGGTCAGCCGCGCCCGGGCGATCGCCGAGGTCTGCGCCGCGCACGGCACGACGTTGCCCGCGGCCGCGATCGCCTTCCCGTTCACCCATCCCAGTACCATCAACGTCACCCTCGGGATGCGGACCGCGGACCAGGTCGTACGGAATGTGGCGCTCCGGCGGCAGCGGATCCCCGACGGTCTGTGGAGCGAACTCCGCGCCCGGGATCTCATCAGGTCAGACGTGCCCGCGGTGGACGGGCCCGGAAGGAGCGCGCGATGTCGCTGACGGACAAGGCCATTGCGCAGATCCGGGAGCTGATCCGCAGCGGGGCGCTGCCGCCGGGCTCGAAGCTCCCGCCGGAGCAGGAACTGGCCGCCCAGCTGGGCCTGTCCCGCAACCTCGCCCGGGAAGCGGTCAAGTCGCTGGCCGTCGCCCGGGTTCTGGAGGTCCGGCGGGGCGACGGCACGTACGTGACCAGCCTGCAGCCGAGCCTCCTTCTGGAGGGGCTCGGTGGTGCGGTGGAGCTGCTGCAGGGCGACTCCGGCGCCCCTGCAGGACCTCATGGAGGTACGACGGCTCCTGGAACCCGTCGCCACCGCACTGGCCGCCACCCGGATCTCCGACGACCAACTGGCGGAGATCGAGCGGCACCTGGACGCCATGCGCGAAGCGCGTGAGGACGTGGAGCGGCTCAACGCGCACGACGCGGCCTTTCACCGTGCCGTCGTCGAGGCCACCGGCAACGAAACCCTCCTCACCGTCCTGGAAGGGATCTCGGGCCGAACCCTGCGCGCCCGCATCTGGCGCGGCCTCGTCGACACCCGGGTCTCGGACCGAACCCTCGCCGAGCACGAGGCGATCTTCCGGGCGCTTTCCGTGCGCGACGCCGCCCTCAGCCAGGCCGCCGCGCTGCTGCACGTCAGTAACACGGAACAGTGGCTCAAAGAACACTTGCGTTCCGGAGAAGCTCTCCCTTGGGGCATGACAACCTCGGGCGGCTGACACCCTGGCTGCCCTCACTCGCTATGTCTGGGCTGCTCCGGCATCAGTGCATGGCGGTGCGTCGCCTGCGCGACCGGACCATCTCGGACCCCACTGGACAACTGCTGCCAGAGGTATTGACGCTTCGCTCTTCCCGCACTTAGCTACTGCCCGAGCTTACGAACGTCGTTCGATATATCGGACCACCTATCTGAGTGGACAGGCAGTTGGCTCCGGGATGGACACCCGGCGATACCGATCTCGCCGTTCTCCGAAGGCCGCTGGGCCCGAACTGGAGAGAAGCAAGGGCCGCAAGAGTCGCAGAGCGTCTCACCACGCACGCTCGAACTGCCCCATGGGAGCAACACCGTTACCCGGATCCGGCGGCCTCTCTCGTGTCCTGCGTCGGCCGGCCCTTACCGCCGGCACCGAGATCGAGTGTCCGCGACACCCCGATTTGACCTCTGCGAAACGACAGGAGACGTACATGTCCGCCCTTCGGGTGAGGCTGGCTTTGATGCTGCTCACCACCTGCCTGCTGCTCACATCCCAGACCTCGCTCACACCGGACCGGGCGGCAGCCGCCGAACCGGGCTACCTGATGGCGCACTTCACCGGGGAGGGAGCGGCCAATCAGCAGATCTACTTCTCGTACAGCGCCGACGGCCTCCGCTGGAATGACCTCAACGGCGGCGGCGCGACCCTGCGTTCGACGGTCGGCACGCGTGGGGTGCGCGACCCCGCACTGGTCCGCTCCCCGGACGGGAACAAGTACTGGATCATCGCGACCGACCTGTGCATCGCCTGCGGACAGAACTGGGATGCCTCTATCAACAACGGCAGCCGCAGCCTCGTGGTGTGGGAGTCGACGGACCTGGTCACCTGGTCCGATCCGTGGCTGCTCAACGTCGCCGAGGCGATCCCTGACGGGCGCAACGCCTGGGCTCCGGAGGCGATCTGGAACCCCGAGACCAACGACTACGTCCTGTACTGGGCCACGAACAAACCTCTCGACGGCAAGACGAAACACCGCATCTACTACGCCCGCACCAGCGACTTCCGCACCATCACCACCCCGCAGCTCTACATCGATCGCCCCGGCAGCCAGGAAATCATCGACACCCAGATCGTCGAGCTGCCGGCCGGCGTCGGCAACTTCCGCTACATACGCGCCTCCGGTGACGGCCAGATCACCCTTGAGGGCAGCAACTCGATCCTCGGGACGTGGACGGACCTCGGCAACCTCGCCGGCATCGGCCTGACCGGCGCCCAGGTCGAGGGGCCGATGTGGATGAAGTCCCGGGATCGCAATGAGTGGAGCCTGTACCTGGACCAGTACGCCGCCGGCCGCGGATACATGCCGGTCATGACGACCGACCCGCCCGCCTCCGGCACCTACCGGCTCCCGGCCTCGGGAAGCTACAACATGGGCGGCACGAAGAAGCGCCACGGTTCGATCCTGGCGTTGACGGCCGCCGAGGAGAGCCGTGTCCTCGCCCGCTGGCCCAACACCCAGGCCAAGCGGCTCCAGTCGTACAACTTCCAGGACCGGTACGTGCGGCACGCCGACTTCGACGTGCGTATCGACCCCGCGGTCAGCCCGGCCGAGGACGCTCGATTCCGGCCCCGGCCCGGCCTGGTGGGTACCGGCACGGTCTCCTTCGAGTCGGTGAACTTCCCCGGCTACTTCCTGCGCCACGCGAACTACGACTTCCAACTCGTACGCAACGACGGCACCACCCAATTCGCCGCAGACGCCACCTTCCGCCAAGTCCCCGGCCTCGCCGACGCGTCCTGGTCGTCGTACCAGTCCTACAACCACCCCGACCTCTACATCCGCCATTACGCGTATCAGCTGCGCCTCGACCCGATCACCACCGCGACCGGCCGCAGCGACGCCACCTTCCGCACAACGAGCTGACCCGACACCACAGCCATGGCTTCTCACTTGCCAGCGCTCTGGCCGCAGACCGGCGTCCAGTTCTGCGTGGTGCACATGGTCCGCAACTCGCTGCGGTTCGCCTCCCGCGGCCAAGGCCCGGTTCGCCGAGTTCCTGAAGGTCCCGCCCGGCGTCCGCAAGATCGTCTACACCACGAACATGATCGAGTCACTGAACTCCCGCTTCCGGCAGACCGGGCGGCGACGTGGGCACTTCCCCACGGAGGACGCTGCCCTGAAAGTCCTCTACCTTGCCATCCACATGTTCACCAAGCTCAGCGCGGAAGCGGCCGACCCGGACCAGGGCGTGTCTCGGTTTCCGTGTAGGTCGGCCACGAAACGCATCATCGCGAGGGCCTTCAGGACCGTGGTCAGCACTCCCGCCGTCGAGCCGAAGAGGTGCCGGCGACGGCAGCGATCTTCGCCAGAGGCGAGATCACCCCTCACGGAGCAGCGGCTGCGCGACCACCTGAATGCGGACCAGAACGGCTCGGCCGCCGGCTGCCGCCCCGAGCGGGCTCGTCACTGGCCGACAAGGGCCCACTCCTTGGTCTCTCAGTAGCCCAGGGAGAACGTGGCGTCGGCCCGGCCCACCGCGGTGGTGATCGGGTCGATGCGCAGCGCGTAGTCGTAGTGCCGGATGTAGCGGTCGGGGTGGCTGTGGGAGCGGAACGACGTCCAGGACGCGTCAGCGAGCCCGGCGGTCCGGTGGAAGGTGGCGTCCTGGGCGAAGCGCGTGGTGCCGTCGTTCACGTCGAGACGCAGCTGGTAGTACGAGTGCCGCAAGTAGCGGGTCGGGAAGTTGACGGACTGGAAGGAGACGCCCGAGGCGTCCGCGAGGCCCGGCGCCAGCTTCCACTGCGAGTCGGTGTACGGATCGAAGGGGTACGGGTCGATGCGGCCGAGGTAGTCGGCGTGCCGCCAGAACCTGTCGGGGAAGTTGTAGGACTTCAGCCGGTTCCAGGCGGGCTTGCCCCACTGGGCGACCATGCCGTCGTACACGGCTTGCGAGATCGGCTGGATGCCCGCGTGCTTGGAGTTCAGCGGCTGGGTGTACACGCGCCGGTCGGTGGCGGTCCAGGTGCCGGTGGACAGGTCGTCGGTCTGCCACGCGTAGAAGATCGCGTTGGCGTCGCCCCACAGGAACCAGGTGCCGTCGGCCTGGGCGAGGATCGGTGCCTCGATGCCTCCCTGCGGCGCCAGTCCCGAGGTGAAGACGGTGAAACTGCCGGGTTCGAGGGAGGCGGACCTGGCCCCGACGAGGCTGTTGCGGGCCTTGAAGTAGAGGTAGTTGACGCCGCCCACGTTCATGGCCAGGGAGCCGTCGATCACGTCATAGCCCGGATCGAAGAAGACTTGGGGCGATGTCACAGTCCTGAAATCCGTGGTGTAGTTCACCATGATCACGTTGTGGCCGCTGCTGTTGACCGCGGAGTAGATCACGGCGTACTGGCCGCGGGAAGCGTCCCAGAACGCTTCGGGCGCCCAGCTGTGCGTATCCATCTCGTGCAGCTTCAGCAGGCGGTAGTTGTCGAAGGAGCGCAGGTCGGCGGAGTCCCATACGTGGATGACCTGACTCTTCTTCGTCCAGTCGGTGCCCTTCAGGTCTGTCGCGAGGACGACGAAGGTGCCGTCCTGCTTGCGCAGGATGAAGGGGTCGCGCAGCCCGCCGTCACCGCCGGTGGGGGTGACGACGGGCTGGTTCTGGTTGAGCGGCATCCACTGCAGCGCGTCGGTGCTGACTGCCAGGTGCAGGCCGTAACTCGTACCGAGGCCTCGCCGCGACTCGGTGAAATACGCCATGACGTACGGGGAGCCCGCAGCGGCCCTCGCCGACCGACCGGCGGTCAGCACACCGGTCATGGCCAGGGGCACGGTTGCCGCCATGCCGAGGAACAGCCGACGCGAGGGAAGGTTGGGTGTGCTCATCTCATGTCTCCAAACCGAGGGAAAGGGTCGGGCACGAACCGGGTGGCGCAGGTCAGGTGACTGAGCTGAACGTCCATAGCAGGTTGGTGCTCTGCTGCCACGTCCACTGTTTGGTCACGGACCCTGAGGCGACTCTTCCGCCGCCGTCGAGGACCAGTCCCGTACTGCGGTTGGCGATCGAGTACCGGCCCCGGCCGCGGTCGGAGATCCGCCACTGTTGGGTATCGCTGCCGTCCCAGGCCTTCTGGCGGGCAGGCTCACCGTTGGCGGTGGAACCCCAGCCGTCGGCGACCATGCCGTTGGTGCGGTTGACGAGCTTGTAGTAGCCGTTGCCGAGTTCGATCGCCTGCCACTGGAGATTGAAGCTGGAGCCCGGCTGCCACTGCTTCAGGTTCGAACCGCCAGCGACATCGCCGCCGCAGTCCAGCACCAAGCGGCTGGTGACATTGGTCAGGCTGAAGTACCTGTCGGGCCTGAACAGCACTTTCAGTGATCTGATCGCGTCGTTGTTGCCACTCGCCACGAGGTCGGGAGCGTTCGAGGTGAACGTCCACGCGGTGCCGGTGAAGTCGTCGCCGGAGTAGCCCGTCACCTGGTAGCCGTCGGGTACCACGACGGACGAGGCCATGGCGGGCGCCAGGCCGGCGGACGTCAGCTCGGCGGACGTGTAGCTGCCCAGCGGCAGAATGGCGCTGGCGCCTTGGTAGTTGACGTTCTCGAACACCGACGCCGACGCGGAGACCCCGATGGGCATGCCCTGGACCTCCACGCACACCACGGAGACTTCGGCGTTCGGCGCAGTGGCCGGAACGGTGACATCGATGGCGCCGCCGCTGGTCGTGTACGAGAGCGAGATCGAGGGATTGTTCAGCAGATAGACGCGCCCGATCGTGTTGTCGAGCGCCGGGATCCGCAGCCGGCCGTTCGTGGGCCAGGTGAAGACATGGGCGAAGAGTTTGCCGCTCTTCTTGGTGACCCTCCCCCACCCAGGTTCGAACGCGAGCGGGCTGCCGCTGGTCCCGTGAATGCTGTCGCTGTACGTCGACATCCACGAAGCCAGACCGTTCAGTACGGTCTCCGTTCCGGCAGTGACCAGGCCCTCGCCCGTGGGACCGATGTTCAACAGGTAGTTGCCGTCCCGGGAGACGACCGTGACGAGTTCCCTGACGAGGTCCTTCACGGAGCGGTAGCGGGTCTCGTAGCCCGCGTTGTAGCCCCAGGAGCCGTTCATGGTGGCGCACTTCTCCCACTGCCGGTCCATCGGCGTGGCGGGCACCCCGAACTCCGCGACCGCGTAGTCGCCGAGCCCGAGGTCACGCTTGACCCGTTCGTTGACGATGAGGCCGGGCTTACGGGCGATCAGCCAGTTGTAGAGGTCGACGCCGTCCGCCTTCAGCCACCAGTCCGCCAGGGTGGGTTCGGCGGGCTCGCCGGACCAGTCGCCGTCGAACCACAGCAGAGCCGGGTCGTAGCGGTCGAGCAGTTCCTGGAGCTGCGCCTTCATGTCGGCGATGTAGGCGGTGCGGGCGGCCTGCGAGGACATCGTGGTGAGACCGCCCTGGTGACGGTCGGTCTGCGACGGATGGTTCCAGTCGAGGATCGAGTAGTACAGGCAGAACTTGATCCCGCGGCTCTCGCACTCCGTCTTGAGGCCGCCGAGCACATCGGTCGGAAAGCCGCTGTAGTCGTGCAGGTTGTACCGCTTGGTGCCCGTGGTGTCGGTGAAGCTCGGCACGTCGGAGTCCCACATGGCGTAGCCCTCGTGGTGCTTGGCGGTGATCACGAGGTACTTCATGCCGGCGTTCTTGGCCAGTTCCGCGATGGCTGCCGGGTTGAACCCGCTCGGGTTGAAGTTCTGGCTGACCTGCGTCTGATAGTTCGCCTTGCTCCACCGCTCTTGGCTCATCACCCACTCGCCGCGGCTGAGGTAGGAGTAGGACCCGAAGTGGATGAACATCCCGAACCGGGCCTCGTACCACCAGTTCATCTTCGAGGGGATGGTGTACGCCTCGGCGGGGGAAGGCCACAGGGCCTGCGGCAGGCCGCAGGCTGCCGCTCCTCCGGCGAGGGCCACGGCCTTCATCATGGTGCGTCTGCTGGGCGAGGTGGAGGACATGGTGCGGCTCCTTGGGTCGAGAGGGCGCAGGGTGTGCCGGGAGCTGTACGACGCCAGGAGGCGAGGAGAGTCGGACAAATGGCGTCACGGACCTGCGGGCGGCCCGGGCCGGGCCGCCCGCAGGTGCGGTCCTCGTCAGCTCAAGGGAGCCGCGGTGAGCCAGCTGGTGTCCTGGGCCCAGGCGGTCGTGGAGTCCCAGGCGTTGGAGCCGCCGTTGGAGGCGATGTAGGCCGCGTAGTTGTAGTGGCGGACGTATTTCGTCGGGTAGTTCACGGACTTGAAGGAGGTGCCGGTCCCGCTGTTGCCGGCCGTGGGACAGAAGGTCGCGTCCTGCGTGAACGCGCCACCGCCGTTGTCGGTGTTCACGGAGAGCCGGAAGTTGTAATGGCGCAGGAACTGGCCGGGGCGGCCGGCGGACTCGAAGGACAGGCATGAGGTGTTGGCCAGACCGGCCCGGACGATCCACGTGGCATCGGCTTTGTCGGCCGACGGGCTGGAGGAGTTGACGACGGAGATGCCGACCGTGCTGTCGGCGGCGTTGCGGCGCAGGTAGTGCGAGGTGCAGCAGGGAGCGGTGGTGGCCTTCAGGGAGACGCGCGCGCCTGGGGTGAGCGCGCCGGTGCCGGTCGTGGCGTTGCTGTAGCCGGCGGCGGTGATGTTCGCCTGTACGGCGCTCTCGGTGGCATCGGAGGGATAGCCCGCGGTCATGACTCCTTCGTAGAAGGTGCCGGCGCTGCTGTTGCTGTTGTCGCCGCCGATACCGAGGATGATCGCGCCTTGCTTCTTCATCGGGTTGTAGCCCGCGACGTTGGGGCGAGGGCCGCTGTAGTACGTGGACAGCCCGCCCGACTGGGCGTTGCCGCCTCGGGTGGCCCACTGGTTCGGGCCGCCCTTGAGCATCGCGGTCACGAACCGGTGGTTCACGGACGGGGTGTTGGGGTTGTAGCCGCGGTTCACGCCGGAGAACAGGCCGTTCTCCAGGTCGGCCATGACCCAGGGGCCGCTGCCGGTGCCGTAGCCCCAGTACTTGCTGTCGCCGAAGTAGATGGCCTCCATGGTGCCGTTGCCGTCGTTGTTGCCACTCGTCTCGGCGTTGCCGTAGTCGAAGCAGCAGCCGGCGTTGTAGTGCGTGCCGTCGAAGATCGCGTACATACCCTCGGGCTGGTCGCCGGTGGCGATGCCGTTGGTGTTGTTGTTGCGGTAGCCGGTGCCGGGGGCCACATACACGCCGTACGCCTTGTGGCCCGCGACCGTGATCGGCGCCTCGAAGGCGTTGGCCAGGTTGTCGCTGCCGCCCGGGCCCGGACCGGGGAACTGGCCCTTGGGCGCCCGGGCGAGCTTGTTTCCCTTGCCGGACTGGTCGTAGATGACGCTGATGAGGCAGCTGGTGTTCGCGCAGAAGGAGTCCTGCGCGGCCGCGTCCGCGTATCCGCCCGCGCTGAGCAGGCCGATGTCCTTGGTTGCGCTGTCGGAGGCGCGGATCACCTGGTACAGCGGACCGCTGTACGTCCCGTACAGGGCACGGGTGGTGCTGTGCGCGGCGACACAGGGGGTACCGCCCGCCGCATAGATGTCGCACGGGCCCTGGGTGGCGGCATGCGAGGGACTCGCCGTGGCGGTGAGCAGCCCGCCGATGAACGCGCCTGCGGCGACCGCCGCGAGGAAGGCGCGTAACGCACGACGGATCAGTGGCGGCTCGGCCATGAAGAACTCCTTCTTCGGTGGTGGGGGGTGAACTGGACAGCCGGGGCAGGGGTTGAGCGGTCCTCCCCTGCCGCCGACGTCAGCGGGTCAGTTGCTCACACGGAAGGTGGCGTCGCTGCGGCCGGTCGCCGTGGTGATCGGGTCGAGGCGCAGCTGGTACGCGTAGTGACGGATGTATCGGCCGGGGTGGTTGTATGACTCGAAGGACGACCAGGACGCGTCGGCTAGGCCCGGAACCTGCCGGAAGGTGGCATCCGCCGCAAATTGGGCGGTGCCGTCCTTGCGGACCAGTTGGAAGTCGTAGTTCGCGTGCCGCAGGTAGTAGCCGGGGAAGTTCACCGACTCGAAGGAGACGGTGCCGCTGCCCACGAGCCCTGGCCTGGGCCGGAATTGGGCGTCCTCGGCGGGGCTGACGGCGGAGTCGATGCGCACGTCGAAGCTGGCGTGCCGCACGTACCGGTCCTGGTAGTTGTACGACTGGAGCCGCTTGGCCGGGGTGTTGGGCCAGCGGGCGAGGACACGGCTCTCCTCGGCGGCCGTGAGCGTCATGATCGCGCCATGGCGCTTCGCGGTGCCGCCCATGTCGTAGCTCTCCGGCGGCAGGATCCGGTAGTCGGCGACCGTGAACGGGTCGGTCGTCAGGATCGGCCGGTACTCGCGTACGCCTTGCGGGCTGTTGTGGTCGATGTAGAGCGCCCACTCGTCGCGGTCCCTGAACTTCATCCACACCGGGCCTTCGACCACATTCCCGGTGAGGCCCAGACTGGAGAGGGTGCCGAGGTCGGTCCAGGTCCCCAGGATCGAGTTGCTGCCCTCGACCGAGTTCCGGCCGTCGCCGGAGATCCGTATGTAGCGGTAGTTCCCGGCTCCGGCGGGCACCTCGGTCATCTGGGTGTCGACGACCGGTGTGGTGCCGGGCGGGTCGATCCAGATCTGGGGCGTGGTGATCGTGCGGAAGTCCGTGGTGCGGGTGTAGTAGATGCGGTACTTGAGGATGCCGTTCACGGTGGCGTTCGTGGCCCAGTACAGGACGTAGTCGTTGGTCTCGGGGTTCCAGATCGCCTCCGGGGCCCAGGCGTTGCGCCCGCCCGGGATCGCTCCCGCGACGTTGAGTAGCCGCGGCGCGGACCAGTTGACCAGGTCCGTGGACTCCCACACCACGAAGCTGGGACTGCCGTTTTCGTACGTGGAGCCGCAGCGGACGCACAGATCCGTCGCGATGATCCAGTAGCGGCTTCCGTCGGGCGAGCGGACCAGTGCGGGGTCGCGCACCCCCTTCGTGCCGATGGTGGAGCGCAGGACCGGTGCTCCGCCGTTGAGGTCGTTCCAGTGCAGGCCGTCCGTGCTGTGCGCGAGGTACAGCTGCTGGCCGGTCGCCGAGTCGCCGGTGAAGTGCACCATGAGATAGCCGGGTTCGGCGGCCTCGGCTCGCTGGTGCGTGCCGAGGGCTTGGGTGGTGAGGAGCAGACCGACGGCGACGAGAATCGCCGCCAGTCGGCGCAGGACCGCGGACATGAGCATCTCCTGTGTTTCTGCGGGTGGGTGCGGAGTGCTGTGCAGGTCTGAAGGCCGTGCTAGTTCCGTACGATGCGCCACCGGTTGTCGGCCGTGCCGTCGTCCGGGGCCTGCACCGCGAACGCGCCGACGGCGGTGGAGTCGTCCGCGATGGCGAGCAGCTTGCCGCTGTGCACATTGCGGATCTTGTAGGTTCCGTCGCCCTGTTCCAGGAGCGTCCACCGGTGGTCGGCGGTGCCGTTGTCCGACCACTGCAGGACGGTCGCACCGTCGGCTGTGGACATGTCCAGGACGCCGAGGACCTTGCCGCTGTGGGCGTTGCGGAAGCGGACCGCGTTGCCGTCCGCGACCAGGTCCCAGTCGTGGTCGTCCGTGCCGGTGTCGCGCCACTGCAGGGCGCGGCCGCCGTTGGCGGTGGACATGTTCTGGATGCCGAGGACCAGGCCGCTGCCGACGTTGGCGAGCCGGACGGTGCCGCTCGTGTTCCAGTACACGGTGTAGTTGTGGCCGTGCGCCTCGTGGAACGGGCCGAGGGCGACGGTGGAACCGTCGGCGGTGGCGGTGAAGGCGAGCGTGCTGCTGCTTGTGCGTGTGATCGAGGAGGTCTTCAAGGCAGGGAGCGCACTGAGTGCGGTGTCCCCGTAGGTGCCGGACAGGACGACCGGACCGTAGGTGACCGCGGTCACGTTCGGGTTGTCGTCGGCCGCGCGCAGGATGATCCGCATGGGCAGGCGGACGGTGACCGTGTCGCCGGAGGACCACGCGCGGCTGAGGGTGGCGTAGCTGCCTGGAGTGGTGGCGACGGTTTGCGCGACGCCGTTGACGCTGATGGAGGCCCCGGTGGTCCAGCTCGGGATGCGGATACGCATCGCCCAGGTTCCGCCGGCGTTGCCGGTGACCTTCAGGGTCGTGGTGTCGCTGTTCGGGTACGAGGTGGTCTGGGTGACCGTGATGCCGCGCTCCGGCCAGGTGAGCACGGAAGGTACGAACAGGTTCACGATCAGCGTGTCGTCACGCCGGTAGTAGATCGAGTCCATCAGCCGGGTGTTCATCTCCAGGCCCGTGCCCTGGCAGCACCAGAAGGTGCCGTAGTCGGTGCTCCAGGTGCCCCCGCCCCACGCCGGGCCCACGCCGCGCCGGCCACCGGGATTGAGCGGGGTGAAGTAGGTGACGTGGCCGTGGTCGTCGGCCGGGTTCTGCTGGCCGATCATCTGGTTCAGCCACGCGCGCTCGTAGTAGTCGAAGAGCGCGGCCCGGTCCGGGTCCAGCTCGAACAACTCCCTGGTCAGGACGAGCATGTTGAAGGTGTTGCAGCTTTCGCACGTGTCCTTGTTCAGAAATCCGGCGATGGCGTGCGGGGCGCGGAAGTGCTCCGCCTGGCTGTTGCCGCCTATGGCGTACGTGTGCGAGTCGAGGGTGATGTTCCAGGCGTTGGTGGCGATGTCCCGGTAGCGGGTCGTGCCGGTGGCCTTGTACTCCCGGGCGGCCCCGATCCACTTGGGTACCTGGGTGTTGGCGTGCAGTCCGTTCAGCTTGTCCTGGTTCGCGGCGAGCGGGTCGAACACCGCGGCGTGGTCGAACCGCTGGGCGACCGCGAGCCACCGCGCGTCGCCGGTCCGCACATGGAGATCGGTCAGGACCGCGTTCATGCCGCCGAACTCGATGCGCAGCATGTTCTGCATCTGCTCGCTCGTCAGCCGGCCGGTGCGCCAGTCGACCCATCCGGCCAGGGCGAGCAGCACGTCACGGGCTTGCGTGCTGCCGATGTGGCGCCATACGTCCAGGAGGCCGGCGAGGGTCTTGTGGATGGTGTAGTACAGCACATCGCCTTTGGTGCCCTGCTCAAGAGCGGTGAAGTTGGCTTCGGGGTAGCCGGAGAGGTAGCCCGGGCTGAAACCGGCGGCGCTGTTGTTGGCCTGGCACTTGGCCAGCTCGGCGACCATGTAGGTCGCCTTGTCCCGGCAGGTGGTGTCCCCGGTCACGGCGTACAGCTGCGCCCATGCCGTGAGGAAATGCCCTTGGATATGGGTGCGGAAGGGGAAGTCCGGGGCGTCCCAACCGCCGTTGGCCGCCGCTCCATTGGTGGACAGCTTGTGGTTGGCGCGGAAGTTGTACAGCAGCCGGTCCACGTCGACGAACCGCAGGTAGTTCCCCGTACGGTTCTGGTTGTCCAGCCACCGGCCGGCGGTGAGCCGCACCTGCCCGAGCGCGAAGGGCTGTGCCAGGACGCCGGCCTCGGCGCTTGCGGCAGGCATGGCCGCTCGGGCGGGCGAAGCGCCGACGAAGGATCCGCCGGCAGAGGCCGCGGCGGTGGCCCCGGCTATTTGCAGGAGTTTCCGTCTGCTGACTGAGGAAGACATCGTGCACCTTTCGGAGACGAGCGGCTGCTTGTCGTGACGCGGTGGTGACGCGGTGCCGGTCGGTCACGCGGTGACGCGGTGACGCGGTGACGCGGTGACGCGGTGACGCGAGAGTGCCGACAGCGACATCGCTGGGCCGGGCCTCGGCGGTCGCGAGACCTCGGGCCTCACTGCGCAGAGCCCTTGGCGCGGGATCGGCGGATCAGGCAGGGGCGCGGCGGCCTCGTGCGTCCTAACCGGTGACGCGCTGGAACGTCCAGTGCTGGTTGGTGCTGCCCCGGTCGGCGTACTGGATCAGCGCGGCACCGTCGGCCGTACTGCCTCCGCTGACATCCAGCACCTTGCCGCTGTTGCGGTTGACCACGACGAACGCGCCACCGCTCAGCGGGCGCACCCGCCATTGCTGACTGGTGCGGCCGTCGGCGGTCGTCTGGACGACCCGTGCGCCGTCCGCCGTCGAGGAGCCGGCTACGTCGAGGACCTTCCCGCTGCGGACGCAGGTGATGGTGTGGTAGCCGTCCGCCGTGGACTGGAAGGTCCACTGCTGGTTCGCTCCGCCGGTGTCGCGCCACTGGATCAGGCCGGCGCCGTCCGCGACCGACGCACCGGAGACGTCGGCGACTTTGCCGCTGCGCACACTGACGCAGTGGTAGGCCCGGCTGGGGGCGACGGTGTACTGCACCGAGTCGATGTCGACGTAGCCGGTGTTGTTGGGGTTGTAGGTGTACAGGCCGATCCGGTCGCCGCGGTAGCCGCCCCAGGTGAGCTGGTAGGTGGCACCGACGTCGGTGAAGGTGCTCCCGTCGAGGCTGTAGGAGAAGCGGCTCACCCCGTTCAGGTCCCAAGTGGTGCGCAGCCACACGGCGTTCTGGGGGATGTCCGATCCGTAGGTCAGGGTGCCGCCGGCGTTGTGCGCGATGGTGGTGGTGCTCCCGGTGCGCTTCACTCCTAGTCCCGCATACGTCGCGGCGTAATGGCACAGCCCGGCGTGCTGACCGTCGGCGAGGCCCGCCAGGTCCAGGCGTACCGTCACGCTCGCGCCGCCGGCCGTGCGCAGTGCGCGCTGGGTGAGGGTGTTGCCCACCTTCATCAGGTTGTCGGCCGCCAGGGGGGCGAAGGCCTTCAAGCGCAGATGGCCGGGGCGCTCGGTCAACGACCAGTGATCCGCACGCGGTTGGTAGTACCACTCCCACTGCGGCTTGAGGCTGCTCGCGGTGAACAGGTCGCTGGCCACCACCGGCGGCAGCGCGTCGAGGGGCAGTCCGGGGGTGCCGCCGGCGGGCACCTTGCCCGACCACGTCATGGTGCCGACGCCGTCCGTGCCCACGGCGCCCAGGATCGGCCAGCCGTCCACCCAGGTGACCGGCAGCAGGGACAGCACGCGCCCCTCCCAGCGGCCATGGCCGTGATGGGTCACGAAGTACCACGCGCCGTCCGGCGTCTGCACCAGAC
This sequence comes from Streptomyces davaonensis JCM 4913, assembly GCF_000349325.1. Classification (GTDB taxonomy): domain Bacteria; phylum Actinomycetota; class Actinomycetes; order Streptomycetales; family Streptomycetaceae; genus Streptomyces; species Streptomyces davaonensis. Next base: position 1,792,379 of record NC_020504.1, read on the forward strand.
CGCCCTGGTTGGGCTCGCGGTCCGCCGAGGAGTTGACGTGCAGCAACTGCCGTGTCTCGAACGGCCCGTAGAGGCTGGTGCCGCGGTTCATCATGAGCACGCGGCCCTCGGACTTCACCTCGCTGAACAGGTGGTAGTAGACACCGTCGATCTTGTAGAGCTTGCTGGCCTCGCTGCCCGACGACTGGTGGATGACCGTGGACGGGCCGACCAGTGACTTGCCGTCCTCGGACAGCTTGAACAGGTGGATCTTGTAGCCGTCCGAGAAGTGCGTGGTGACCAGGTAGCCCTGGCCGTCGTCGTCCCAGAACGGGCATACATCGTTCCAGCCTGAGGTCCGCCACACCGAGTGCAGCGGCTCCCACGGCCCGGTCGGCGACGGGGCCGAGGTCATGAAAAAGCCCTCGTCGGGCGTGTTGAAGTACACCCAGTAGCGGCCCGCGTGGTGGCGGATGGATCCGGCCCACACCCCGCGGCCGTAGCGGTTCATCCGGTCCCAGTTCAGCTCCGGGCCGATACGGGTGACATCGCCGACCGAGCCGCCGAGCGTACGCCAGTTGACCAGGTCTTTCGAGTGCAGGACCGCCATGCCGGGCGAGTAGCCGAAGGTGCTGGTGATGCCGTAGTAGTCGGCTCCGACCCGGATGCAGTCCCAGTCACTGAGGTCGCCCGGCACGATCGGGTTGACGTAGGTGCCGTCGCCCTGATCGCCCCAGGTGCCGTCCCAGGGTGCGGCCGCCGCTGCCCGGGCTGGGGGCAGTAGGCCCGTCAGCATGAGGGCCCCGGCGCCGGCTGCGGTCAGCCGGCCGAGCTGTCGTCTGGTGATGTCCACGGTTCGTCCTCCGTCAGACGTTTTGCGCAGGCACGTGCATCGGGAACGCGTGAGGTGGTGAGCGCGGGGTTCCGGCGGCCTGCGGAACCGACCTCACACTCCGAGTGTCCGAGATTTCGAATGACTGTCGAAACGTCGGACACGACGGTGCCGAACGTAGGCGGCGCCTTGTGTGGAAGTCAACGCCCGTGACAGCTTTCGACCGAAGTCCCGTACCGCGTACGGGATATCGAACCGTCAGCGCTGGCCGAATACGCGCCGCTGGATCTCGCGCCGGTAGTCCTCCAGGGTCCGGTCCAGGTGCACCGCGGTGGCCTGAGCAGCTTCCTCGGGCCGGCCGTCACGGATGGCCCGGTAGATCGTCTCGTGCTCCTCGACCGCCGACTCGGCGTTCTCGCCGAGCGTGTCGTGGATGCCAATAGCGCTGGACTGGCGCTGCAGCCGCCGCGCGTCGCGTACGGCGCTGACCAGGAACGCGTTGTGCGAGGCCACCGAGACAGCCGCGTGGAAGTCGTCGTCCGCCCGGTTGAACACGTCGACCGCACCGTGGACGAACCCGTGCCGGCACTGCTCCACCGCCACCTCGATGGTACGCAGTTCGGCGGGGGTGGCACGGGTGGCCGCCAGGCTGCTGGCGGACATCTCCTGCACCCGGCGGAACTCGAACAGCATCAGCACATGATCGATGTCGACAGGCCGGAAGAAGCCTCCCCAGCGGCTCGTGATGAGCATGCCTTCGTCGTCCGCGACGAACAGCCCCCGCCCCTTGTGGGCCCGTACGCGGCCCAGCGCCGAGAGAATCTTCACGGCCTCGCGCACCACCGCCCTGCTCGTTCCCAGCATCTGCGCCAGGTCGACCTCGGTGGGCAGCCGGTCGCCCGCCACCAGCCGCTGCGCGGCGATGAATTCAAGGATCCGCTCCGCCACGATCTCGTATCCGGGCCGGTAGCCGCGCTCCTCGCCGTTCTCGGCGAGTGCAGTAGGCAGGATCCCAGCCGGCAACGCCGCCTCGAGCTCTGACATGTCGTCCATCTGCACTTCCTCCCGGAGGGCGGCGGCGTACGCGGCTGACCACTGTGGAGCCGTCGGCATCGTAGCTCAGGCTCGCAATGAGTCGTACTCATTTCACGAAAGATCCGCTGGCATGAGCGTGGAACTCCCAAGGCGCTAAGGGAACTTAAAGGGCAATACGCCGCACTCCCCTGCCACCATCACTACACCTCCCGGAAATAGGGCGCGCATAGACCCTTGACGAGTCCCTGGATAAGGCGGCTAATTTCTTCCACGCCGCTAGCAGCACAGCCGACCGCCCTGCCGACGTCCGTCCGGGACCTCGACGTCGACCCATCCAGGCGCCACCCCGGCCCGCTCGGGGCACCCGCAGACCCAGTGGAGTCACGATGACCCTCAAGAAGCCTTCGCCCAGCCCGAGAAGCACAGTCAGCAGGAAGCATGCCGCGGTGTCCGCAGGTTGCGCTGCACTGGTGCTGACCCTGGCCGCCTGCAGCGGCGCCACCGGCGGGACGACCAACAAAGACGGCTTTGCGCAAGTCGCCCAGAAGGACGGTGAGTTGACCGTCTGGGTGGATGCGACCCGCATGGACGCCGCGAAGCTGTACCAGAAGCAGCACCCGGACGTGAAGCTGAAGATCGTCAGCTACGACGGTGACGCCAACGGTTCGAACTACCTGCAGACCAAGGTCCAGTTGTTCAACCGCACCAAGAAGGGCTGGCCGGACGTCGTCTTCAGCTCCCAGAACAACGAGGCGAGCTGGGCGGTCGACGCGGGCTTCGCCGCGCCGCTGAACAAGGGTCTGATCCCGGACGCGACCCTCGGCAAGTTCGCCAAGGGCGCCAACGACGTCTGCACGGTCGACGGGACCCTGTACTGCCTGCGCAACGACCTCTCCCAGACGGTGCTCTGGTACAACGCCCCGCTGCTGAAGAAGTTCGGCTACACCGTCCCCGCGACCTGGGAGGAATACCAGGCACTCGGTGAGAAGGTCGCCAAGGAACACCCCGGCTACCTCGTCGGCGACGCGGGCGACTCCTTCACCCCCGAGATCTACCTGTGGGCAAGCAAGTGCGGCGCCAACCACATCACCGGCCCCAAGGCCGTGTCCGTGAACACCACCAGCGAGGCCTGCACCAAGATGGCCAAACTGCTTGACGTTCTGATCAAGAACAAGTCGATGTCCATCAGCGGGGTCTTCAGCACCGACTTCGCCAAGAAGTACAAGAAGGCCGACAAGATCCTCCTCATGCCCGGGCCGGCCTGGTACGGCGGCGCGGTCTTCCAGAGCGGACTCAAGACGCCGGCCCAGCAGATCGCGGTGGCGCCCATGCCGCAGTGGCAGGGCGAGACCGCACCGTCCACCGGCAACGTCGGCGGCGGCACCTGGCTGGTGTCCCAGCATTCCGCGCACCTCAAGGCGGCCACCGACTTCCTGGCATGGGTCACCACCGATAACGCCTACCAGGGCGAGAAGGCCCCCGGCTTCCCGGCGTACGCGCCCGCCGCCGAGAACTGGCTCAAGGCGCAGGCCGACTCCGGGTACTACGCCAGTGACCTCAAGGCCCTTACAGACGCCTCCTCGCAGGTGTGGTCCGGCTGGGGCTCGGGCAAGTTCAGCCAGGAAGCGATCTGGGCCGCCACCGTCAAGCCCGGCCTCACCCAGGGCAAGACGATCGAATCCATGTTGCCCGCCTGGCAGGACTCGATCATCAAGTACGCCCAGTCCAACGGCTACAAGGTCGCGCAGTGACCGCTGCGACCCATTCCGCGTCCCCTTCGTCCCGCTCTGCCCGGCGGCGCTCTCGTGGCACCGCCCGGCAGAGCCGGGCCGGCGTCGCCTTCGTCGCCGGCTATGTGCTCCTGCTGATCGCCTTCGGCATCCTGCCGACCGGCTACGCCATCTACTTCGCCTTCACCAACGCGGGCGGCGCGTTCACCGGCCTGTCCAACTTCATCGACACGGCGCAGGACTTCCGCTTCATGGACGCCGTAGGCCATGTGGCGCTGTACCTCTTGTTCTGGCTGCTGTCCCTCGTGGTGTTCGTGGTGGCCCTCGCCCTGCTGCTGCACCGCCTGTCGTCGGGCACGCTCAGCAAGTCCCTGCGGTTCCTCTACTACATCCCCGGTGCACTCGCCGGCGCGGCGAGCGTCCTGGTATGGCTGTTCATGCTCGATCCGACGGTCAGCCCGGTCAATTCGCTGCTGGGCGCGCTGGGTTTCGACACCTTCGGCGAGGTGATCGCCCCCGGCCATCTGCCGCTTCTGTTCACGATCATCGCGTTCTGGACCGGCGCGGGCGGCTGGATCGTGGTCATGTACGGCGCGCTCAACAACATCCCCACGGATGTGATGGAAGCCGCGCGCATCGATGGGGCAAGCAGCTGGCAGACCGCCTGGCACGTGCAGATCCCGATGCTCCGCAAGTGGATCGTGTACATGGTGATCCTGGCGTTCGCGGGCGGCACCCAGCTCTTCGTCGAGCCGCAGTTGCTGTCCCTGGCGAGTGTGGGGGTGGCGGGCCGCGACTACGCGCTGAACCAGCTGACGTACAGCTTCGCCTTCGAGCTGAACAACATCAACGGTGCCGCCGCGGTCTCGGTGGAGCTGCTCGTCGTCAGCCTGTCGGCCGCCGCCGTCTTCGTCACACGATCGAGGTTCTTCGATGCCGACTAAGTCGCCCGCCGCACCACTTACGAATCGGGAACCAGGCGTCGTGGACCCACCGCGTCCACAGGCCCACACGGCCCGGCGCCTTCGTCCCCCGCGTCGTGTGGTGCCCCGTCTCCTGGCCGGCGCCCTGCTCGCCGTCTTCCTGGTGTTCTTCGTCCTGCCCGTGCTGTGGCTCCTGCTCGCGGCCACCAAGACGGACCAGCAACTCGTCCACGACAGTCCGCTGTCCTTCGGCTCCTGGCACGCCCTCAAGGCCAACTGGCACGCCCTGACCGCGTTCCAGGACAACGCCGTGATGCAGTGGCTGGGCAACTCCACGCTCTACGCGGTCATTTCGCTGGTCATCACCCTGTGCGTGGCCATCCCTGCGGGCTACGCCCTGGCCATGACCGAGTTCCGCGGCCGGCACACCCTGCTCGTCGCGACGCTGGTCGTGATGCTCATGCCGACCGCCACCCTGGTCGTGCCGCTGTTCCTGGAACTCAACGCGGTGCAGCTGATCGGCACCATGTGGTCGATCATCCTGCCGTACGCCTTCTACCCGTTCGGCGTGTATCTGACGTACATCTACTTCACCACCGCCGTGCCGAAGGACCTGCTGGCCGCGGCTCGCATCGACGGCTGCTCGGAGCTCGGCGTCTTCCGGCACATCGCACTGCCGCTGGCGACCCCGGTCATCGCGCTCGTGGGCTTCTTCAGCTTCGTCGCCAACTGGACCAACTACTTCCTGCCGTACGTGATGCTCCCCGAGTCCGATCAGATGCCGATCCAGGTCGGCGTCGGAAGCCTGCTCAGCAACGTGCCGTCCTTCAATCCGACCGTCGGCGAGCTGGCGATCGAGCGCCCCCAGCTGGCACTGGCCACCCTGCTCGCCATCACACCGGTGCTGATCGTCTTCCTGTTCGCCCAGCGCTTCCTGGTCAGCGGCATGCTCGCCGGGGCCACCAAGGAGTAGGCCCGACCTCCCGGTCGCCCCGTGCTGACGCCCCGATCGGCGACCGTCGCCCGGCCGTCGCCGCCGGCGCGCACCCGTACCCCTGAACGGAGATTTCCGCCATGCCCTTCGACTTTCCAGAACCCGCCTCAGGTGCGGACACCACGGCCTCGGGCAGGCCGGCCCCGCCCCCGGCGATCGAGGCGAATGTCCCCCTGCTCGAAGTACCGGGCTGGGCGGTGGCCCAGCGGTCCTTGTTCGACCTCCTGGATCACGCCTGGCGCCGCTTCGCCCGCGACTTCACCGGCCCGGACGGACGCCTGAACTACACCGGGCCGCTGACCACCCGCGACGGTGTGGACGACTTCTACGAGGTGTTCTTCAACTGGCCCCAGCTCTACCTTCTCGGCGGTGCCGACGACCTGCTGCCCGCCAGCGAGAAGCACTGGGAGGGCGTGACGCGTCAGCTCACCGAACTGGACATGCTGCGCGACGAGTACGAGCGCGGATACGACTGGTTCCACCAGGGTGAGAGCCTGCTGCTGCTGTTCTTCCTGTGCATGGCCGACCCGGAGCGCTGGTCGGAACGCGCCGTGCGCTTCGCGGAGTTGTACGTCGACCCGGCCAAGGGCAACTACGATCCCGCCCGCCGCATCATCACCCGCGCGCACAACGGGAGCGACCCCGATCGCACGGGCCTGTTCGACGGCGACGTCTACCCCTGGCTCCAGAAGGAGGCCGACACCTACGGGTACCCGCTCGAGTGGATACCCGAGGCGCAGGACGGCCCGTTCCCGCTCTCCTCGGACCCCCGTCTCGGCGCGCAGATGCGCGACCGGATGGGCGCCGGAGACACCGCGCTCAACCTCGGCGCCACCGGTCTGGTCCTCAACGCCTGGATCCTGACCGGCGAGACGCGCTACCGCGACTGGATCGTCGAGTACGTCGGCTCGTGGCGGGAGCGCACGCAGGAGAACGACGGTGTCATCCCCGACAACGTCAGCCCGGACGGAGTCGTCGGCGGCCTCCTCGAAGGCCGCTGGTACGGCGGCCACTACGGCTGGTCCTGGCCCCACGGCTGGCACAGCATCGGAACAGCTGCCTGCGTGGCCGCGCTCGCGGCGGCGACGGTCACCGGGGACGACGACTACCTCTCCATGGTCCGCACCACACTCGACTCGCTCATCGCCCGCGGCAAGGTGATGCCCCATACCGAGGCAGACTCCAGCCTCCCCGCGAAGTGGGCGGTCGAACTCGGCCCTGACGCCGACACCCCCACGCTGCACGTGCCGTTCCGGTACAACGATACCGGCTGGTTCGACTACAACCCGACCACCCCGCCCGTACCGGTGGCCCTGTGGCACCACTCGGCTTCGGACGCCGACCGCAAGCGTCTTGAGGACCTGCGCGAGGCCGAGGCGATCGACTGGCGCACCCTGCGGCCGTTCCGCGCCAAGGAGGAGTCCGGCCACGAGAAGGCCTGGTTCGCCTTCCTCGCCGGCGACGACCCCGGCTACCCCGAGCGCATCCTCGCCACCGCCCAGGCCCAGATCCGGCACCGCCTGCGCCGCATCGACCGCTACCGCGACCTGGACGTGCCCGAGGCGGACATCCACGTCTGGCAGCAGTCGAACCCCGTGGTCACCGAGGCTCTCGTCCAGCTGACCTGGGGCGGCCCCCAGGTGCTCTACAACGGCGGTCTGCAGCAGGCCCGGCTGCGCTACCACGACGCCGACGCCCGCCGCGCCGGCCTGCCGCCGGACGTGGCAGCGCTCGTCATGTCCATCGACCCCGAGCGGACCACCGTCGAGCTGGTCAACCTCGCTCCCGAGACAGACCGCACGGTGATCGTCCAGGCCGGCGCCTTCGCCGAGCACACCATCACCGCCGTCCGGTACACCACCTGCCAGGACGACGGCTGGATCGGCGACATGTACGACTACGGCCACACCGAGCCCGTCGCCACCGAGGAAGAACTGTCCTGCGACAGCCCCTTCCTGACCGTCCAGCTGCCCGCGTCCACCCGGATCAAGCTCGTCCTGCGACTGGACCTGCGCGCCAACACCCCCAGCTACCGCACCCCGTTCGACACCGCGGCAGGCGAACCCGCCCCCGGCGCGGAAGGGAGCACGGCGTGAAGCGCATCGCCCAGACCATCAGGCTCCGGCCCGAACACCGGGAGAGGTATCTCGAACTGCACTCCGCCGTCTGGCCCGGGGTGGAGGCGGCCCTGCACCGGGCGAACGTCCGCAACTTCGGCATCTTCCTCCACGGCGACGTGCTGTTCGGCTACCTCGAGTACCACGGCGACGACTTCGAGGCTGACATGGCTGTCCTCGAAGCCGACCCCGAGACGCAGGAGTGGTGGAAGCTGACCGACCCGTGCCAGGAGCCCTGGCCCGACCGGGGCGAGGCCCGCCAGTGGTTGGAGATGACCGAGATCTGGCATCTCGGCCCGCCCGGCGAGGACGTCACCGTCTGACCCCGACCGCGCCGGACCGCGCCGGACCGACCCGACTTGGAACCGCCATGACCGACGCCCCCGCCCCCGTCCTCATCGACGCGCACCACCATCTGTGGGACCTCGACCAGCGTGCGCAGCCCTGGCTCGACGACCCCGACCTGACATCGATCCGCCACACCTTCACCCCCGACGACCTGCGCTCCACCGCGACCCGCCCCGTCGCGGGCCGTCACCTCCACGGCACGGTGGCCGTGCAGTGCGTGCCGGAGGTGCCCGAGACCGAGGACCTGCTCGCCCTCGCGCAGCGGGAGCCGCTGATCGAGGCGGTGGTCGGCTGGGCGGACCTCACGTCGCCCGCGATCGGCGACACGCTCGACCGACTGCTCGCCGCACCGGGCGGCACCTGTCTGCGTTCCCTGCGCCACCTCGTGCAGGGCGAGACGGATCCGGCCTGGCTGCAACGCCCCGATGTCGAACGGGGGTTGGCGGCGGCGAGGGACCGCGGGCTCTCCTACGACGTCCTGGTCCGCAGCCACCAGCTCGACCAGGCGATCCGGCTGGCCGAACGCTTCCCCGACCTGCCCCAGGTGCTGAACCACGCGGGCAAGCCGGACATTGCCGGGGGCGAACTCGACGAGTGGCGTAAGCAGGTGCGACGGCTGGCGGCGTACGAGCACGTGATCTGCAAACTGTCGGGCCTCATCACCGAGGCCGACCACGGCAGTTGGACCACGTCCGACATCCGCCCGGTCTGGGACGAGCTGCTCACCTCCTTCGGCCCGGACCGACTGATGTTCGGCTCCGACTGGCCGGTCGCCAACCTCGCGGGCGGCTGGGACCGCTGGGCCGCGACCGTGGACGACCTGCTCACCGACTGCGCGCCGAGCGAGATCCACGCGGTCCTCGCCGGCACCGCGACCGCCTTCTACCGCCTGCCCGTCCACCACTGACGTACGACGCCCGTGCGCGGAGGACTCCCGTGCGCGCAGGACTTTGGAGTACACGATGACACTCGCAGTCCGCTATCTCGCCGCCCGCACCCTGGACACCGCTCCCGCACGCAGTGTGAAGCCGGGCCCCGGCGAGGTGGAGATAGCCCCCGCCTACGTCGGTATCTGCGGCACCGACCTGCACATCTTCCACGGCGACATGGACGCCCGGGTCGCCGTGCCCGCCGTCCTGGGACACGAGATGTCCGGCCGGATCCTCCGGGTCGGTCCAGGCGTGCAGGACTGGGCGCCCGGCGACCCGGTCACCGTGATGCCGCTGCGCTGGGACGACAGCTGCCCCGCCTGCCGGGCCGGCCACCAACACATCTGCCAGCACCTCGACTTCATCGGCATCGACTCCCCCGGCGCGATGCAGCAGCGCTGGACCGTACCCGCCTCCACCCTGATCCGCCTGCCGGAGTCACTTCCGCTGGACCGGGCGGCGCTCGTGGAGCCCACTGCGGTGGCCGTCCACGACGTCGGCCGGGCGCAGGTTGCCGGGGGCGAGAAGGTCGTGGTCGTCGGCGGCGGGCCGGTCGGCGTGCTGATCGCACTGGTCGCGCGGGCCACCGGCGCCGACGTACGGGTGGCCGAGCTGAGCGCTCACCGACGGTTGCTGGCCGAGGAGTTGGGGCTGACCACCTGGGACCCGGCCGCCGACGACATCGGCGCCCTGGTCGGCGCGTGGACCGGCGACGCGGGCGCCGACGTCGCGTTCGAGGTGTCCGGTGCGGCTGGCGGTGTGGACACCGCAGTGGACGTCCTCGGCGTGCGGGGGCGGCTGTGCCTGGTCGCCATCCACCCCCGGCCCCGCGAGGTGAACCTGCACCGCTTCTTCTGGCGTGAACTCACCCTCGTCGGCGCCCGGTTGTACGACCGCTCCGACTTCGAGCGCGCGGTCGCCCTGGTCGCCGACGGCACGATCCCCGCGGACCGGCTGATCAGCAAGGTGGTGCCGCTCACCGAGGCACCCGCCGCGTTCGAGGCCCTGGAAGGCGGCGGCGACGTAATGAAGATCCTCCTCGACTGCACCGACACCTCCCCCGACCACGACTACGGAGCCAGCGCATGACCCTCTTCGACCTCACCGGCAAGCTCGCCGTCGTCACCGGAGCCCGCCGCGGTATCGGCCGGGCCATGGCCCGCGCCCTCGCCGAAGCCGGCGCCGACATCATCGGCGTCAGCGCGAACCTGGAGGAATCCGGCAGCGACGTCGAGAAGGACGTCACCACCACAGGCCGCACCTTCGAAGCCATCCGCACCGACTTCGCCGACCCCGAGACGGTACGGGCCCTCGGCGCCGACCTCGCCGGACGCGAGCGACCGGTGGACATCCTGGTCAACAACGCCGGCACCATCCGCCGCACCCCGGCCGCCGAACACACGGACGCGGACTGGGCGTTGGTGCTCCAGGTCAACCTGAACGCCCAATTCGCCCTCACCCGCGCCGTCGGCACGACGATGGTGGCCCGCGGCCAGGGCAAGGTCATCTTCACCGCGTCGCTGCTCAGCTTCCAAGGTGGCATCACCGTCCCCGGCTACACCGCCGCCAAACACGGCATCACCGGACTCACCAAGGCCCTCGCCAACGAATGGGCACCCCACGGCGTCAACGTCAACGCCCTCGCCCCCGGCTACATCGCCACCGACAACACCCAAGCCCTCCAAGACGACCCCATCCGCAGCAACGCCATCCTCGACCGCATCCCCGCCGCACGCTGGGGCAACGCAGACGACCTCGCCGGAGCCACCGTCTTCCTCGCCTCCGACGCCGCCGCCTACATCCACGGCACCACCCTGCCCGTCGACGGCGGATGGCTCGGCCGATGAGCGACGACCCCGACTCCATACCGGCCCACGTCGACGTCCGCGTCCACGCGGAGGACGTCATACGACGCCGGACGGTCGCCCGCACGTCCGTCGAGCTCACCGCCCTCGGATTCGGCGCGGCGGTGATCGGCAACCTGTACCGCGCCACCTCGGCGGCCGACGCGTCGGCCGCCGTGGACGAGGCCTGGGACGCGGGCATCCGGTACTTCGACACCGCGCCGCACTACGGCCTCGGGCTCTCCGAACAGCGCCTCGGGGCAGCCCTGCGCCCGCGCCCCCGTACCGAGTACGTCATCTCCTCCAAGGTGGGCCGTCTCCTGGTCCCCAACGAGCGTCCCCAGGGCGTCGACAGCGAGGGCTTCGCCGTCCGGGACGATCTGCGCCGGCAGTGGGACTTCAGCCGGGACGGCGTGCTCCGTTCCATTGACGACTCCCTGCGCCGCACCGGCCTCGACCGGCTCGACATCGTCTACGTACACGACCCCGACGACCACTGGCGGCAGGCCGCCGAGGAGGCCATGCCCGCCCTGGCAGAGCTGCGCGACCAGGGGGTGATCGGTGCGATCGGCGCCGGCATGAACCAGTCGGCCATGCTCGCCCGTTTCCTGCGCGAGACGCCGGCCGACGTGGTCATGCTCGCCGGGCGCTACACCCTCCTCGACCAGTCGGCCTTGGACGACGTCCTGCCCGCGGCGCAGGAGCACGGCAAGAGCGTGGTGGCTGTCGGTGTCTTCAACTCCGGGCTGCTCTCGCGTCCGTGGCCCGCCGACGGCATGAAGTACGACTACCAGGACGCCTCACCGGAACTGGTCGCCCGCGCACGGACGATCGCGCGCGTCTGCGAGGAGCACGGCACCAGCCTTCCCACCGCCGCCATCGCCTTCCCCGGCACGCATCCCAGCACCGTCAACGTCACGCTGGGCATGCGTGACCGCGCCCAGGTGGCGCAGAACGTGGCACTCCACCAAAGCGCCGTACCCGAGGCGCTCTGGGACGACCTCCGCGACCGGGGACTGATCCGGCAGGACGTCCCCACCGCCGCCGGTGGTGTCCCCTGATGTCGCGGCGGGGCACGCGCGAAACACATGGCCCTGCCGCCGCTGAAAGGTCTACCTGTCCGCGCAAGCGCACCGACAACACAACCGGAGCCGCCTTATGCACAGCTTCATACCTGTCATGCCCTGGATGAGGAGCAGCCGATGAGACGTGTCCCCTCCGCCGTCCGCACCGTGTCCATAGCGGTCGCGCTGGCGCTGTCCGCCGTACTGCTTACGTCCCTGACGCTGCCGGCCTCGGCCTCAGCCGCACCGCAGGCGACGTACTACGTCGCGCCGAACGGCAACGACGCCAACGCCGGCACGATCACCGCCCCGTTCAAGACCCTGCAGCATGCGCGGGACGTCGTGCGCACGATCAACAAGGACATGACCGGAGACATCACCGTCTATCTCCGCGGTGGCACCTACCCGGTGACGGACACCATCGAGTTCACGTCTTCCGACTCCGGAACGAACGGCCACCGTGTCGTGTATGCCGCCTACCCGGGCGAGAAGCCGGTGTTGAGCGGCGGCACCCGAGTGTCCGGCTGGTCTCAGCACAGCGGCAACATCTGGAAGGCCCCCCTCAACCGCGACAGCAAGCTCCGCGCGCTCTACGTCAACGGCAAGCGCGCCAAGATGGCCTCGAAGACGGTCACCTCGGCCGGCTGCTACGGCACCTACACCGTCACGGCCGGCCAGGCGCCCTGGGCCTGGGAGTCGGGTTCGCAGTGCGACGGAGCCAAGTACGGCCTGTCCGACCTGCCCGCCGTCGCGTCCAACCAGGACGACGTCGAGATCAAGTCGGCGACGACCTGGACCACGGCCATCGTGGGGGTGCGCCAGATCACGACCACCTCGGACGGCGCCCAGCGCGCGGCCCTGTTCCAGCAGCCGGGTGCGGCCATCGCCCAGGCACCGCCGTACGGCCCGTTCAAAGCGGACGGCACCCACACCTTCATGAACGCGTACGAATTCCTGGACCAGCCAGGGGAGTTCTACTTCGACAAGGCCAAGCACACGGTTTACTACTACAAGACCGACTCCGAGAACCTGACCTCGGCGCAGGTCGTCGCGCCGAACGGCGTGCCCACTCTGATCAAGATCGCCGGTAGGTCCACCACCGACCACGCGCGCAACATCACGCTCTCCGGGCTGACCGTGGAGCACTCCGACTGGAACCTCGTCAATGTCGCCGGATCGGTCGTCCGGCAGGGCACCCAGGGCAACTCCAGCTCGACCGTGTATGCGAGGAAGAACTTCCACGCGTACTCCTACCGCAATGTCGACCTGCCGCCGGGGATCATCGAGATCGAGAACGCCGACTCCATCGCCTTGCGGGGCAACACCGTGCAGCACACCGGCGCGGACGGGATCCACCTGGTCAACGACGTGCGCGACACGGAGGTGACCGGCAACACCACGAACGACATCGCCGGCTCCGCCATCACCGTGAGTCATCCCCAGCACGTCTACATCGGGGACTACACCGCGACCAATCACGAGAAGTACCCGGTGGACGTCGAGGGGGTCTGCAAGAACATCTCGATCGCGAACAACTACCTGTACGACAGCGGGGTGTTGTTCGAGGCATCCAGCCCCGTCTCCGCGTACTTCCCCGAGTCCCTGTCGGTGCGGCACAACCGGATCGAGAAGTCGCCGTGGGCGGGCATCACGCTCGGCTGGGGATGGTGGAACTTCGACGGTTCGGAGAAGTCGATCAATCCCGGGAACCCGACCACCACGGCGAAGAACAACACCATCAGCCACAACCAGATCGTCGACACGATGCAGGTCCTGGGCGACTCCGCCCCCATCTACACCCTGGGCAGCCAGCCGGGCACCGTGATCAGCGACAACTACATCCAGGGCGTGCCGTCCGGTCACAAGTACGGCCTGCACCCCGATGAGGGCTCCGCGTTCATCACCTACCGCGACAACGTGCTCGACGTCGACCCGAAGGTGGCCTACGCCATCAACTCCGGTACCTGGGGACGCCAGCACGACCTGTCCATGACCAACACCTACGGCACGGTCAACACGATTGCCAACAAGAACGTCCCGAACAGCACCATCGAGGACATGCGCGCCTACCCGGACACCGTATGGCCGTCCCCGGCGTACGCCATCGCCGTGAACTCCGGCCCCGAGAGCGCCTACAAGGACCTCGTCCCGCAGAACCGAACAGCGCTCCAGGACTACGCCCTGCCCGCGAGCACGTTCACCGGCAAGGGAACGTCGTCCGTCCCCGTGCGCGCCCTTGGTGACGCGAGCAGGACGCTGTGGCTGGCTCCCGCGGGTACGACGCAGTTCGCGGTCGGCCCCACCATGACCAAGGCCGCCGGCACCGCCACGTCCATCGCTGTTCCGCCCACGGCCGGCGACTACCGCCTGTATGTCGTGGACGCCGAGGGCAAGGCCTCCGCCGCGTCGAAGGCGCTCGTACGGCAGCGCTGGATCTCCGTGGACGACAAGGACTCCCGTCTGACCTACTCCTCCGGCTGGTCGAACTGGAATGACACCCGGGACTTCAACGGGTCCGAGCGCTATACGAACAAGGCGGGCGACTACGTCCAGTACGCGTTCACCGGCACCGGCATTCGGTATCTCAGCATGACGCAGCCCAACATGGGCAAGGTCGACGTCTACCTCGACGGCGCCCTGGCACAGGCGGGCATCGACGCGTACGCGTCATCGGTGACCAAGCAGGTGCCGCTGTTCGAGAAGACAGATCTGTCCGCGGGTGCCCATACGATCAAGGTGGTCTGCACCGGCACCAAGAACGCCGCCTCCTCCAACACGGTTTGCGCACTGGACGCGTTCGCCTCCATCGCCTTCCCCGCGCCGAGCGCGTTCTACAAGATCCTCAACGCGCACAGCGGCAAGGCGGCCGATGTCTCGGGCGGCTCGACCACCGCCGGGGCGAACGTCATCCAGTGGAACGACATCGGAGCGTCGAACCAGCTGTGGCGGTGGGTCGCGGTGGGTGACGGCAGCTACGAGATCGTGAACCAGAAGAGCAGCCACCTCCTCGACGTCACCGACGCCTCCACCGCGGACGGCGCAACCGTCGTCCAGCAGCCCGACACCAACGCGGACAGCCAGCGCTGGACGCCGGTGGCCGCAGGAAACGGCACCTACAAGCTCAAGAACGTACACAGCGGCAAGCTGCTCGCGGTGTCCGGTGCGTCGACGTCGGCGGGCGCCCGGCTCGTCCAGACCACAGACACCGGCTCCGACGATCAGCTGTGGCGGGTGATGAGTTTGGGCTGACGCCGAGCGCGATCAGCACGACGGGCCACCGGTGCGGGCGGACGCATCCGTACAGCGCCCTGCGCGTCTCGCGGGCGCGCAGGGCGCTGTACGCGTCGCCTCGGAAGCGGATGCGGTGTTCATTGGGTTCCTTGTCCGTTCGGTGAGGGCGAGTTCACCGCCTGGCGGGCGGCGCTTGGCGGTGGTGACCCAGTCGCCCGCCCCGATGCAGGCCATGTCCGCGAGGATCGGAACGCTGATGGGGCTCCTTGAATGTGGTTCTGTCCGCGGCGGGCGTGGCCCGCGATTTGCGCAATTGGGGCATGCGTCGCATGCTGGCAGTAAGAAAATATCCGATCGGAAATTAATTGCTTTGGCGAGAGGTTCAGGCCGAAGCGATCGGCGAGCCCCGGACAGCTGGCGCCCGCCGCCCGGTCGGCGCCACACCGAGAGGGAGAACGACCATGTCCCGCAACCACGTCGCCACCAGCGCAGCCCGCATGGCTGGAACGCCGGAGGACTACGCCCGCTTCGGAATCGAGGAGCAGGCGATCAAGCCGTGGGAGGACGGATTGCGCACCGACGGCTCAACGGGCACCTACGAGTGGTGGTACTTCGATGCACACCTGGACGACGGCGCCAAGCTGGTCGTGGTCTTTTTGACCAAGGAGTTCAGCAACATCGACAGGCCCCTGACTCCGGCCATCCGGATCAACCTGACACTGCCCGACGGGACCCAGGAAGACCGTCTCGTCGACTTCACCCCGGATACCTTCACCGCCTCGGCCGAGGGCTGCGATGTGAGGATCGGCGAGAACGTTTTCGCGGGCGACCTGCACATCTACACCATCCGCGGCAATGTGGAAGGGGTCTCCTTCGACATCACCCTGACCGGCCAGGTTCCCGCCTGGCGCCCGCAGACAGGGCACTTCGTGTTCGGAGAGCAGGGCGAGGAGTACTTCGCCTGGCTGCCGTCGGTGCCACAGGGGCACGTGGAGGCGACCTACGGCGTCAACGGCCGCACCAGCACGACCACGGGCGTCGGCTATCACGACCACAACTGGGGCAACGCCCCGATGCTCAAGCTCATGCACCACTGGTACTGGGCCCGCGGCGCGGCCGGCCCCTACTCCGTGATCGCCTCGCACATCACCGCAGAGAGGGCCTACGGCGACGCCGAGCTGCCCATCTTCATGCTGGCCCGTGACGGCAAACTGGTCGCGGACGACAGCAGCAAGATCACCTTCGAGGAGCTGGGCCGTTACACCGACTCCGTCACCGGCAAGCCCGTCGGCAATGTCACCCGCTACACCTACACCGACGGCGATGAGCGCTACATCGTCACCTGGACCCGCCACACCGACATCGCCGCGACGAGGATGGCGGACGAAATCAAGGGCCCCAAGAAGGTGGCGGCCAAGCTGGCCGGGTTCGACGGCGCCTACCTGCGCTTCACCGGAGAGATGCGCATCGAGCGCTACCAGGGCGAGAAGCGCGTCGAGGACTACACCGACGAGGCCCTGTGGGAGCTCATGTACTTCGGCAAGGCGCGCACCTGACTCTTCAGGCCTTCGATCCCCAGCTGCACTAATCCGAGAGGTTGGGGACGCGGCCGGCGGTGCGGTAGCCCTATGTGCAGCCATTCCGGGAATGCGTCGCGCGACGTTGCGTCGGCCAGTGTGCTGAGCCTGGCAGTAACGGAGAGCGAAATGTCTGCAGGCCGCATCGACGTCCTACGAGACCGCGCTCGCCGGGAGCCGCAACTCCCTGCTGCCGACCCTCGAAGTGACCGGCCCGGACCACATTCTGTTCGGCACCGACTGGCCGGCCGCGCCGGAGACAACCTCACGTCCTTCGAAGGGCTCACCAGCGAACAGCTCCGCGGCGTCGAACACGGCAACGCCCTCACCCTCTTCCCACGCTTCGCCCGATCGATCTGCCGTCAACAGCAGCGAAATGGACGGCAGTTCGACCAGGGCCGTAGACGGCAACGAGCGCCGGATGGGCATCGAACGGCCGATCCGGCAAGCCCCCGTCCATCGGCGCACCTTGGGCTTTCTGCGGCCCGGGGTGCGGGTGGATGGCGCTGCCGGCCCTCAGCGGGGTCCCGCTGCCGTCGTGGGCGACCGCGATGATCTCTGCGGCAATGGCCACGGCGGTCTCCTGCGGGGTGCGTCCCCCGAGCTGGAGGCCGATCGGGGCGCGCAGCCGGGAGAGTTCCGCCTCGTTCAGGCCGGCGGCGCGAAGGCGTTCGAGCCGGTCCTGGGTGGCGTTGGCGGAGCCCATGGCACCGACGTAGGCGACCGGCAGCCGCAGGGCGCGCTCCAGCAGCGGCAGGTCGAACTTCGGGTCATGGGTCAGCGCACAGATGACGTCGCGGTGGGTGAGCGACTGCTTTTCCAGGTAGCGGTGCGGCCAGTCCACGACGACGTGGTCGGCGTAGGGGAAGCGCTCTTTGGTGGTGAACACCGCGCGGGCGTCGCACACCGTCACCTGGAATCCGAGGAAGGAGCCCAGCTGGGACAGGGCGCCGGCATAGTCGACGGCACCGAAGATCAGCATGCGCGGGGGCGGGGCAGACGACTCTGCCCACACAGTGACTGGCTCGCCGCAGGGCTCTCCTTCCGGCTGGATGTCGATCAGCGTCGATGTGCCCGCGCAGAGCGCGGATGCGGCGGCGGTCGCCAGAGCGGCGTCCCACGCCGCGTCCCCGGTGCCACCGCTGTGCAGGCCGTCGGCGTGCACCGCCAGGCGGCGCCCGATCAGGCGGGCCGGGCCTCGTACCACGGTGGCCAGGGCTGCGGCCGCGCCGGCCGCGGCCGCAGCGACCACGGCAGCGGCCTCCGGCTCGGCCGAGGGGTCGATCCGGCGGATAAGGATGTCGATGCTGCCGCCGCAGGTGAGGCCGGCGGCGAAGGCGTCGTCGTCGCTGTAGCCGAAGCGATGGAACTCGATGTGGTGTGGTCCGCCTGTTTCGATGGCTTCGCGACAGGCCTCATAGACAGCACCTTCCACGCAGCCGCCGGAGACACTTCCCCGCACGGCGCCGGTGGCGTCGACGACCAAGGAGGCGCCCGGCTGACGCGGAGCGCTGCCGTGGACGTCCGCCACGGTCGCCACGGCGAAGGGCCGCTGCTGCTCGCACAACGGCACCAGGCTGGTGGCAAGTTCAAACACCAGGACACACCTCCCAAGCGGCAACGTGGCGGGGCTTCTTGAGGTCTTGAGGTCTTTGGATCAGACAAGGAGCTTGTCGAGCGTGATGGGCAGGTCGCGGATCCTGATGCCGGTGGCGTTGTAGACGGCGTTGCCGATGGCGGCGGCCGAGCCCACGGTGCCGAGTTCTCCGACGCCCCGGGCCCCGAACGGGCTGTAGACGGTGTCGGGGTGGTCGAGCCAGTGGACGTCGAGGTCGGGGATGTCGGCGTTGACGGGAACCAGGTATTCGCCCAGATTGCCGGCGGCCAGCCGACCGCTGGCTTCCATCGGGTTGGTCTCGAGCAGGGCGTGTCCGATGCCGAAGATGATGCCTCCGACGAGCTGGCTGCGGGTGGTCTTGGCGTTCACGACCCGTCCGACATCGACCACGGTGGTGAAGCGGGAGACGCGTGGTTCGCCGGTGAAGCGGTTGACGCGTACTTCGCAAAAGTGCGCGCCGAAGCTGTGAAAGGCGTGCTCGCCGTCGCCGGTGCGGCCTTCGGCGTTGCCGACGGCTTCGGCTCCGGAAGTGCGGGTCAGTGTCAGGAGTGCGGAGAAGCTGATGGCGTCGCTGCCGTCGGCGCGCAGATAGCCGTTGCGGTAGAGGACCTCGTCCGCCTGCCGGCCGTGCAACGGCGAATCCGGGTGTGTGATCGCCGTGTTGACCAGGGCTTGGATCGCGGCCTGGGCTGCGGCGCGTATGGCCGGGGCCAGGCTGCCGGTGGCGGCCGATCCGACTGCGGGCGCACCGTTGGGCAGGGCGGAATCGCCGAGCTCCGCCTTGATGCGGCGCATGGGCAGTTGGAGCGCGTCGGCGGCCAGCATGGCCACTGCGGTGGTGGCGCCGGTGCCCAGGTCGGAGGTGGAGGTGGCGACGGTGACGGTGCCGTCGTCGTGGAAGCGGATGCGGGCGCCGGCGGGGTGGCGCCCGGCGGGGTAGATGGCGGTGGCCATGCCGGTGCCGACCAGCCACTGCCCTTCGGTCCGGCCTCGGGGGCGTGCGCGGCGCTTGGACCAGCCGAATCTTTCGGCGCCTACCTCGTAGCACTCCCGCAGGTGCTTGCTCGACCATGGACGTGTGGTGCCGGGCACGGCGGTTGCGTAGTTCCGCAGCCGCAGTTGGAGGGGGTCCATGTCCAGGGAGACGGCGAGCTCGTCCATGGCCGTCTCCAACGCGAAGGCGCCGGGTGCTTCGTTGGGGGCGCGCATCGCCCAGGTCGGGGGCACGTCGAGCGGGACCAGGCGCTGGTCCACGGCGAGGTTGGGCGTCTTGTACAGGACCGCGGAGACGTCCTGGGCGGGCAGCATGGGCCAGCCGCCCACGGCCGGCATCACCGCGTCGCTCTCGTGGCTGACAGCGTTCAGAACTCCGTCAGCAGACGCTCCGAGTGTGACGGTCTGCGTGATCGCGCCGCGGTGGCCGACTGCGGTGAAGACCTGCTCTCGGGTGAGCACCAGTTTGACGGGTCGATCGAGTTCGCGGGCTGCCGCGGCGGCCAGTGCGGCTTCGCTCCAGGACACCACCCGGCTGCCGAATCCGCCTCCGACGTAGGGGCACACCACCCGCACGCGGGCGGGTTCGATGCCGAGCTGGACGGCCAGCGACATGGCGTGGACGGGCGGCATCTGCGACCCGGTATAGGCGGTCAACCGGCCGTCTCGCCACACGGCGACGGTGGCATGCGGTTCCATGGCCACGTGGTGCTGGGCGCCTTGGGTGAACGTGGCCTCAACGGTCGCCGTGCTGGCGGACAGTGCGGTCTTCAGGGAGTCGACACCGGCGGCCAGCACGGTCGACCGGGCCGGGGACGCGCCCTGTCTGGTCGGTGGGTTGGCGCCCGGCATGCCTGCAGGAAGGGAGACGTTGGGCGTGTCGCTGTCATAGCGGGCCACGACGAGTGCCGCCCCGTCACGGGCCTGTTCGAAGCTGTCGGCGAGAACCAGCGCAATGATTTGTCCGTGGTAGCGGACCCGGCGATCCTGCAAGGCCGCGAAGTTCTCCCCGAACCCTTGTGGCGGGGGATTCAGCCGGAGGGGGTCGAAGGGCGAGTACACGGCGACGACGCCCGGTGCGCGCCGGGCTGCGGCGGTGTCCAGCTCCCGGAGGGTGCCGCGGCCGATCGTGCTCAGGACGACATAGCCGTACGCCATGTTCGCCAGGGTGTGGTCGGCGGAGTACTGGGCTTGGCCGGTGACCTTCGCAGGGCCGTCGATCCGGGCGGTTTCGCTGCCGATCAGCTCGCCGCTCATCGGGTGCCTCCTACCGTGATCAGGGCACGTATCAGGGTGCGACGGAGAAGTTCGACCTTGAACTCGTTGTGTTCCAGGGGCTGTGCCCCCTGCGTGGACTGGTCCGCGGCCGCTTCATACGTGGTCTCGCCGGCGGGTCGTCCGACCAGCGCGCGTTCCACCGCGGGCAGACGCCACGGCCTGGTTCCCACTCCCCCGACGGCAACCTTGGCCTCGCGGATGGTGCGGTGGTGGATCTGCAGGGCCACTGCGGCCGAGGTGAGGGCGAATTCGTAGGACTGCCGGTCGCGGATTTTCAGGTAGCCGGACCGGGTGTCCTTCGACGGCGGCGGCACCGTGATCGCGGTGATCAACTCGCGAGGCTGCAGGTGGTGTTCGAGATGAGGAGTGTCACCGGGCAGCCGGTAGAAGTCCTCAAGTGCTGTCGTGCGGTGCCCTTTCGGACCGTAGATGTGGAGCCGTGCGTCGAGAGCCACCAGGGCCACCGCGACGTCGCTGGGATGGGTGGCCACACAGGAAGTGCTCGTACCGAGGACGGCGTGCCCCCGGTTCTCACCGTTCAGTGCGGGGCAGCCGCTGCCCGGTTCTCGCTTGTTGCAGGGCATCGCGGTGTCGCGGAAGTAGCCGCACCTAGTGCGCTGTAGGAGGTTGCCGCCCATGCTCGCCATGTTCCGCAGCTGCTGTGAGGCGCTGAGCTCCAAGGCCTGGGCAACGGCGGGATAGTGCCGGCGTACGAGGGGGTGATCTGCGACGTCACTCATCCGTTCCAGCGCGCCCAGGTACAGGCCGTCTTGACCGTAGGTGATGCCCTTGAGCGGGAGAAGGTTGATGTCCAGGACGCGCTCGGGCGTCATGACCTCGAGCTTCATCAAGTCAACGAGCGTGGTGCCGCCGGCCACGTACCGGGTGCTGCCGGTGGCGCGACCCACGGCGGCCTGCAGGCTGCGGGGCGCGGCGAAAGCGAAGGGACGCATCAGCGCATCTCCTTCTTCGCGTCCTTGATCGCTGCTCTGATGCCGGGGTAGGCGCTGCAGCGGCAGACGTTGCCCGACATGTACTCACGGATGGCGTCATCGGTGCCGGCGTGCCCTTCGTCGACGAGGGCGACGGCGGACATGATCTGCCCGGGGGTGCAGAAGCCGCACTGGAAGCCGTCGTGGTCGATGAAGGCCTGCTGCATCGGGTGGAGTTCGCCCTCGCGCGCAAGGCCCTCGATCGTGGTGATCTGCTGGCCGTCGAGCATGGCCGTCAGCGTCAGGCAGGCCACCACCCGGCGTCCGTCGACATGCACGGTGCACGCACCGCACTGGCCGCGGTCGCAGCCCTTCTTCGTGCCGGTCAGGTCAAGCCGTTCGCGCAGGGTGTCGAGGAGCGTGGCGCGCGGGTCCACCCTCAGGTGCTGCGGGCGGCCGTTGACCGTCAGGCGCACGTCGACCAGTTCGTGTGCCTCAGCCGGTTCGGCGGCGGCGAACTCGGGTGCTATCACGGCGCCCGCGACTGCGGCTCCGGTCCCGCCGATGAACGTGCGGCGGGACGGCCCTGGGATGCGGCGCCTCTTGCGGGATCCAGAGGGCATCTGTGTTCTCCGTAACTCACTCGGGCTCCTGCCGCGCAGAAGCAGTGAATGGCCGTCCTGGTACGCGTGCCGATCTTCGGTGCGTGTCACGTCGTGGGGCGGTTCTACTGCTGCGCGCCGCCGCTGATCAGCAAGTTCTGGCCGCTGACCCAGTGGGCGAGGGGGCCGGCGAAGTACTCGGCTGCGTCCGCTACGTCCTCGGCCCGTCCGAACCGTCCATCGATCGGGCGCATGCCCTTGGCCACCTCGCGCAGCGGACTGTCTTCCGGCACATGCGTGAAGACACCGGCACCCTCGATCGCGGTGGGGATGATGGAGTTGACCGTGATGCCGCGGTTGCCGACTTCCTGGGCCAGCACCTGGGCGGCGTAGCGGGGGGCCATCTTGCTGGAGCCGTACAGGCCGACGCCGGACATGGCGAGTTGGCCGGTGCTGGATCCGATGTAGATGATCCGGCCCTTGTCCTCGACGTACTTGGCGGCCTTTTGCAGGGTGAAGAAGGCGCCTTTGGTGTTGATGGCGAAGAGGCGGTCGAACTGCTCCTCCGTCACGTCGGCGATGGCTTGGTCGACGATTTCCACGCCGGCATTGGCGACGACGATGTCGATCTTCCCGAACTCTGTGAGGGCCTGCTGGAAGAGGTCTTCGAGGGCGGTGAGGTCGGAGACGTCCGCCTGCACGGCGATGGCCTGGGCTTTGAGGTTGCGGATGTCTTGGACGGTGTCCTGCGCGGCGTCTTTGTTGCCGGCGTAGTTGACCACGACGTTGGCGCCGAGGGCGGCGTAGCGAAGGGCGATGGCTCTGCCGATGCCGCGGGCCGAACCGGTGACGAGGGCGACTTTGCCGCTCAGATCAGTCATGGGGATCACCAAACATTCTTCATGTGCTGTGGGGGGGTGAGGGTGGCGTTGATGCGGCCCGGCGCTCATTCAGGCGTCCGGGTCGGTGGGTTTGGCTCAGCGCAGCGCCTGCGGTCCGATGACGGACAGCAGCTGCAGCTTCTCGTAGCTCTCGGTGCCGGGAATGGCGGTGTAGACGAGCAGCAGATGCGATTGCTGGGGGTCGAGCAGCGTCTGGCAGGTCAACTCCATGGCGCCGAGCTCGGGGTGGATGAAGTGCTTGACCTCGTGGGGGCGGATTCCGACCTCATGGTCGTCCCACACCTGGCGGAACTCTTCGCTGTGCGCCAGGAGCAGGTCCGCCAGGTGTGCCGCCCGCGAGCCGGGACCTCGCTGAGTAACGACTGCGCGCAGGCCCGAGGCGAACAGGCGGCTGAGGAAGGGGTGTTCGTCGGGTGCGTAGAGCCGGCGGGTGGCGGGGTCGGTGAACCAGCGATAGCCGAGGCTGCGGGCCGGTCCGCTGTAGCCGGTCAGATCACCGGTGAGTGCCACGCCGAGCGGGGTCTGCCGCAGCGTCTCGCCGAGCTCGGTGACGATTTCCGCGGGGGTGTCGTGCAGCCGGTCGAGGATGCGCAGCAGGCCGGGGCTGATGTGTTCGCTGACCGTGCCGCGTAGGGGTGGGTTGTGGCCGGCGAGCCTGAAGAGGTGGTCGCGCTCGTCGAGGGAAAGGTGAAGCCCTTGTGCGATGGAGGCGATCATCTGCTCGGACGGGCGGGGTCCGCGCTCCCGCTCGAGCCGCGCGTAGTAGTCGGTCGACATGTTGCACAGGGAGGAGACTTCTTCTCGCCGCAGTCCGCTCGTTCTGCGGCGCTGGCCGCGTGGCAGACCGACGTCTTCGGGTTGCAGCGCTTCTCGGCGGCGTCGGAGGAACTCCGCCAGTCCCGTTCGGTCGATCGTCATGCTCGCCTCCTTCCGTGCTGCTTCACTTCTATCGCCCGTGTATGCGCGTATCCACGGCCTGTTGATCCCCCCTTACGACACGCGTCGTAGCGGGGCACCATCGACGGGTTTTCCGCGCGGGGCGGAGCGGCACTGCCGACGGGCCCTGTGCGGGCCGCCAGGCCGTGTCAGCTGTCGGGGAAGCGCACCTTGGTCAGCTCCTCTGAGACCTGCCACATGCGTGCGGCATCGTCGGTGCTGCGCAGCGGACGGAACAGCGTCTGCTGCGCCGGGGCGCCGCCGACTTTGCCGGGTCCCTTCGGCCCGTAGAACAACTCGCCCCGGGCATCCGGCGAGGTGGCGGCGTACAGGGCGGGAAGCATCGCGGTCTGCGGGGTGCCGAAGAGGATGCCGCGCCGGGAGAACGCTTTGATCACGCGGTAGCCCAGGGTTTCGCTGCTGCGTCCGACCTCCGGGCGGGCGGCGAGCAGGCTCGTCGGCGCCACACCGGGGTGCGAGATGTTGCTGGTGATGCCCCAGCCGAAGGCGTTGCTGCGCCGGTTCAGTTCGAGACCGAACAGCCCGAAGGCGATCTTCGACTGCCGGTAGGCCTTCATCCCGTCGTAGGAGCGTTCCCAGTTCAGGTCGTCCCAGTTGATGGTGCCGCTACGCGCCGCAATGCTGCTCTGCGAGGTCACCCGCGCACCGCCGGCCCGCAGCAGGGGCAACAGGTGTGCGACGAGGGCGAAGTGGCCGAGGTGGTTGGTGCCGAACTGCAGCTCGAACCCGTCGGCGGTCGTCTGCCGGTCGGGCGGGGTCATGACACCGGCGTTGTTGATGAGAATGTGGATCGGCAGCCCCTCATTTGTCAGGGTCTTGCCGAGCGCAGCGACCGAACTCAGCGACGAGAGGTCGAGTTCGCGCAGCGACACGTTCGCGGCGGGTGTCACCGTGCGGATCTTCGCGATGGCTGCCTCCCCCTTGCGCTGATTGCGGACGGGCATGACGACTTCGGCGCCCGCGGCAGCCAGTCGCGACGCCATCTCGACCCCCATGCCGTCACTTGCGCCGGTGACGACGGCGCGCCGTCCGGACAGGTCGGGGACCGTGATGTCGATGGGCCTGCGTGGCATGTTCACTCCTGGAAGCTGTGTCGTTGACTCCACCGTCGCAAAGAACGGCGGTCGTATTCAGGGCCGCCCGATCCACTGATCGGCAAGCCCAGGATCCGGCCGGAGGATGAGGCAAAAGCGGATGGGCGCCCTGTCACCGGCGAGCCGGTCCGGTGCTGGGCGAAAAGGCGCCGGAGGGGGCTTCGGCCTGCCGACCAGCACTTAAATGACCGATCGTGTATTTTCTTACTCGGCTAGATTGCGCCCTTTGGGCCTTTTATGCAAATGGGCGCGACCAGCGTCGTTCACGGGAGGGAGAACGCTCTGCATGGCGGCGACATCAGGGCCACGAAAGAGGGGCCGGCCGCGGGTCGGCGAGGAACTCGACGACGCACAATTGCTGAATGGGGCACTCGACGCCTTCGCGGAGAAGGGCTACGACGGCATGTCCCTGCGCGAGCTGGGCCGCCGTGTGGACGTCAGCCATGCCCTGCTCACCGCCCGCTACGGCTCCAAGGAAGGCCTGTGGTTCGCCGCACTGGAGTATGCGCTCACCCACGCCGAGCAGGCCTGGCGGCAGACCGCCGAGGACACGGCTCTGGACGATCTCCAGGCGCTGCGCCTGGGGATCGTCCACCAGATCATGTTCGCGGCCGCCTTCCCGCAAGTGGTGCGCATCCTGAACCATGAAGGCGGCGTCGACAGTGCCCGGATCCGCTTCGTCATGGACCGGTTCGTCAACCCGCTGCGCCCGCTGGTGGAAGGCCGCCTGAACAGGCTGCAGGCCGCCGGCCGGATCCGCCCCCTTCCCTACGCTGCCCTGCACTTCATGGTGGTGCACGGCCCCGGCGCCCTGTTCGCCAACACCGTCGAATCCGGCCTGCTCGGGGCCGACCCACCCGTCGGGAACGACGCCATCCGGCAGCACGCGGAAGCCATTGCCGATGCCATCCTCTTCGGCCTCGCCACCCCACCCACGGCAGGACCCGACTCCACGCACGAGATCTGAATGCTGCCGTCGCGGGGTTGGCGGCGGGGGCGGGATGGTTGTACAGGCGGGACGGCGGTCGAGCCGATGGCGCGGGCGCCGCTGTGCATCGTGGCGCTATTCGGCGAATGAATCGGTGCCGCGCGTCCGCAGCAGGGCCAGTCGTTCACCGGCGTCCGTGCCCGGCTGGGGCCCGAACAACACCATGGCCTGCCCCGTCGAGGGGCTGATGACCACATCGCACCGCAGCTCGAGGCGCCCTACCCCCGGGTGCTGCATCACCTTGAGCGTCGAGCGCGGGATGGCCAGCTCGTGTCGGCCCCACAGGTTCCTGAACTCGGCGCTGCCGACTTGGAGTTTGGCCAGCAACGCTTCGGCGGCAGGGTCGTGTGGGTGGCGAGCAAGCCCGGCCCGCAGCCCCGCCACGTATCCCCTGCCCAGTTCCTCGTGCTGGTGCTCAAGGAACAACGTGCGGCACCGGGGATCGGTGAACCAGCGCCATACCTGGTTGTTCTCGGGCGGGGGCCGTTCTGCGTACCTCCCCAGCAGCAGAACGTTCAGCGGGTTCTGCGCGATGATCGTGCCCAGGTCGTCGGACACCAGGGCCGGCGTTGCCGCGGACAGCGCGTCCAGCACACGCATGAGCCCGGGGTCCACATGGTTGTCCGTACGAAAGGACGGCGGCGGACTCTGGCCGGCGAGCACGTACAGGTGCTCCCGTTCGTCCGAGCTCATCCGCAGCGCTCGGGCGAGACGCCCCAGCACCGTTGACGACGGGTTCGGTCCACGGCCCTGCTCCAGTCGTTCGTAGTAGTCCGTGGAGATGTTCGCGAGCAGGGCGATTTCGTCGCGGCGCAGCCCCGGTGCTCGACGCCGCCCGCCCGGCAGCAGACCTACGTCCTCAGGGCGCAGCGCGTCGCGGCGGTGCCGCAGGAAAGCGCCCAGCTCGATGCGATGGTCCATGTTCCCCAGGATGGCGGCGAGTTGCCGTCTCACGAGCTGCGTAGCCTCGGACAAACAGGGCGTGGATAGTGTGGGCGGCGGGGCGGCGGATGGCGGCCCAGGGCAACCGTGCCGTGGGCGGGGCGCAGAGCTGCACTCCCCCAGCACCCTGGGTTCAGCGCCAGTCGCCGAGTTGTTCGACGAACGCATTTCCTGACACCGTCTTGCCGCCCAGGCGGCCGGAGACCGTGCTTGCTCCCTCGTAGATCCCGCCTTGGGCCTGGACCTCCTGCTCGGTCGCGTCGGCCGACACGTTCAACTCGGCGTCCAGCTGCGGAATACGGACCTTCCACTTCGTTCCGTAACGCTTGTTGCTGTACGGACTGGTCCACCAGCCGGCGGTGTCCGGAGCCAACGGCTCCACGTCCATGACTTCCTGGGTCCCGTCGGCATGCAGCACGGTGGCGTGGCGCTGCTGACCCGAGGATTCGAAACTGTCCCACAGATTGATCTTGTCGCCGTTGGACAGCTGCAGAGCCATCCACGTCCACTTCCCGGCCTGGGACCAGTCCCAGTCGCCCCACTGGTGGTCCAGCCACGACTGGCCGCTGACGTCGTGACGCCGACCGTCGACCACCGGGATGGGAAACCTCAGGTCGCAGACTGACCCCGTGCGAGCGATCCTTCAAGAGTTCCACCGCATCGGAGTTGCGTGCATCGAAGAAGCTCGGCCACCTGCTCGTAGGCGACCTCGCCCTGCCCTACGAGGCGATGGAGCTGCGTCAGACCCTGGGCTGCGGCTCAACTTCTACACAAGTTGAATCGCGCCGATCCTGTGCACGCTGCTGTTACTGCCGGTGAGCGTCGCGCTGACGCGGTGGTGGGTCCCCGCCATCATCCGGCACCGGCCGGATCCGGTCAGGGTGCTCGGCAGCGCCGGTGCCGTGAGGTATGGGCCTGCTCTCCATAAACGGTGGCAAACCCAGGCGGCGTCCACCCCACCGCGATGGTTGTCCCGATTGCCGCCTACTGGGCCACCCCGACGCCGCTCAAGGCCAACGGTCCAGCGTCTCTGCCGAACCCGGGGCGGCACACCCTGCGATTGGGCAGCTTGGTCCGCGTGCTCGCGTGCTCGCGTGTCCAAAACCGGATCGAAAGCGCGCCTTCTCGAGTAGACGTTCGACCCTGGCGCGGGACCGGGAGGATCGTATGCGCCCACACGACAGATCGCACACCGGAACAAGACACCAATCGCTCTGCGACGGCATCGAATTCAGCGTCCACTCCGCTCACCAGCTCGACGCCAACGCGGAGTCCTGGATCGTCTTTCCACTGCAGAGCCGCCTGAAGTGCGACCTAACGTCGCCGCGCGGTTCAGAGTCCGCACCGGGACCCGACGGCCAGCCGCCGAACCGGCATCACGGGCAGTCGCTGCCGCGGCACGACGGCACGGTGCAGGCCAACCAGCACGCCGCTTCAGTGGACGAGCTGGCGACCTACCTCAACACTGCCACCGCTCGCTCTTGCTCCGAGCCCTCCGCTGTAACGGTCCGCGAGAGGAGGGGATCATGAACCTTGTCATCGTCCCTGTCTCACGCCGCCAAGCCGATGCCTTCATCGACCAACATCACCGTCACCACCGTCCGCCTCAAGGCATGACGTTCGCCCTCGGCGTTGCTGCTGACGGACGGCTGGTCGGCGTTGTCGTGGCCGGTCGGCCGGTGGCCCGATACCTCGATGACGGCATGACTCTCGAGATAACCCGCACCTGCACCGACGGGACGCAGAACGCCAACTCCAAGCTCTACGGCGCCGCGTGCCGCGCAGCCTGCGCGCTGGGCTATCGGAGGGTCGTCACGTATACGGAGGAGAGCGAGTCCGGCGCCAGCTTGCGTGCCGCCGGCTTTGAGCCGGTGGCACGGCTGCCGGAGAACGCCGGCTGGGACCGGCCGAGCCGTCGGCGCAGCGAACAGCATCGCACCGTCGCCCGTACCCGCTGGGAGAGATGCCGCCCTTCCGTGCCGCGACCACTCTCCCGCCCCACCAGCTCCGCTATTTCACTGCCGAGCGACGGGCAGAAGCGGCGTGTTGACAATCCTCGGGCGGGGGATAAAATCCCAGCTCCGGCACCCGCAAGCGCCGCTCTGACCAGCTCGTATGCCAATCCCGGCATGGATCTTTCGCGATGACTGGAGAGCCTCGCGGCAGCCGGAGGGCTGTTTCCAAGCCAGTTGCCGCGAGCCCGCCTCACATGGTCCTCACCCGTCCGCTTCGTCAACGAGGTCGCCGGCGGATGTCTGGCTCTGGAGAAGGCGCGGGGTGCTCGAGGGAGGTACTCGAGTGGGTAGTCCACCAGCAATCCGCATACGGTCCCTGCGCTCCTCCCAGACTCACAGCCCCACGCCGTCTCAAACGACCGTGTGGAACTGGTCGAGCGCGTCCTCACACACACGCGCGCGGCGCTGCAAGACCGAGAAGACGCGCGGCGCCGCAAGACCGAGAAGAACGGAAAGGAGCGCAGCCGTGAGCACCGACGGATGCAGTGAGTTACTGACGGTGCAGGAGGTCATGGCTCGGCTGCGGCTGGGCCGCAGCACGGTCTACGAGTTGATCCGTTCCAAGGCACTGGTCTCCGGGAAAATCGGCGGTCGGCGTCGCGTGTCAGCCGCCAGCGTCGAACGGTACATACAGGCTCGGCTGGGGGACGGCCATGGCGACGCTGCGTAGGCGGCCGAACCACTCAGGGACCGTAACGCTACGAAAGGACGGCCGCTACCAGGCGGCCGTCTACGTCCCCCAGCCCGATGGCACTACCAAGCGCAAGTACGTCTACGGCAAGACCTACGACGAGGCTGACCGGAAACGCCGACAGCTCGTCGACCGCGCTCAAGCGGGGATCCCCACACCGACCCGCGATATGACGGTGGTCGACTGGCTGGACTACTGGCTCACGCAGATCGTGCAGCCTGGCCGGAAACGTGGCACGACGCGTGAGTACTCCAAGCGAGTGCGGCTCTACCTCAGGCCCTACCTCGGCTCCAAGAAGCTGACTTCGCTCACGGTGGCTGACGTGCGGCAGCTCGCCGGCCAGGTGACCACGAACGTATCGGCCAAGGCGGCGAAGCGGGCCCTGGAGACACTGACCAACGCGCTTAACGCCGCGCTCGCCGAGGACATCGGGCTGACCCGGAACGTGGCTGCACACGTGAAGGTCCGCACGTCCGCGCCCAAGCGTCCACGGTGGACGCTGGAGGAACTCCTTCGCTTCCTCGTGGAGGCGCGCAAGCACGCCTGGTATCCGATCTTTCTGCTCATCGCTTTGCTCGGTCTTCGCCGCGCTGAGGCCTTGGGGTTGCGATGGAGCAACATCGACTTCGACCAGCGGGTGATCTGGCTTGAGTCTCAGATCCAGCGTGACGAGAAGGGTGAGTACGAGGACGACCTGAAGACCGCAGGGTCCATGGTCCCGCTGCCCCTACCGCCTCAATGCGTTGCGCCGCTGCGCTGGCAACGGCTGAAGCACTCCGTCGATCGGGAGCGGGCCATGGCCCTGGGCTGGAAATGGGTGGAGACAGATCTCGTCTTCACAACGAAGTACGGCACCCCGATCCAAGGGACGAACTTCCTGACGACATTCAAGATCATCCGAGCGCGGGCCGGCCTGTCCCACGGTGACCTGCGCACGCTACGACGCGGAGTCGGAACGCTCCTGGTCCACCTCAAGGTCCACCCCAGGGTCGCCAAGGCGATCCTGCGGCACAGCCGGATCACCATGACCATGGATGTCTACGCCGAGGCCGTGGACACCGACGTCCGAGAGGCGGTCAACCAGATGGATGCACACCTCCGTCTGATGATGTCGCGGACGCTGTCAAAACCCTCTTGACCTGCGATGATGCGACACACTGCACCTTCCAGTTGGAGCCGAGCGGGCACGCCGAGCACGAGGCGCGGCTCTGCCACTGACGGGTTCGCATCGGAGCGCAGCGGTCCGGCGCGCGGCGGCGTCTTCACTCCCACAGCCGGGCGGCGCCAGGGTTCCGCCGTCGCCGCGCCGGGCACGATCAACTGCCGGGAGTGCCGGATTCGTGCGGCACACTTGGGGCGCACAACCGATGTGAAGGATGGGTATGCCGATCACACCTGCCGCCGCGACGCACACTCCGTCGAACGGCACCGCAGAGGAGATTTTGCTCGAACTGGTCGACGAGAACGGTGTGACGATCGGCACCGCGGAGAAGCTCGCCGCCCATCAGCCGCCGGGGCGCCTGCACCGCGCCTTCTCCGTGTTCCTCTTCGACGAACGGGGCCGGCTGCTGCTCCAGCAGCGGGCGCTCGGCAAGTACCACTCCCCCGGTGTGTGGTCCAACACCTGCTGCGGCCACCCCTACCCGGGCGAGGCGCCGTTCGCGGCGGCGGCCCGGCGGACCTACGAGGAGCTCGGGGTCTCGCCGTCGCTGATGGCTGAGGCGGGCACGGTCCGCTACAACCACCCGGACCCGGACTCGGGCCTGGTGGAGCAGGAGTACAACCACCTCTTCGTGGGCCTGGTGCAGTCACCGCTGCGACCCGACCCGGAGGAGGTCGGGGACACCGCTTTCGTGACGCCCGACGAGCTCGCGGAGCGGCACGCCAAGGACACCTTCTCGGCCTGGTTCATGACGGTGCTGGACGCGGCCCGTCCCGCGGTGCGCGAACTGACGGGCCCGTCGGCCGGCTGGTGAGTCGGTAGCTCTTCCTACGGCACGTGCGCGGGTCTGAGCGGCAGGGCGGCCCAGATCACCTTGCCGCCGCTCGCGGTGTGCTCGACGTCGCACACACCGCCCCACTCCTTGGCCACCTCGCGCACCAGCAGCAGCCCGCGCCCGCCGGTCTGGCCGTGGTCGGCCTCCAGGGCGGTCGGGCGGTAGGGGTGGTTGTCCTCCACGGACACCCGCACCCACTCGGCGCCCACGGCGACCTCCACGGCGAGCATCGGGGACAGCAGCGCCGCGTGCCGGACGGCGTTCGTGACCAGCTCCGAGACGATCAGCAGCAGACCGTGCACCTGGTCGTCCGTCAGGGGCACTTGCTGGCGGTGGAGCAGGTCCCGTACGGCGTGCCGCGCCTGCGGGACGGACGCGTCGACGGCCGAGGCGGTGAACCGCCACACGCCCTCGTAGGGCAGTGGGTCGCCTGGTGGGCGTGGGGCGGGCCCACGCCCGTGGTTCTCCATCGTCCGGTCGCCACCCTTGCGCTCGATTGTCACCACGAGTCGAGTGTTGGTAACGAGCCGCTCCGGTCCAGGGAACTGAAAAGAAGTCAGCGGATTTCGAGCGCTTTTTGACCGATGGCGCATGACCTGGTCAGCTATGGGACCGCTCCTGCTCCAGCCGTGCCGACTTTCCGAACTATTCGGGTTGTACGGGTTTGATCCGACCTCCCCGACCGGCTCTCCGGTGCGGCGGATAACATCCGGCGCATGGAGCCCCAGCTGCTGCACAGCGTCACCGACTCGGTGGCCACCGTCGTCATCCACCACCCCGAGAAGCGCAACGCGATGACATCGGCGATGTGGGCCGCCCTGCCGCCGCTCCTCGACGCGCTGGCGGCCGACCCGCAGGTGCGGGCCCTGGTGCTGACCGGGGCGGGCGGGACGTTCTGCGCGGGAGCCGACATCGGCGCGCTCCAGGACACGCCGGAGGAGGCAAAGGGCCTCGCCTTGCGGGCCGAGGACGCGCTGGCCGCGTTCCCCAAGCCGACGCTGGCGGCCGTGCGGGGGCACTGTGTGGGCGGCGGTACGCAGCTCGCGGCGGCCTGCGATCTGCGGTTCGCGGAGGAGGGCTCGCTGTTCGGGGTGACCCCGGCGAAGCTGGGCATCGTCTACGCGGCGTCCTCCACCCGGCGGCTCGCGGCGCTGACGAGTCCGTCCGCCGCCAAGTACCTGCTGTTCTCAGGCGAGTTGATCGACTCCGCGCGGGCACTGCGCACCGGCCTGGTCGACGAGGTGCTGCCCGCGGGCGAACTGGGCAAGCGGGTGGCGGAGTTCACCCGGATCCTGGTGAGCCGCTCGCAGCTCACGCAGGCCGCGGCGAAGGAGTTCGCGAACGGCCGCGAGGACCGGGACGCCCACTGGCGTGAGCAGGCAAGCGGCAGCGGCGACCTCGCCGAAGGAGTCGCCGCCTTCCTTCAGCGCAGGCCGCCGCGGTTCACGTGGAGTGTCCCTACGTCAGAATGAACCGGCTCTTGGAGCGGAACTCCTCGACCAGATGCGCGGGCGCCTTCTCGGGTGAGCCCGCGTCGTAGGGCGGCTGCGGGTCGTACTCCGTCAGCAGCTGTACGGCCTGGGCGTGCTCGTCGCCCGCGATGCGCCCGAGGAGCGTCAGGCCCATGTCGATGCCGGAGGAGACCCCGGCGGCGGTGACGTACTTGCCGTCCATGACCACCCGCTCCCCCGTGGGCTCCACGCCGAACCGCTTCAGGTAGTCGAGGGCCAGCCAGTGGGAGGTCGCCCGGCGCCCCTTGAGCAGGCCCGCCGCGGCCAGCAGCAGGGAGCCGGTGCACACCGACGTCGTCCAGGTACTGGTGGCGTCGGCGGCGCGCAGCCAGTCCAGCAGCACGGTGTTCTCCATCTGCGGGGTCTGCCCGGGGCCGCCCGGCACGATCACGATGTCCGGGCTCGGCACCTCGGCGAAAGTCCGGTCGGCGGTGAGCGCGAGGTTCCCGGTGTCGGTGCGGACGGGGCCGGTGTGTTCGGCGATGAAGACGGTCTCCGCGTCCGGGAGCCGGCCGAGGGTCTCGTAGGGGCCCACGGCGTCAAGGGCGGTGAAGCGGTCGAACAGGACGATGGCGATCTGCATCGGGTGCCTTTCTGTGGGTGTCGGCAGGAGTCGGGAGCCGGTGTCAGGGCGCGGAAGTGCGTCGGTCAGGCGTGGCTGCCGGGCGGAAGCGGCGGCGGTATTCGGCCGGGGACGTGCCGAGGGCCTTGAGGAAGGCGCGGCGCATGGCCTCGGGTGTGCCGTAGCCGCTGGTGCGGGATATCTGCTCGATGCCTCCCGTGGTGTCCTCCAGGAGGCGCCGGGCGTGTTCCAGGCGGACCTGGTCCACGTAGCGGCCGGGGGTCGTGCCGGTCTCGGCGCGGAAGGCTCGGGCGAAGTGGCGCGGGGAGAGTCCCGCGCGGGCGGCCAGCGCCTCGACGCCGAGGTCGTCGGCCGGGTGCTCGGTGATCCAGTGCTGGACGTCCCGGAGCGGTTCGCGCCGGGCGGTCTGGGCGGCGAGCTGGGCGCTGAACTGGGCCTGGTTGCCCGGTCTGCGCAGGAACACCACCAGATGGCGGGCGATGGTCAGGGCGGTGTCGCGGCCGAGGTCCTCCTCGACGAGGGCGAGCGCGAGGTCGATGCCGGAGGTGACACCGGCGGAGGTGGAGACCTGGCCGTCACGGACGTAGATGGGATCGGGGTCCACCTCCACGCTGGGGTGGTCGCGGGCGAGTTTGGCGCAGTACGCCCAGTGGGTCGTCACCCGGTGGCCGTCCAGCAGCCCGGCCTCGGCGAGCAGGATCGCTCCGGTGCAGACGGAGACGAGGCGCTCGGAGTGCGGTCCGTGCTCGCGCAGCCAGTCCGTCAGCCGCGGATCGGGAGCCCGGGTGCCCTGGCCGCCGGGGACCAGGAGGGTGTGCGGGACGGCTTCGTCGGCGAGCGAGGTGTCCGGTACGAGGGTCAGGCCGCTGGAGGTGCGGACGGGGCCGCCGTCCAGGGTGGCCGTGCGGAGCCGGTAGGTGCCCGGCACCTGCGCCTCCGCCCCCGAGAAGACCTCCAGCGGGCCTGTGACATCGAGGCTCTGCACCCCGTCGAAGAGGACCAGAAGGACCGTTCGCTGCGCCATGCACACGATTCTTGGGCGGCCCGGCCATGGCCGCAATGACGAGTTCCCCACCTTTCCTGCCATCTGGCGCCGACCGTCTGGACTCCGGATACCAACCGGTCGGTAACCTGCCGGGCATGACTACAGCCGCCCTGGCCCCGCGCGCGGGCCGCAAGTGCCACAACGCGCTCAACACGCTGCACGCCCTGCAATACTTCGCGCCCGAACTCGGCAAGGAGACGGGTGACCTCGGGATCACCCACCCCAAGGCCGTGAACTTCGCGGTGCGGGCCGCCGCCCTGGGCGCCGTCGGGCCCGGCACGGTCGCGGCGACCTTCTACAACTACAAGTACGAGGCCGTGGCCCGGCATGTCCCCGCCGTGTGGGAGACCGCCTCCCCGGCGCAGGTGCTGGCGGCACGCACGCGTGCCGTCGACGCCATGCTGCGCCGGCTGCTCGGCGAGGAGACCATCGCCTCCGCCGAGATGGCCGAGGCCGCCCGGCTGGCGCTGCGGGCCACCGAGGTCTGCTCCCGGCACGCGCGCCCGCTGTACGCGGCCCACGCCGACCTCCCGGTCCCCGAGCAGCCGCATCTGGCGTACTTCCACGGCGCCACGCTGCTGCGCGAGCACCGGGGCGACGGGCACCTCGTCGCGCTGGTCGCCGCCGAGCTGGACGGCCTGGAGGCCCTGGTGACGCACACCGCGACCGGCAGAGGCTTCACCCCGAGGTGGCAGCTCGTCACCCGCGGCTGGAACCAGGAGGAGTGGGACGCGGCCTGCGCCCGGCTGCGCGAGCGCGGCCTGCTGGACGACTCCGGCGAACTGACCGGGCGGGGCGTGGCCCTGCGCGACGACATCGAGCGCGAGACGGACCGCCTGGACCGTGCCCCCTACGAGCACCTGGGCGCCGATGACGTGGCCCGGCTGACCGAACTCGCCTCGGGCTTCGTTCATACGGCGCTGGCCGCGGGCGCCTTCCCCGCGGATCTGATCGGCAAGGGCTGACCTCCCTGGACACGCATGCCGCGGTGCGAGCGAGGTACCCGGTCCGCACCGGCCGACGTGGCCGGAGAGGAAAGGGGAAGCTCGTGTTCCGTGCCATCGCAGACGTCCTGCGCCAGATCGGCGGCGCCGTGGCCACCGTCGTGACGCTGCCGTTCCGGGCACTCGCCCGGCTGTTCGGCGGCGCCTCGGGCGGCGCGCGGCGACGCCGGGCCTGACCCGCGTCCGCCCTGATCCCCGGCTGTCGGTGTCACCTGCCACAATTGCCGCGCAACCTCAGTGAGAAGGCGGTACGGGATCGTGACGACACCCGGGTCCAGCGGATCCATGGCAACCGGATCCATCGAAGGCAGGATCGCCGAGGAGCTCGGCGTACGGGAGCGGCAGGTGAAGGCTGCCGTGGAGCTGCTCGACGGCGGTTCGACGGTGCCCTTCATCGCCCGCTACCGCAAGGAAGCGACCGAGATGCTCGACGACGCGCAACTGCGCACGATCGAGGAGCGGCTGCGCTATCTGCGGGAGCTGGAGGAGCGCCGGACGGCGATCCTGGAGTCCGTGCGCGAGCAGGGCAAGCTCACCGACGAGCTGGAGGCGCAGATCCGCGGCGCGGAGACCAAGGCGCGCCTGGAGGACATCTACCTGCCGTACAAGCCGAAGCGGCGGACCAAGGCGCAGATCGCGCGTGAGGCGGGGCTCGAACCGCTCGCCGAGGGGCTGCTCGGCGACCCGACGGTCGAGCCGCTCGCCGCTGCCGCCGCGTTCGTCGACGCCGACAAGGGCGTCGCCGATCCGCAGGCCGCCCTCGACGGCGCCCGCGCGATCCTCACCGAGCGGTTCTCCGAGGACGCCGACCTGATCGGCGAGCTGCGCGAGCGCATGTGGGTGCGCGGGCGGCTGGCCGCGAAGGTGAAGGACGGCAAGGAGGAGGCGGGCGCCAAGTTCGCCGACTACTTCGACTTCGCCGAGCCGTTCACCGAGCTGCCCTCGCACCGCATCCTGGCGATGCTGCGCGGCGAGAAGGAGGACGTCCTCGACCTCGTCCTGGAGCCGGAGGAGCCGACCGACGGGCCTTCCTCGTACGAGGGCATCGTCGGCCACAGGTTCCAGATCGCCGAGCGTGGG